>CAIWWK010000204.1 GCA_903916325.1 Candidatus Firestoneibacteriota bacterium
GCGCTTGATTCTGTTGCCGGAGAATTCCGGGACTCCGTAATGCCTCGGTTCGCCTACTTCCTTGAGTAAAATCATGCCGCCGCTCTTCATTTTCGCGAACTTATCAACTGATTTTTTTATGCTCCCGCCGATTATATTGTCTCCGAGGATAACGACCACCTTATCATTCTTCGCGAAATGCTCGCAGAGCGAAAGCGCTTCGGCTATGCCGCCCTCGCCTTTCTGATACGCGTAATTCATATGTTTGAGTCCGAAATCCTTTCCGTTGCCGAGCAGCCGCAGGAAATCACCGGCGTTGTTCCCGCCGGTTACCACCATAATATCGTCTATCCCGGCGTTGACCAGAGTCTGCATCGGATAAAATATCATAGGCTTGTCATAGACAGGCAGCAAATGTTTGTTTGTGATATTCGTAAGCGGAGAAAGCCTCGTGCCGAGCCCTCCTGCGAGTATTATTCCTTTCATAAATGCCTCCGGGTTGCTGATTTTACTTCGCAATAACCGTCTTCGTCCTGTATTTTTGTTCGCCGAAAGGAACAAACCATTTCTCAAAATTATATCCGATGCCTATCGGCGCCGGTTTTATGCCGTGAATCCTATTATCCATCGCCACAAGCGCGTCAGGCACATAAAGGAAGGCGTAGGGCTGATCTTCCGCGATGAGCTTGTGGATCCGGGCGTAGAGTTCTTTCCTCTTGTTCTGGTCAAAAGTTTCCCGGCCCTCTATCAACAGCCGGTCAACATCCGGGTTTGAGTAGGAAACAAAATTATACTCGCCTTCTTTTGTTTTCGACGAATGGAATATATCATAACAGTCCGGATCAGGCGTCAGACTCCAACCCAGCACCACAGCGTCAAACTTTTTCTTGTTCACATATTCATTTATGAAAACCGGCCAGGCCAGCACCCTAAGTTCAACCTTTATGCCGAGTTTTTTCAGCTGTGACTGGATGATGGTAGCGATACTCTCGCGCTCTTTATTGCCCTGGTTCGTCATCAGCATAAAACTGAATTTTTTTCCGTTCTTTTCCAGCATGCCGTCCTTCCCGGGAAGCCAGCCGGCCTCAAAAAGCAGCTTCTTTGAAAGCTCAAGATTCAGGGAATAACCTTTAACGGATCTGTCGCAGGCCCAGGATTCCGGCGGGAAAGGCCCGGTGGCTTCAACCCCGTACCCAAAGAGCACAAAATCTATTATCTCCTTCCTGTTTATGGCGTGCGAAACCGCCTGTCTCACCTTCCTGTCCGAAAAGAACGGGGAAGCGTTATTAAAGCCCATATATGTGTAGGCCATAGCCCTGTATCTGTACTTGTTGAATTTTGCTTCAAACTCAGGCGCAGTCGCCTGTTTCTTGAACATATCCGGCGTAAGAGCCATTTCGTCAAGGCCGCCTGACTTGAGCTCCATAAACTGCACGGATTGGTCAGGGATGATTCTGTACACATAATTGTCAATGTAAGCCCTGCCGTCGAAATATCCGGGGAAAGACGAGAGTTTTATCTCACGCTGGCGTTTCCAGTCCTTAAAAATATAGGGCCCGGTGCCTACCGGAGAATAATTCGCCGGAGCGGTATTCACATCAAGCCCCTTGTAGACATGTTCAGGAAGAATTCCCATCCCCCAGCTTTCAAGCGCCGGCGCGAAGGGTTTGCCGTAGGTAACTCGCACTGTATATTTGTCAAGCATCTCAAATTTCTTCAGAAGCTCGAAAGAACTTTTGTAGGGGCTCTTTGTCAGCGGATCAGTAAGTTTCCTGTAGGTGAACTCAACATCGGCGGCGGTAAATTCAACTCCATCCTGCCACTTGACATTTTTTCTCAATTTAAAGGTAACGACCAGGCCGTCTTTGGAAACAACCCACGATTCCGCGAGGTCGCCTGTAAGTTTCAGGTCTTTGTCATACTTGACCAGCCCGTTATAGACCTTCGAGATAATCTCATTGCTCGCGCTGTCTCCGGAGAGGATGGGGTTAAGTATTGAAGCGTCGCCGATAGAACCGCCGACAAAGGTGTCGCCGTAAGCGGGTTTCTCCGCGCCAAAAAAAGAAGGCGCACCGCTTCCTTCCCGGTACGCCTTCATATCTCTATTAAGTTTTACTATCAAACCCGCAAAACCCGCTGCAATTACCGCTGCGGCAACCGTCACGGCTATTGCGGTGCTTCTTTTCATCCTGCCTTACTTGCCCTTCGGCGTTGACTGTGCCGGCGCTGCCGGTACCGCTGAAGGAGCGGCAGGAGCAGAAGTCCCTTTAGAGGGTGCCGCCGCATTGCCGGCCTGTCCCGCGGGAGCCGCCTGTCCGGCTTGAGCATTCTGCTGGTTCGAAGCGCCAGGCATTGAAGCTCTTGTTTTGTCCTCTGTCGCCATCTCTCTCTGCAAAGCCCCGCCTGCGGAACCAAGTTTGGTAGGCAGGGTCGCAAGAAGTATAGACGTAAGCATAAAGGCTATCGCCAGTCCGGTGGTAATTTTCCCTAGCGCCGACTGCCCGCCGGTCGCTCCGAAAAGCGCCTGGCTAGAACCTCCGCCGAATACCGAAGAGAGGTCCCCTCCTTTGCCTGACTGCAGGAGCACTATCAATATCAGCAGCACGCAAATTATTACATGAAGTATTGTCAATATCCCGATTATCATCTTTCCTCCGGCCGCCTGAGACGGCTTTAAGCTGTTACTTCTTTTCGAACTTTACGAGTTTAACGAAAGAATCGGCTTCCAGCGCGGCTCCGCCGACCAGCGCGCCGTCGATATCCGGCTCGCTCATAAGAATTGAAACATTATCCGGTTTAACGCTGCCGCCGTACTGTATGCGCACCGCGTCCGCCGTTTTCTGGCTATAGAGCTTCGCGATGAGGTCCCTGATAAACTTGTGGACTTCCTGCGCCTGCTCTTTCGTCGCAGTCTTGCCGGTGCCAATTGCCCAGACCGGCTCGTACGCAATGACCATCTTGAGCATTTCGTCTTCTGTAAAACCCTTGAGTCCGCCGGTGAGCTGTCTCTTTATAACTTCACTGGTGACATTCTTTTCCCTTTCTTCAAGCGTTTCCCCGCAACAGAGTATCGGAAGCATCTCTTCTCCGAGGACGGCCCTTATTTTCCTGTTGATCAGCTCGTCTGATTCCTTGAATATCTGCCTTCTCTCGGAATGCCCGAGAATGACATAAGTGCAGCCTGCTTCCTTGAGCATCGAGGGTGAAACTTCGCCGGTGAACGCGCCTTTCTTTTCAAAATAACAGTTCTGCGCTCCGACTTTGATGTTTGAACCCTTGAGGAACTGATAGACCTGGTAGACGGCCGTGAACGGAGGGCAGACAACCACCTCTACATCGCTCACATCCGCGAGTTTAAAACGGAGGTCTTTTACGAGTTCAAGCGCCTCCGTAACGTTCTTGTTCATTTTCCAGTTCCCTGCGATTATCGGCTTTCTCATTTACTGTTTCTCCTTTCTACCATTTTTTTCATTTGCGCTATATGATCGGGGGTAGTCCCGCAGCATCCGCCTACAATGTTCGCTCCTGCCTCAATCAGCTCATCCACATGGGAAGCCATTATCTCAGGCGACCCGTCGTAAATCACAACTCCTTCTTTCATGACCGGAAGCCCTGCGTTCGGTTCGGCGATAATAAACCTGTTCGTGTGTTTCTTTATCGCCTTTACTATTTCAATCATTGAATCAATGCCGTAGCCGCAGTTCGCGCCGATTATATCGGCCCCCGCGTCTTCCAGCTGTTTCGCCATTGTTTCGGTGTCAACGCCCATTACAGTCCTGACATCGCCGTTGTTAATATTGAAGGTCATCAGCGCCAGTATCGGCAGTTTCGTCCTGCTCTTCGCCGCTCTCACGGCAAGCACCGTCTCTTCTATCGCTATCATAGTTTCTACTATTATGAAGTCCGCTCCTGCACCCGCCAATATCTCGGACTGCTCGGCAAAAGTCTCAAACGCCTTCTCTTCGGTCATAAAGCCGTACGGCTCAAGCATCTGTCCCGTGGGTCCGATATCCCCGCCCACGTAGACCGGGCCTTTTGCCGCGGCTTTCTTAGCGTTCTTTATGCCGGCGGCGTTTATCTCTTTCAGCTTGTCGTCAAGGTTGAACTTCTCCAGCTTCATGCGGTTAGCGCCGAAAGTATTGCTGAGTATCATATCCGCGCCCGCGTCAATGTATTTTTTATGTATACCGGTTACTATCTCCGGTTTGGTGAGGTTCCAGTACTCCGGACATTCCCCGGCCGAAAGCCCTTCCGCCTGCAGCATGGTTCCCATCGCGCCATCGCACATCAGGACCCTGCCCTGGACGGAATCCAGCAGGTGCTTTTTCTTCATTTTTTCTTCCTGAGTTCCTTGAGAAGCTCGGGAAGACACTTCTCCACCTGCTGCCACATCTCCTGCTCGGAGATACCGGTAGTGCGGCCTTTGACATATTCTTCGTCTACCCAAGCCTTGATGAATTTTACTGCGTGATGGTGCTTGTCAACTTTGCCGTCACCCACAAGTTCCAGGCGGCTGTTGAGCCAGTATGCTATTCCCGCTACGCCTGATTTGTCGGTGATACCGACATCAACATGGCGTTTGAGGATTTTGTTCGTGTCAAATATATTATAGATTTCTTCGTCTTTCATCATGCCGTCGGCATGGATTCCTGCCTTAGTCACGTTGAAATTAGCCCCGACAAAAGGCTGGTTCTCAGGAATCTTGTATCCGATTTCCTTTTCAAAATATCTGGCGACATCCGTTATGACAGTCGTGTCCATCCCGTTGTCAACTCCCCTTATGCCGATATACTCAAGCATCATCGCTTCGACTGGGGTGTTGCCGGTGCGCTCGCCGATGCCCATCAGAGCCCCGTTCGCGGCGCAGCAGCCGTAGAACCAGGCCGTCGCGGCGTTTATCACACCTTTGTAGAAATCATTGTGCCCGTGCCACTCAAGCCACTCGCTCGGAACACCTGCGTGCTTGTGCAGTCCGTAGCAGATGCCCTTCACGCTTCTCGGCATTGACGCGCCGGGATAGGTGACCCCGTAGCCGAGAGTGTCGCAAGCCCGTATCTTTACGGGAATCTTCGCCTCGCGGGAAAGCTTCATCAACTCCTGCGCGAAAGGAACAACAAAGCCGTAGAAATCGGCCCTTGTGATATCTTCAAAATGGCAGCGCGGAGAAATCCCGAACTCCAGCGCTGACTTTGCGATGGCAAGATAATCTTCCAGAGCTTGCTTGCGTGTCTTTTTTAATTTCAGGAAGATGTGGTAGTCCGAGACCGAGGTAAGAATACCCGTCTCTTTCAGCCCCATCTCTTTCACGAGCTTGAAGTCTTCCTTTACGGCGCGAATCCAGCCTGTGATTTCCGGGTAGCGCAAACCTAGGTCGCGGCACTTGTCAACGGCTTCGCGGTCTTTCTTTGTGTAAAGAAAGAACTCCGTCTGGCGTATCATACCGTTCTTGCCTGATAGCTGGCTTAACATCTTGTAGAGGTCAACTATCTGCTTCACGGTAAATGGCGGAAGGCTCTGTTGTCCGTCCCGAAAGGTTGTATCTGTAATCCAGATATCTTCAGGCGGTTCCATCGGGACTATCCTGTGGTTAAAAGGCACCTTCGGCACTTCGCCGTAGGAGAAGATGTTCCTGTAGAGGTTTGGGGTCTCCACATTCTGCAGGTCGTACTTGTAGTCGTCCTGCTCCAGCGTCCTTTTTTCCTTATTATACCTGAGCATATCACTCCTAACAGTATTGAGGTTTAACCCATATCAGAGATTTACCGAATTGTTATAATATCAAATTTTAGCGGGGTTTTAAAGCACTTTTTAAGTAAGAAAAGTACATGCAGGAAATGCGCATTTACCAAATTCGAATAACAGCACAAAAAGCAAATTCTAAATGCTAAATTCTAAACAGAAGCAACACGATTCTGCGGTTATTGCTATTTGCCTTATTGCTTTTTGTTTAGAATTTAGAGCTTTATACTTGCTTTTTTGGCTCTTGCGCATCTGCGCGTCCGCTCTTCCGCGCATCATTACTGCCTTACTGAGCATCCGAGCCTCTGACCATGAACCACTCGTTTCACTCGGGTTCATGGCACGCCCTCCGACCTTCGCCGGTCATCTTTTTCCTTTCGGGGTGAATACCGGCTCAGCAGTTCTGAAAATACCTCCCGTGTCGGCTTTAATGTCAATCACCGTGCAGTACATCCTGCCGTCAGCCGGATTATAAGAAAGCCAGCTTGCCCTGCAATGCGCCGGAATGCCGTCTGTAAAAGCGCTCCAGGTACTCCCGCCGTCAGTCGACCTGGCAAAAACAGGCGTCTTTAGCCAGTCAACGCCGTTACCCGCATACAAGTACCCGTTCGGATCCTTTCTTAAAGCGCCCAGACCTTTCGAA
>CAIWWK010000205.1 GCA_903916325.1 Candidatus Firestoneibacteriota bacterium
GATTTTAAACACTTTCTCAAGTATTACCTGGCCAAAAAATGAGAAGGCTAACAGTATTGCGGCGCCGGTCAGTGCCGTCGTTGTCGCGGCATGATGCCTCGTCTTTGAATCGTGGTTCTTGGTTATCTCAAGAAAGAATGGAATACCCGAAATGGGGTTTACGATTGCGAAAAGAGTTACAGTATCTTCTATTATACTTCTCCAGTCCATGCCGGCTCCTTTACCTCAGCCCTTTATATAGGCGCTTATCCCGGCAGCGAGGAACTTAACCGCTATAGCGCCGAGAAAAACATACATAACTTTTGAGATAACCTTAATTCCAAGCTCTCCCAATAACTTTCCAAAAACCTTCATAAACCGCAGGACCAGCCAGGAAAGCAGAATAGCTGTTATGAATATAAATATGGAGTTTGCAATTCCCTGGCGCTGGACGATAAGCACACCGGTAACCAGAGCGCCCGGTCCGACCAAAAGCGGAAAAGCCAGCGGCACCGCGCCTAGATTCTTAAGTTTCAGGCTGCCCAATTCATTCTTTGAGAATCTTTCAAAGACTATGCTTTTGATGGATATAACAAGCAGGATAAGCCCGGCCGCCGACATTAGGTCATTTAGTGAGATCTTAAAAATGTCCTGAAGCAGTTTTTGCCCTATCAGGGAGAAAAAAGCCAGCAGCATCAAAGCCGCTACCGCTCCCAGATTCACCATTGCCGACCTTTCCCTGTCCTTCATTTTTGCCGACATTTCCATCACGACCGCGAGGCATCCTATCGGATTCAAGATGGCAAAAAGCGTCAGGATGTCCTGCAATATTTCCATTTGCATATCAGACCCCCGGCTTAAAGATGGCAGTAAGCAGTATCTTCATTGCCTTCGAAGCAAGAACTATATACATTATTTTTGAAATTATAGTGAGATTTGCCGCCCCAAGCCTGCTAAAAAGCGGCGACAGAAAGACAAGAATCAGCCATACGGCCGAGAATACGGCAGCGATCACCGCTGTTAATACGAAGAATCCCGACTTCTGCATTATAAGAATACCGGTAACGAATGAAACTGTTGCGACAAGCATCGGAAACGCCATCGGGACAGCGACAATATCCGCCAGCTTCCCTCCCTTCTTTTTACCTGCCGGGCCTGCCACTATATTTTTTACCGCGAGGACAAGAAGAACCAGCCCTCCCATTATTCTTAATTCAGTGATGCCTACGTGAAAAACATTATCCAGCAGCTGCTGGCCGGCGAGTGAGACGGCAAAAACCAGAATCGCGGCTATGAGAACAGCGTAAGTGAAAGCCTGCCTTCTGCGTACGGAGCTAAAAGCGCTCGTGAGATCCATCATTATCGGCAGGTTCCCGAAAGGATTCACTATTATAAAGAGCATAACCGCATCCTGCAAGAGGTCATTCGTATTCATTGTCTAATTCTATCATTACTGCGGGGTTTTTCAAGTGGAAATACCCTGTTATCTTCGTTATAATGGGACTTCTTTAGGAGGACAAATGGCATATAACATAACATTGATAAAGGGCGACGGAATCGGGCCGGAACTGGCCCTGGCGGCAAAGATGTGCGTGGAAGCGACCGGAGTCAGGGTAGTCTGGGATGAGGTTGAAGCCGGCATAGATGTTATGGCGAAAGAGGGCACTCCCCTCCCCGAAAGGACCATTGAATCAGTCCGCAGGAACAAACTGGCGCTCAAGGCGCCTGTAACCACGCCGGTCGGCACGGGATTTCGAAGCGTGAATGTGGCGCTCAGGCAGGTGCTCGGCCTTTACGCTTGCGTGCGCCCCTGTAAATCCTACGAGGGCGTTCGTTCCAAGTACAGGAA
>CAIWWK010000206.1 GCA_903916325.1 Candidatus Firestoneibacteriota bacterium
GTGCGTCTTGTTCTGTAAGGAAGGATATCTTTCATGCCAGACTCCGTCTGGCATTGCAGAATAACGTTCTTAACGTTTGTAACGTTTATAACGTAAACAATAACCCTTATTAATACCTGCCTTTTTCGTTGAAAACCCTGCTTACCGCCTATATAATCGGATATGGATATAAAAATGTGGGGTGAGGCCCTGACGGTAATTCCCAGGGTGGATAAAGAACGCTGGCAGAAGCTTGATATAATTTCAAAATGGCTTATTTCGACGAGAGCCGCCGTTCTTATAATGACCTTCCTTTCCGCCGCGATAGGCGGAATTCTTGCCTACATGGATGGGAATAAATGTAATCTGTTTCGTCTGGTCATTTGCGCCCTCGGACTGGTAATGGCTCACGCCGCGAACAATATTCTAAACGACATAGTCGATCATTTTAAGGGAGTGGACAAGGGCAACTATTACCGGGCTCAGTACGGGCCCCAGCCGCTTGAACACGGGCTGATGAGTTTCAGGGAACTCTTCATTTACTTTTTCGTCACCGGCTTCATCGCTTTTACGGCGGGCGTTTACCTGGTCTATCTTACCGGCTGGACAACCCTGTGGCTCTTCGCGGCGGGGTCATTCTTCCTGCTCTTTTATACCTGGCCCCTTAAATATTTCGGGCTGGGAGAACTCGCGGTGGTGGTTGTCTGGGGCCCGCTTATGATCGGCGGTACTTATTTTGTCTGCTCAGGCGAGTGGAGCTGGCAGGCTTGCCTGGTGTCGCTGCCTTATGCGCTCGGCGTTACGACTGTGCTCTTCGGAAAGCACATTGACAAGCTCGAACAGGATAAAGGAAAGAAAGTAAGGACGCTTCCGGTTATCATTGGGGAGAAAGCTGCAAGGTATTCCGTGATAGCGACGATGGCCCTGCAATACGGGATAGCCTTTTATCTCGTATTCAGCGGGTATTTTGCCCTGGCGTTGACCGCATTCTCTCTGCATATGTTTGTTGCCGTAGCCGGAGTTTACCTGAAGAAAAAACCTGAAACAGAGCCGGAAAACTATCCAAAGAATACCTGGCCTCTCTATTTTGTCGCTTACGCCTTTCAGCATAATAAAAGGTTTGGACTGTTATTTTTTGGAGCGCTGCTGGTACAAGCCTTTCTTGTTCCGTTCATACGACACGCCTGCGGCGGTTAGCCAAATCATTTTCCGGTCAGAGGATCCTTTATATTAAACGGTTCCAGCTTGTAGGCCCAGAAAATCTTTACGCCGGTAAGTTTTTCGCTGTTGGTCCCGGATATTAATATGCTTCCCGCGTAGTCCACAGATATGGTCCCCTGGCATTTTCCGATGAGTTTTGGATTCTTGTCGTAAAGAAGTATCGATTCTTCCGAACTCTTCTTTGGCAAAAAATCTTTCTGGTCTCCAACTATCCAGGATATATTTTTGTCAAGATCGGCGCCGTCTCCCGGGCCAACGGTCACCCAAACAGGTTTTATTATCACGATAAGGTAGCTTACGGTGGCTTCAGGCGCGTTGCCGGTGGTTATAAAAGTAAGGTCTCCGCGCGGCTGTTTCTCGCTCCCTGTCGGGGTAAATATCTCTTTAGTGGGGAAGGAGAGGTTTCCGGTTGTTACATTGATATCGTCCAGCTTGTAGGTCTTCCCTCCGGGTGTCAATTCGACCGCAATTTTATAGATCACATCGCCGGCATCCTCTATTTTTACAGCTTTTGGGTCCTTTAGGCGCATCTTGAGTTTTACTTTAAAGTTGTCTTTTTTGAAGTCAAAATCTTTCAGCGCGCGCTTTGTATTCCCCGGGATGCCCTCAATGGAGCTTGTCTTTACCTGGTCGATTATGAAGGCCCTGGTTTTTACGCCTTCATCCGCGAAGAGCAGGCCTGAAATAAGGAGCATTGAGAACAAAAGAGTTATCTTCATATTCCTCCTAAAATCAGAGATTTACCGTAATGTCATGTTTGCCGCCGGCCTTAAAGAGCCCGTCAGCAGCTACAAATAAAGTCCTTCCTGTTGCCGAATCTATTTCTGTTGTTTTGATATTTTTCCCGTCAACCTGCATGCTTTTAACCAGGCATTCGGACGCATCCGGATTTAATATAGTCAGGTGAACCGAGCAGCCGAGCCAGTTGAAATCCGCTTCAAGTTTCTTGAAGTGTTTCGGGATGCACGGATCAATTGCCATTCCGGAAAGCATAGGCCTGATTCCGCACATCCAGTCATATACCATCCGAAGTCCGTAAGCGATGCTTCCCGTAAGAAAGACCATGCCTCCCCGGAAAGGATAGCCCGGCAGCTCCTGCCAGCAGTTGACCACGCCGTAAGGAGGCGTTATTGTCTGCTTTACGGGATGCCTCTCCTGATCGTAAGGAAGCAGGTATTGGATAACATCGAAAAGCCGGTCTCCTTTGCCTGCCGCGGCCAGCCCGCGCCCGAGAAAGCCGTGCGAGCCCTGGTTGTAGGCCGTGGCATTCTCGGACCTGAAGGCCGTCAGGTCGCCGCTTCCCCCGCGCCCCACATTCGCTATCGGCTTATGCCCCATCGGCGGCCAGCAAAGCCGGTAGCCGGCGGAGCATTTAAGTTTGTCCATTTCCTTCATAAGATTCTCAACCTGGCCGGGTATCGCGACGCCGGAACTCAGCGCGAACCAGTTGGCCGGCCCGTAAATTCTGCGTTCCCCGTCAGGATCTTTGTCAGAAAATATCCAGGCCCCGTCATCATTGAAAACGCTGTTAAAATAACCCTGCGAGTTCAGGGCATGCTTGAGCAGGTTCTTTCTGAAAGCTTCCTTCTTTTCAGAGTAAAGCGCGAGGAGGCGGTCTATCTCCGCGGCCGGCAGCAGCCCGTCAGCAACAAGCCGGTCTTTAAGCGAGGAAAGCATTTCCGATATTTGAATCAGGGCGATTATGGTCTGGTTGGTCGACGTAACGCTCTCGCCGCGCCCTCTCAATCCCGCGCGGTTTAAGGAATCCAGCCAGTCTCCGGCCCTGATCTTGTTCAGGCCGTGCTCGCCGATATTTTCTGGTGCCAGGTAATATCCGAGGGCTTTTACCGCGTGTTCCAATACCGTGTTTTCTTCATCGCTGTCCAGCCAGGGGAGTTTTTTCTTTAGCAGGCCGAAATCCCTGGTAAAGCAGAGGTATTCATGGAGAAATTCCAAAAGCCAGTAGCCCGCATCCACCGCTTCCTTAAGGTTATGCTTGCCCTTTCTGCCCTCCGCCGAGCAGGTCCTCGGTATCCAGCCGTCCGAACGCTGGCAGGAGAACAATGTCTCCATTGTTTCTTTCGCCCAGGCGGGATTCAGCGGCGTCATTGCGGTGAAATCATTTGAGGAATCCCTTGAGCCGCGGTCGCCCGTGGGCCAACCGCGGTCAAGCGAGCAGGTCCAGTCAAGCTGAAGGGGCAGCCACTCGTTCACATAGCGGTCAAATGCCGGATCGGGGGTCTTAACCGAGCGCTTATTGAAGAGACAATCGTATTCTTTCTCTATCTCTTTAACCTCGGTTTCGCAGGTTTTTTTCTCCAGCCAGACAGCCGTTTTAAGAGCCTCTTTTTTATCAGGCAGAAGCCCGTCCGCGCCCGGGACCAGCATTGAAAATACCTGCGCAAAACTCTTTGTTTCACCGGGCTCAATTTTTAAATCATATTGCAGGGCATTCGCGTGAGGGTAACCGGTATGGGTGTTTTCTTTATCATACACGCCCCATCCACGGGCGCTTTCAACAGGCAGGCGGAGTTTTCCGCGATAAATGCTCTCCGGGTTATCAAAATTTCCCTGCCCGGCGAATCTCTCATAACTTTGCTCGGCTCCGGAAAGCCCTGTCCCGTCCGTCCAGAGCACTCCGGTTCTGCGTTTTGAAGTATCTCCCAGAGGGTTCATCAGCTGAAACGAGAATCCCGGACGGCTTTCCATGCAGAAAGCTGTTTTTAAGTACCACTCGGGTTTATCCCAGACCGCGGACAGAACCGAATTGAAGAAAGGCCGGATGACCGGAACTGCCGAAAGCTGCAGCGGTTCATTCCGCATGTTAAAAAGATTCACTCTCATTACAATTGCCGCGGCGCGGCGGGGAATGAAGAAAGTTGTGACGCAACGGAGGCCCTCGTTTTCCACGGTATAAGATGCTTCGGCAGGCTTGAATTCCGCCTGATACCTGTCAGGTTTTGCCGCCGGGTCTGCGCGGCCCTGCAGTGGGCGGAAGAAATTGGTAAAACTGCCGTTTATAAAAGAAGGAGAACTGAGCCAGACAAGCCAACTGGAATATTTCTGGAAAGGGTCGCGCCTGAAGAGCATAATATCGCTTGGCGGTTCCACCTGGGAGTGCACGGGCCCGTGCTGGTCGACTTTGAGAAGTATGCGCCGGTTCTGGTAGATATACTCCCATGGAGAGGGAAGGTTGATGGTATCAAGCTCAAACGAGCCTTTCTTCTTCCCAAAACGGCCGTAACCCTTCAGGTCAAGTTCTTCAAGGTTCATAGTTTCTCCTTTTGCGCCGCGCTCCGTATCATTGCCGGCAGCGGAATTATATCTTTACCAACCGAAACAAAAGACTCCGTCTTCAGGCCGCAGTGTTTCATTATACCTAAAACAGATTCCTTATTAAAATATCATTCCGTAAACACTTAGGTATATGGCTGTATTCCTGTTATAATGAACAATGAGCGTGGTTTAGCAATGGAAATAACTCCTGAAAAAATAAGGAGAAACATAGCCAGATTAAGGGCTAAAGTGATAAGCGATGAGCTTATCGCAAAGTACAACGATGAATTACCGCTCCGTGAGGAAGTCTTCAGCGTTGAACAGCTGGAGCTTCACTCAAAAAGGCTCGCGAGAGAGCACGAGATTTCGGCGGAGCACGGAGAAACCAAACTTCTAAAAAGGCTTGATGAGAACGAAGCGATGCTCCTGGAAGTTTACGACCTGCTTTCTGCCGCTCTGGGAAAAAAAGAAAAGCTTGCGCCCGCGGGCGAATGGTTGATAGATAATTTTTATCTGATAGAGGAACAGGTCCGGACCGCAAGAGAGCATTTTCCTAAAGACTTCAGCAAAGAATTGCCCCGCCTCAAGGCCGGTCCCTGCGAGGGTTACCCGCGAGTTTATTGCCTGGCGCTGGATTTAATCTCCCATTCTGACGGGAGGCTGCACAAGAACGGCCTTTCCGGCTACATTTCCGCCTACCAGACAAGTGTTACCCTCACTCTCGGCGAGCTCTGGGCCGTCCCTATAATGCTGCGCCTTTCTCTGATAGAGAATCTCAGGCGCGTTGGCGTAAAAATCTACCGGGGGCGCAAGGACAAGGAACTTGCCGCTTACTGGGCCGAAAGATTGATAAAAAAGGCTGAGGAAGCCCCAAGGGATATGATTCTGGAAATGGCCGAAATGGCAAAGACCGGGCCCGCGATGACCGGCGCTTTTGTTTCAGAACTTGTGAAAAGAATGCGCGGCCAAAATATTGCGCTGGCTCTGGCGCTTACCTGGCTTCAGCAGAGGGTTGAGGAACAGGGCTTGTCAATAGAACAACTCGTGATGGCTGAAGGCCAACAGCAGGCGATGGACCAGGTTTCCGTAGGCAACAGCATAAACAGTTTAAGACTGCTAAATTCTCTGGATTGGAACACATTTGTTGAGGAGATGAGCCCGGTACATGCCCTTCTTTCAGAAGATCCTTCGGGCGCCTATCCGGAAATGGATTTTGACACCCGGGATATGTACAGGCATGTCATTGAAAGGCTCGCCAGAAAGAGCAGCTTTTCTGAAAAGGAAATTGCCGCCAAATGTATTGAGTTTGCCGCGGCAGGGAAAGTAACCGGGGAGCAGCCCAAAAGAGGGCACTGCGGCTATTTCCTCCTTGATAAGGGCCTTGAAGATCTTGAAGCGGGGATAAAGTACAGGCGGGACGGCAAAGAAACGCTGATCGGACCCGCAAAAAAACATCCGTTCCTGTTTTACCTTGGATTAATAACGGTTCTTACGCTGCTCACGGCGTACGTTCTTTCAGGCTTTTTTATGCGCTTCGGCGCTCCTTTATGGAAACTGATTGCCGCGGGATGCCTGATCCTGTATTGCTCGGCTAATCCGGGTATCTCTCTTGTCAACTGGCTTGCAGCGCTCTTTGTCGGGCCCAAACCGCTTCCCAAGATGGATTTCTCGGGCGGGATACCGGAAGAGTTCCGGACCGTAGTGGCGGTTCCTGCCATGATATATTCCAGGGAAAACATTGACAATCTTCTTGAAAAATTAGAAATAGAATATTTTTCCAACAAGGATGAAAATATTTATTTTGCCCTTCTGACTGATTTTACGGATGCCCCGGTAAAAGAGACGGCAAAAGATAAAGAGCTCCTTGAATATGCGAAGAACGGGATTGAAGATTTGAACAGGAAATACGGGGGGGAAGCGGAAAGGGAAAATATTTTTTTTCTTATGCACAGGTTCAGGAAGTGGAATGAAGCCGAGAAGACCTGGATGGGGCATGAGAGAAAACGAGGCAAGCTTGCGGAGTTTAACCGCCTTATCCTAGGAAAGGAAGAGAAGGACTGTGATAACTTTTTGACAGGCGGGAGAAATATTCTTGAAACGGTGAAATATGCCGTCACGCTTGACACCGATACCGGCGCGCCGCTTGATTCGGTGAGGAAAATGGCCGCGGCTATGGCTCATCCGTTAAACGCGGCAGTAATAGACCGGAAGAAAGGCAGGGTGACGGAAGGTTACGGCATCCTTCAGCCCAGGCTGGGAATTACCTTTGAAAGCCTTAACGCGTCTTTGTTCGCGAAGATCTTCGGAGGAGAAACGGGTATTGACCCTTATACCCGGGCAGTCTCGGATTTGTATCAGGATGTTTTTGGGGAAGGTTCGTTCTGCGGGAAAGGTATTTATGATGTTTTTGCTTTTGAAGAAGTAACCTCCGGAGTCTTTCCCGAGAATCTGATCCTGAGCCACGATCTTATTGAAAGCGGCTATTTAAGGTCGGGAATAATAAGCGATGTTGTTCTTTATGAGAAATATCCCCGGGGATTTGTTGAAGACGCCTACAGAAGACACCGCTGGATAAGAGGGGACTGGCAGATCTCAGGCTGGTTGTTTAGAAACGTCCGTGATGAGAAGAACCGGCTAAGAAGGAACCCGCTTTCGTTTCTCGAACAGTGGAAGATATTTGACAATCTCAGAAGAAGCCTGATTCCCGCGGCCCTGCTTGCGCTGCTGGCGCTTGGATGGACCGGTTTCGCGCAGCCCTTCCTCTGGACTGTTTTTACGGTCACGGTGATTTTAATTCCGGCCCTCCTTTCCATTGCTATGGATATTCTCAAAAAACCCGGGAATATGTCAGTAAAATCATACCTGAAAAGCATTATAAGTTCGATGGTTACCCGGCTCGCGCAAGCGGCAATAACTTTAATGGTACTGCCCTACGAAGCCTACTACAGCGTTCATGCTGCGCTGACAGCGCTTTTCAGGATGCATATTTCAAAAAGAAAGCTTCTGGAATGGAAGCCGGCGGGCATATTATCGCTGGAATTCAGCGAAAACCTGCCGGGAGTAGTAGTTTCAATGTGGTTCGCCCCTGCGGCAGCCCTATTGCTTGCCATTTTCATGTTTTCGTATTCATACGATTCTATGCTTTCGTCCTGGCTGCTGCTTGCCGCCTGGCTCTCTTCTCCGTTTTTTGTATGGTCTATGAGCCGGCTGTCCCCGGAGCCGCACCAGGCGGTCCTCGGAAAAAAACAAAACAAATATCTGAGGCTGCTGGCCAGAAAAGCCTGGCGCTATTACGAAGTTTTTGCCGGGCAGGAGGACAACTGGATTCCCCCGGATAATTATCAGGAAGGCATTGCGGAAAGAATCGCCCACAGGACCTCTCCCACGAACATCGGGCTGTACTTCCTTGCCTGCTCGGCCGCCAGGGACTTTCAATATATCCAGACTACACAGTTCCTTTCACGCGTCGAAAAAGCGTTCCTCACCCTCTCGAAGATGGAAAAATACCGGGGGCATTTTTACAACTGGTATGACACCCGGACGCTTGCAGTTCTTCCCCCGGCATATATTTCAACCGTAGATTCCGGCAATTTGACCGGGCATTTGATTGTACTGGAAAGCGCGCTTAAAGAAAGCAAAGAAATGCCGCTGGTTTCTGAAAGAACCATAAGCGGTCTTGAGGATGTGCTCGCCCTGCTCGGAAAAGCCGTTTCTCAAATCCCGGGAAAGGGCAGGGAGAAAGCCGCTGCCGCGGAAGCAGTTTCTATGGCGGAAGCGGAACTTAAAGGAGAAATACCAGGCCTGAATATTTTCCGCCTGAAGGTGCTTAAGGCTGCTGGTTTCGCGGATAAAATATCAGGATACGCGAAAAACCTTGAAAACCGGGAAGCAGAAGAATGGGCGGAGACGCTGCTTTCCCAGAGCAAAGGAGTTCTTTTTGAACTGGAAAAATTCGCGCCGTGGTCAAGCTCGGAGGAATACCGGCTGCTGCTGCAAAGCGGGAACGGGCTGCCCGGAACCGAAGATATCGAAGAGTTGAAGATGATATTTGCGGGCTGCGGCGGCTTTCCGTCGCTTGACAGCCTTAATAAGCTGAAAGGAAGAACAGATATCATTTTTGAAAGATTGGAGGATTCAATCAGGGCGGGAAGGATTTCTGTCCCGTCCGGCTTGCCCGGTGTGATTGCGGGGCTCAAAACTTTGACGGCGCGCGGGGCGGAAAACGCCGCAGGCGCGCTTGAAATGGCGGAAGCGCTTGGAGCGGAATGCGCGGCGCTGGCCGGCGCGGATTTTGCATTTCTCTACGATAAGAGCCGCCGTTTGTTTTATATAGGGTTCAACGCGGGTATGAAAAAATACGATAAAGGTTATTATGACCTGCTTGCCTCAGAATGCAGGATGCTCAGTTATATCGCGGTTGCCAAAAGCGTTGTTCCCCAGGAACACTGGTTTGCGCTTGGCAGGCTGCTGACAACTTTTTCCGGCGAGCCCGCGCTTTTGTCCTGGGGCGGGTCAATGTTTGAATATCTGATGCCGCTTTTGGTAATGCCTTCACACAAAAACACCTTGCTTGATAAAACCTATAAAACGGTCGTTGACAGACAGATAAAGTATTGCGCGCAAAAAGGAGTCGTCTGGGGCATCTCGGAATCGGGCTATAAAGCATTTGATTTACAGCTTAATTACCAGTATTTGTCCTTTGGAGTCCCGGGCCTGGGGTTTAGGCCAAGACTGAGCGAAGATCTTGTAATCGCCCCGTACGCGTCCATGCTGGCGCTGATGGTCGTGCCTGACAAGGCCTGCGCGAACCTGATGGAAATGTCAAAGTCCGGTTTTGAAGGAAAATACGGGATGTACGAGGCTGTTGATTTTACCGGTTCAAGAGTTGCCGCGGTTTACGACCGGGAGACGATTACCTCATATATGTCGCATCATCAGGGGATGTCCCTTTCGGCCCTTGCTAATGTGATTCATAATAACATTATGCAGAGGCGTTTTATGGCAAATACCGCGATGCGCTCTGCCGCCATACTGCTGGAAGAAAAGATACCGAGGATTGTCCCGTTCTACCCGCAGTACTCCGCCGGGGAAAACTTTCAGAGGAACGGCGCGGATGTCCCGCTTGTCAGGACCTTTACGGATCCTCATACTCCTTCTCCGGAAGTGCACCTGCTTTCCAACGGCAGGATAAATGTGATGCTCACCAATGCGGGCGGAGGCTATATAAAATGGAAAGACCTCGCAGTCACAAGATGGAGGGTTGACTCCACGCTGGACAACTGGGGGCCGTTCGTTTATATCAGAGACCCGGAAAAGAACGAATTCTGGTCGGCCGGCTATCAACCAGTGTTAAAAAAACCCGACAGCTATGAGGTCTCTTTTTTGCAGGCGAGGGTTGAATTTAAACGGACTGACAATACCATAGAGACAAACATGGAAATAGCCGTATCGCCGGAAGATGATGTTGAGCTGAAAAGGATAAGACTGACAAATCGCGGCTGGAAAAGCAGGCAGCTTGAAATAACCACATATGGAGAGGTTGTGCTGCGCGCCCAGGCAGCTGACGAACTCCATCCGTGTTTCGGAAACCTTTTCGTCCAGTCTGAACTGCTAAAGGACAGAAATTCAATAATCTGCACAAGGCGGCCAAGTTCAAACAGCGAAAAACCTCCTTTTCTTTTTCACGGAATAAGCCTGCACGGTAAAAAACCCGATGGACTATCCTTTGAAACAGACAGGAATAAATTCATAGGGCGAAACCGGTCGGCCAAAAACCCCGCGGCAATGGAAGGCGGGACCGAACTTTCCAATTCCGAGGGTTCCGTGCTGGATCCGGTAATCTCCGCGAGATGCGTGATCTCAATAGAGCCCGATGAAACTTATTTGCTGGATGTCTTTACCGGGGTTTCCGAGACCAGGGAAACCGCGTTAAGCCTTATAGACAAGTATAAAGACAAGACTTTGGCAGACCGGGTTTTTGCGCTTGCCTGGACTCACGCGCAGGTGCTTCTCCAGCAGCTGAATGCGACGGAAGCTGACGCTCAGATGTACGGCAGTTTAGCCGGCGCGATAATATTCTCAAATCAGCTTTGGCGCGCCAGCCCGGCTATTATGCTCAAAAACGCGAGAGGACAATCTGACCTGTGGGGATACGGCATTTCCGGGGACATTCCGATAGTCCTTTTGCGTATAAGCGATATGGCAAATACGGATTTGGTGCTGCAGCTCCTGAAGGCGCACGCTTACTGGAGAATGAAAGGCTTAAGCGTTGACCTGGTCATCTGGGACGAGGACCATTCAAGTTACCGCCAGCAGCTGCTGGAACACCTGCTGGGCGTAATTGCCACGGGCACGGAGGCCCAGCTCATTGATAAGCCGGGCGGCATATTCGTAAAACGCGCCGACCAGATGTCCGAAGAAGACAAGATTCTGATGCAGTCGGTCGCGAAAATAGTCATCTCGGACACGGGAGGGCTGCTGCCCGAGCAGTTAAAGAGGGCAAGGGCTCTCCCTCCCGCTGCGCCGCTTCTAAAACCGGCAAAACTGCGCGCCGAAGAAAGCGGAAAACCGATTAAAACGGGCAGGAATGAACTCTTATACTGGAACGGATTCGGCGGTTTCAGCCAAGACGGAAGGGAATATGTAATAATTCTTGAACCGGGGGAGAGCACTCCGGCGCCCTGGTCCAATGTTATCGCGAACAAGCGCCTCGGAACCGTTGTTTCGGAATCTGGCGGAGCGTATACCTGGTTTGAAAATTCCCACGAGTTCAGGATAACCCCCTGGCTCAATGACCCCGTGGAAGACAAGAGCGGTGAAGCGGCATATGTAAGGGATGAGGAGACAGGACGTTTCTGGTCTCCGGCGCCTTTTCCGGCCAGGGGCAAAAGCACATATGCATGCAGGCACGGCCAGGGCTACAGTGTTTTTGAGCACCTGGAGAGCGTCATACAAACCGGAATGACGATTTTTGTTTCTCCCGAAGACCCCGTGAAGTACACGGTTATCAAAGTGAAAAATACCGGGAAAGCAAAGCGAAATCTTTCCGTGACGCTCTGCTATGACCTGGTGCTCGGCTGCCTGGAGAGCAAGAATGATATGCATATCATAACCGAAATTGATAAGCACAGCGGCGCTTTGCTTGCGAGAAATCCCTACAATACCGAGTTCCCCGGCTACACCGTTTTTATGAATGTGAATGAGTTAAAAAGGAGTTTTACCGGCGATAAGGCTGAGTTTACCGGCAGGAACGGGACGCTTTCGGATCCACTGGCGATGAAACATTCTAAGCTCTCGGGAAGAACAGGCGCCGGTTATGACCCGTGCCTGGCCCTGCAGGTGAAGTTTGAACTTGAGGCAGGCGAGGAACGGGAAATTATATTCACCTCCGGCGGCGAAAAGAGCCTTCAGGCCGCGGCTGCAATGGCAAAGAAACACTCCGGGACAAAAAAGGCGGAGGAAGAGCTGTCGGAGTCCATAAAATTCTGGGAGGGCGCCTGCGGCGCGATCAGGCTTGAGACCCCGGATAAGACAATAGACATGCTCGGGAACGGCTGGTTGATGTATCAGTCCCTCTCCAGCAGGTTCTTCGGCAGGACAGGCTACTACCAGTCCGGCGGCGCTTTCGGCTTCCGCGACCAGCTGCAGGATTGCCTGGCCATAATTTATTCCGAGCCGGCGCTGGTGCGCGGGCATATTCTCAACTGCGCGGCGCACCAGTTTAAGGAGGGAGATGTGCTGCACTGGTGGCACGAACCTTTCGGCAGGGGCGTCCGGACCAGGTGTTCAGATGACATGCTCTGGCTTGTATTTGTGCTCTGGCGTTACATTGAAGTAACCGGGGATACCGGGATACTTGATGAGAAAACCAATTATCTTGAAGGACGGCTCTTAAATCCGGGCGAGGAATCGTATTACGACAGGCCGGCGCGCTCCGAGGAATCCGGAAGTGTTTACGAGCATTGTTTAAGGGCTTTGAAGAAAGCGGGTACTTACGGCGGGCACGGCCTTCCGCTTATGTGGAGCGGAGACTGGAACGACGGGATGAACCTTGTGGGCATAGAAGGAAAAGGGGAAAGCGTGTGGCTCTCTTTCTTCCTGTTTAGCGTGTTGAATTCAGCCGTAAAGATGGCCGAATACAAAGAAGATACCGCGACAGCTGCGGCGCTGAAAAAGGAAGCTGAAAGTTTAAGGCAAAATATAGAGAAGCACGGCTGGGACGGAGAATGGTATTTGCGGGCCTTCTATGACAGCGGAAAAACGCTTGGGTCAAAAGAAAACAGCGAGTGCTCGATAGATTCCATTGCCCAGAGCTGGGCGGTGATATCCGGGGCCGCCGGGCAAAGCAGGGCGGAAACAGCGATGAATTCGGTTGATGCAAGGCTGGTCGACAGGAAGGCCGGCATAATAAAAATATTCGCCCCTCCTTTTGACGTGTCCGGGGAAGAGCCGGGTTATGTGAAGGGCTACGCGCCCGGCATCAGAGAAAACGGAGGGCAGTATACTCACGCCGCAATCTGGGTTATTATTGCCTTCGCGCTGATGGGGGATAAGGATAAAGCCTGGGAATTGCTGGATATGATAAATCCGGTAAATCATGCCAAAACAAAGTCCGATGTTTTAAAATACAAGGTGGAGCCGTATGTGGTTGCCGCGGATGTTTATTCAAATCCGAAACACGCGGGGCAGGGCGGCTGGACCTGGTATACCGGTTCATCGGGCTGGATGTACCGCCTCATAATGGAATTCCTGATAGGGATTAAACTGCGCGGGGATAAAATGCAGCTTGATCCTTCCTGCTTAAGATCCGGCTGGAAATCGCTAGAAATAATTTACAGATACAGGAAATCAACATATAATATTGAAATACAGATTGTTGGGTCAAAGCGCAAAGTATTAAGCTGCGCCGTAGATAAGGTGTCTCAGGAAGACAGCATAATAGATCTGGCAGACGACGGAAAGGAGCATTTAGTCCGGCTTGTCGTCGGGTAGTCGCCGGAGTAAAAACTCTTGAATCCGCCGTAAAAGTGTAGAATAATTCATTGGGGATGTCGTTTTACTGAACAGGAAGCAAATCAATTTATATTATTTGAAGGAGTGAATCTTGAAACCGAAGAAGACGACAAGCGCGTTCCTTTCGTGCTAAACGACGTTTCCAACGCCGTTTATAATAAAGTATTCGTGAAAAAGGCTCGGAAATATCGGAATGGAAATGACAAGTTTCACGGAGGTTCTATGGAAAAACACGGCATGTTCTACGGAATAGGTTTTGGTTCGGCAATGGCGATGATAATTTCCTACGCCCATCTTCACTCAATAATCTGGATGGCCATTCACGGGCTCTTCAGCTGGTTTTATGTGGCGTACTTCATCATATTAAAGCCGTACTAAAGCTGTCAAGGAGCCTATAATGAAAAGCATACTTGAACCGGCGAAGAGAATCCCTGTTTTTGGGACTTACGATGTCGTGGTCTGCGGCGGAGGGCCGGCGGGGACTGCCTCTGCCATTGCCGCCGCGAGAAACGGCGCGAAAACCCTGCTTATAGAACAGGCCGGGGCCCTTGGCGGCATGAGCACGCTCGGAGAGGTGCCGTCTTTCTGCCCATTCGGCAAAGGAAAGAAACCGGCTATTACCGGCATCGGTCTTGAAGCAGTCGAAAGGCTTAAAAAATGCGGCGGATTGGGCGTCACAGCCGACGCTATTCCATGGGTGGTCAAGGATCCTGAAAAACTTAAAGTGATTTACGATGAAATGGTCGCGGAGAGCGGAGCAAAAGTTCTTCTGTTTACTTTCGTATCAGGAGTTATAAAAAGCAAAGAAAAGATAAGTTATGTCCTGATAGAAAATAAGAGCGGCAGGCAGGCAGTCGCGGCAAAAATTTTTGTTGACGCGACCGGCGACGCGGATGTCGCTGCCGCGGCCGGATGCGCTTTCTTTAAAGGCGATAAACGGGGGATTATGCAGGCCGCCTCGCTCTGCTACAGGAGCATCGGCATTGACAAGAAGAAGTACTACAAGTTCGCGCGCGCCATTGACACGCAGAAAGGGGCGAAAGAGTGGTGGGCTTCTCTCGTCAAAAAAGGGAAGCTTGCAAAGATTGATAAGGCTGAATACCGCGGGCTAGGCCCGCAGGAAATATATCCCGGCAGTTTAGGCCATAACTTCGGGCATGTTTATTTTGCTGACGGGACCAATGCGGACGATCTCACCAGGGTCATGGTCTCCGGCAGGAAACTTGCGCAGAGTTTTATCGAGTATGGCAGAAAGCATGTTCCCGGAATGAAGAACGCGAGGATAGTCGCTACCGCGGCTCTGCCCGGCATCAGGGAAACAAGAAGGATAAAAGGCGCATATGAACTTACGCTTGACGATTATCTTAACGCGCGCCACTTCCCGGATGACATCGCGGTCTATGATTATACGATAGATGTCCACAATGCGACTTCCAATAAGAAAGAAGCGCGGAAGTTTGACAGGGATTTTGATTCCTTGTGGCTGAAAAAAGGCCAAACCTACGGGATAAGATTCAGGGCACTGCTTCCGCAGGGGGTTTCGAACCTGCTTGTGGCCGGCAGGAGCGTTTCTTCGGACAGGATGATGAACGGGAGCGTCCGTGTAATGCCGGCATGTTTTGCCACGGGACAGGCGGCCGGCACCGCGGCGGCTCTGTCGGTAAAGAAGAATACGCTTCCGGCAAAACTGGATATGAAACTCTTAAGGGCAAAACTCGAAAAGCAGGGAGCAAGGGTTAAGTAGCATGAAAAAAGCAGCCCCAAATAAATCCGGCAGCCTGATGCCTTCCGGCATTTCTTCCTTTGACGGAATGCTTGGCGGCGGTTACGGCAAAGGCAAGCTTATAGCCGTGGCAGGAGGCGCTGCTTCAGGAAAAACGCTCTTTGCCCTTCAGACCTTCCTTGCGAGAAAGTTTACCGAAAGTTCCCGCGGCCTGATAATTTCGTCGGAAGAGAGCAGCGAGGAGGTAAGGAGCGTGGCCGCCCGTTTTTCTTTTAAAACAGGGAAATACCTGAATATCGAGAAGGTCTCGGGGGGCGCAGATGAAATAACCGCTTTGTTAAGGAAAAGCGCCAGGAATAAGCCCATAGGGCATTTACTCATCAATAGCCTTGCATATTCGGATGCGGCAGAGGAAAAAGAGACCGGCCTTGCAGAACTCCTTTCGCTTCTTGTTAAGCTGCGTATAAACACCGTGCTTGTGTATAATACAAAAACTGAATTTCTTGGAAAACGCTTTCCTGACGACTGCGTATTTGAGAGGTCTGACGGTTTCATTCTGCTAAAGAGAAGTTTTAGCGACGGAGAAGAAAACTTCAGTGACGGCAAAGAGCGCTTCAGCGTGAGAATCCTGAAAATGCGCGCGGCTGAGTTTGCAAAAAGCGAAAAGGCCCTTGTTTTGGAAGACAAAGGACTTGCAGTTAAAGAAAATAGCGCGGCACAAGCCGGCGCGAAAAGCCATGAAATATTCGTTGTTTCCAACGCTGATGACGCCGATCTGGAAAATGAGTTCTCGGAAAGATTCAGAAAGGAGTATCCCGGGAGGCACCTGAGCTTTGTAGGCATTACCGGTCATAATGATTTTGGCGGGAAGGAATACAACGAACTTGTGGAATCCTGCGGAAAAAGGTTCAGCATGGTTCTTCATGACCTTTTCCTTGTCAAAAGGCTTGCGCGGGAAAAAAAGATTCTGCCCTTCGGCCATCTGCTCGAGGAATTAAGTGATGCAAACCTGACAAAAGAGTATTATCCTGAAGTTCTCGAGGCCTGCCGTTACAACGGGCGCCTCTATGCTTTGCCCTCGCTTCTGAACGGCTCCTACCTGTTGTATAGAAAGGACCTGTTTGATAAATACGGGCTGACAAAGCCCGAAAGTAATGACGATCTGGCGGAGAAAGTGAAGCGGGTAATGGAAAAAGAGCCTGGAATGCAGGATGGGTTTGTTTATGCTTTGTCCGGTGAAGGGGCCTCCTTCCTGCTGCTTCAAAACGCGGCTGCCCAAAAAAACACGCCCGGCTACCGCAAGGCAATCTACAGTCCTGATTCCTACAGGGAAGTGCTGGAATTCCTCCTTGATTGCAAAAACCGTTTCAGGATAGCGCGAAAAGCCGGTTTAAGCTGGGCCGAGAAGCTTCGAATGTTCTCGGAAGGCAAGGTTGTGTCCGGAATATTCTGGCAGTACGATTATTTCAATATTCTGCAGGATGCTGATTCCGCGCTGAAAGGAAAAATCGGAATTATGCCCTATCCGAAAAAAAGGGACGGCTCGGAATGCACCCAGCTTTTAAAGGGAGTAGTCTATACTATCCCTGCGGACACGCCAAATTACAGCGATAGCATGAGGGTGATAAAATTCTTGACGAGCGCTCCCGTAGAAACAAGGATACGCGGGGTCTCAAAATTGGTAATGTTTTCTGCTAAGCCGGAGGTTAACCTGCGCCTGGAGAGGAAGTATAAGGAAATGGAAGAGTTGATGGCAGGCATTGAAAGTTCCTGCTATCCCGGAGATTTTATTTCAAATAATTACATCAAGACTGCGATAAACACTTGTGTGGAAAAAGTTAGCTCCGGCGGCAGTATAGGCGAAATTATGGAATTTCTGGGAAAGAAACTCGCTGTTGTAAGGCGGAGCAGGGCTTATGAAAACACCATCCTTGAAGCCGAGTCCTTTATTTTGGAAAATCTCGGAGGCAAGCTTACGCTCGGGGCTATTGCAGAACGCGCAAAAGTCAGCAGGAGCAATTTTTCCAAAATATTCCTCGCGCATACCGGAAAGACGCTGTGCGAATATATTCTGGAAAAGAGAATAGAAAAGGCGAAAGAGCTGATACGAGGGAATGAACGTTTTACCCTCGGAGAGATTGCGAAAAAAACAGGTTTTTACGACCTGAATCATTTTTCAAGAATATTCAAGAAGCACACAAAAACCAACCCCAGTAAATACCTCCTGACTGACGCATAGACAAGCCTTGCTCGTTTATGCTAATGAATAGCCGATAATACTAATATTAGCACATATATGCCATAGACATAAACGCTTGAACATAGGATACTATGCAAGTGTAATCAGCCTGTGCCGCTGAACGGCAAAATGGGGGACGGTACAGGCTGTTTTATTTGTGAGGCCCGCAGGCCTGGTTCCTGCCGGCGGCCTTTATATTTGCGAAACAAAAAACCGTGGCCTTCAGGTCGCACTCTTTTGTTGTCAACAATTCATTTCTCCTATATACTCTCCTGTAGACTCGAAGTGAATATTTAGGAGGCAAGATAAGTACCATGAATAATAAATTCGGAGTAATAGATGTTACGGAAACCGGCGCGTCCGGAGACGGTATTCAAAATGACACAGAAGGAATCCAGAAGGCGATAGACGAATGCGGCGCAAAGGGCGGCACCGTGCTTTTGCCTCCGGGGAATTACAGCGCGGGCACTCTGTTTATGAAAAGCAATGTAACGCTTCTTCTATCCAAGGGAGCAACGCTTCTTGGGCGCCCGGATCCTTCCTTGTACCCTCACATCGAGCATAAAATCCCGTCAACTTTGGACAAGGCGCCCTGGCGCGCGTTCATCTACGCTTTTGAGCAGGAAAACATAAGTATCACGGGGGAAGGGACAATCTCTCCCGGCGGGGCGCATGAAGTTTTTCAGGATAACATCGGCGACAGCCCGGACCGCCCCTTCGGAATTCATTTTATAAGATGCAAGAATGTCCGCGTGAAGGACATAAGCCTCATCAACTCCGCGTTTTGGGTTCAGCGCTACTTTGAATGCGAAGACCTCGTTATTCGCGGCATGAGCGTTTACGCCCACGCGAATTATAATAATGACGGCCTGGATATAGACGGCTGCAAGCGGGTCATAATCTCGGATTGTAAAATAGATTCCTCCGATGACGCGCTTGTGCTCAAATCGCACGGCAACCGCCCCTGCGAGGAAGTATTGGTTTCAAACTGCATCCTGAGTTCCCACGCGTCGGGAATAAAACTCGGGACGGGTTCGGTCGGGGGTTACAGGAAAGTTAACATTTCTAACTGCATCATAAAGCCCTCAATCGCGGAAAGCGTGCACCATCCGGCGAAGGTAAAGAACGGACTTATCGGAATAAACTTGGGCAATGTTGACGGCGGCTGTATGGAAGACATAAACATCAGCAATATTATGATAGAAGGAGTTGAATGCCCGGTATTCATACGCCTCGGCAAGCGAAACCAAACGGCAAAAGGCATCAGGGTTTCTCAGGCGGGAAGCGCAAAAAGGATAACACTCTCGAATATATCCTGTACGGACGCCGGTCCGATAAGTTCTTCGATAACGGCATACCCGGGAAGCTTAATTGAGGACATCGTTATTAAGGATGTGAGGATTCAGATGTCGCGGCACAGCCCCTCGGATATTCCGAGAGTCAGTCCTGCCGGCAATCTGAACCAGGCCGGATTTAAATTCATGGAAGGAAAATATCAAAACGATCCGGAAGGAAAGACGGTGCCGGAGAACGCGGACGGTTATCCGAACGCAAGAATATTTGACACGATACTTCCGTCCTATGGTTTCTTCGTCAGGCACGTCAGGAACATTGTTTTTGATTCTGTCGCCGTCGAGACCTCGGAAGGCGATACGCGCGTTCCGTTCGTGCTGAGCGATGTTTTAAACCCAAAGTTTAATAATGCTCTCGCGAAGAAGGGAAAGGACAGCGTAAACGTTAAAGAATAAACGGTTTCCGCTAGTTCTTGACTAAAACAGGGTAAGGCACATATAGATTCTTTGCCTTGTAATCAAGTATGATAATTTTCTTCTCCGACATTTCAGAGAGCACATCGGCTCCTATCAGCCCGAATTCAAACCTTATCGGTACCAGCAACAAGGCCTTGGAGGAGGTAAAGGTATTTTCCCCGATGGTCAAAGTTTTAAAGTGCTGAAAGTCATCCGGTTTCAGCTTGCCGAAATCCACATCCCCCTTTGTAGGCCTGGGAAACCCTGAGCAGTAAGCCCCGGTATCTATCACATAGGTGCTTTCCGGTTCAATGTTTACGGCGGCTTTCACCGAAAGCAGACCCGACCCGCGGCGGGAATTCATTTTAATCTCGAGCATACCGGGATAGTGGAACTTATCAATATCATCGCCTATCCGAATAGTTTGAGTATTGTAATTTATCAGCACAACTTTTTTCGCGAACAGCGCTCCGACGCCTATCAACCCCTTTATCTTTACCTTCTCGCGAAACTCCCTGCCGAAGTTTTTCGTGTAATCGGAAATGACGCCTTTGACCCTGCGAAGCGTGAGAGAGCGCAGAGGATTGGTCTCTTTAAAAGAAATGTCAGTGATCGCGAACTCCGAGGGAAGATCGCTCTCAACACCCCTCATTTCAAAAGAAGAGTTCTTTTCGGGTTTGAGTTTTATTTCTTCCGCGTACTTGTAGTCAATGGCAATCGTCGCGTCGCAGCCGGTGTCAAAGATGAAATTCTCAGCGGGCGCGTTCCCTAGCGAAGCTTTGATAATAATAAATCTGCCTTCGTAGAAATAGAAAGGAAACTCTACGATGTCCTCCCGTGGGGGAGCGACAACTTTGCTTTGGGCTCCGGCGAGCAGGCACAAGAGAGTAATACCTGTTAAAGCCATCTTCTTTCTCATAATGAAATAATGCCCTATTCGCATTGCTTTAACAAGCGGAAAATGGAAGCAAGGACAAGTATAGGAATTGAAGAACAGCCTATTTTCTGGTAATAATGTAGTATGAGGAATAAATCCGTCTTTCCCCTTACGCCTTTTTTCCTGATACTTATGATTTTCCCAGCTGCCGCGCCTGCTTTCAATATTCCGAAAGATGTAGCGTTAAAAAGTGATATAGAATACGGGAACAAAGGCGGGCATTCCCTGCGCCTTGACCTTTACACTCCAAAAAACACTATTTCAAACAAGCTTCCCGTTATAATGCTTATCCACGGGGGCGGCTGGACCCAGGGGCATAAGACCACCTGGGCCGAACTTGCTTCAGATTTGGCGGAGAGAGGCTACGCGGCCGTTTCAATAGATTACAGATTTATTACCGAGGCAAAATATCCGGCATGCCTTGAGGACTGCGTGACAGCGGTTAACTGGGTTGTGAAGAACGCGGGAGCTAAAGGTCTGGACGGAGAAAAAATCGGGCTCTTCGGGGAATCGGCCGGGGCTCACCTCGCGCTCATGACGGGTTTTACCGGGGATCAATACGGCGGAGAGGACGGCTCAATTAAAAAGGCTGTAAAGTGCGTCGCGGTCCTTTACCCGCCGACCGACATGAAGATACATTTTGAACATAACGCAAAGACGCAGGCTCTCTTTGGAGGCACTTATGAGGAGATGCCGGAGGCCTATATGAAGGCTTCGCCCGTAACCTACGCCGTTAAGGGCGTTCCGCCCACTCTGGTGCTACACGGGGAGGCCGATAAAGTTATACTGATGAAAGAACCTGAAGAACTTTTTGACCTGTTGAAAAAGGCCGGAGTTTATTCTGACCTGATAAAAGTGCCGGGAGCGCCGCACGGCTTCAAGCCCGCTGCTCACAGCTCCAAATACGGAAGAGAGTTCCAGTCGCTGGCCGGCTTTTATGACAGATTTCTTAAATAGTTTATGAAAGAGGAGGCAATTATGCAGGCAGCTTGCGCGTATCCGATGAACACATTTTCGCTAAACTTTTTGGCAATCGGGATTGCCGTACTCGTAAATCTTATCCTCGGCGGTATCTTGTACACTCCCGGTATTTTCGGGGACAAATGGGCAAGGCTGGCCGGGTTTGGTTCAATGAAGGAGCTTAACCCCGGCTGGTGGACATTCGCCGCGATGATCGTTACCGGATTTTTAACAGCACTCGGCATAGCCCTGATAATGAATTA
>CAIWWK010000207.1 GCA_903916325.1 Candidatus Firestoneibacteriota bacterium
CAGGATTTCGGCGTGTATGCCTTTTATCAGGGGAGCCCCGCTCATTGCAGAAGGGGCAAAAGTCGGGACCAGCGCCCCGGTCCCCATGCCGCCCAGAAAACCGGACTGCTCGACGAGCAAAGTCTTAGCCCCGTTTCGCGCCGCTGAAATAGCCGCCCCTATCCCTGCCGGGCCGCCGCCGCAAACAAGAACATCGTATTTGCCCGCTACCCGGAGTTTTTTTGCCGGTTCTTTGATGTAAGCCATAATATCTCCTTATTCTTCTGTATTATAACCCTGCCGGCAAGTCCAGCATAGTGTTTGAGTTGCGAATTGTTTAGCATATGTTGCTGTCAACAATAGTATTGTTGCGGCAAAAACATGCTATAATCCAAAAAAGGCCTTTGGCCGGGAGGGAATATGCCTTTCGTAGAGATAAAGATGTGGGCGGGAGTGCCAGCTGAAACTAGGAAGAAGATGGTCAAAAATGTTACTGAAGGTATAACTGAGGCAATCAAATGCCCGCCTGAAGCCGTGCAGGTGGTGGTAACGCAAATACCGAAGGAAGATTGGTCGATAGGGGGGAAGAGTTGCTCGGAGCGATAAGACCTAAGGTCAGATGGTTAGATGGTCGGATGCATAGTGGAAATTGAGGACGGTAGCCGGAACACAGGGGGCCGATAAAATCACAATTCGCGAGTTTCTAAATAGTGATTAGTAATCATCAATCAGCAATCCGCGGAGCGGCAGCGGCCGGCGGAACCGGCGCAGAGGCTGTTATCTGGTCTCTTACCCATATTTAAGAAGAGACTGGAGGAATGAAATTACTTCTTTTCCGGTATAGTGATTTCGGCTAACTTCGCGAGTTCCTTTATCTTATCCTTCAGCATAAATTGAAGGCAGTGCGGGACGTGGTTGCCATAGTGCCTGTGCACCATTACGCATTCAAAACACTTGCCGTGCTGCTCGCAGGATACCAGAGGGCAATCGCATTTAGGGTGTTTGGCTATGAATTCCTTTACTGTTTCCGGGTTCATTTTGGCTCCTGTGGTGCTTTTATGTAATATAATATATAGTAGCAGAAAAAAACAAATGTGACAATAGCAGGATTTCCGGAGGAAATTGTGAACCTTAACGAGCATACTGCCAAAGTTGTAAAGCGCGCAAGGGCATTTTACGCAAAAAAGGAACCGGGACATTTTCTGGTAAGCGTTTCGGCGCCTGTTGAACGGCCGGAGATACCGCCGCTCTATGAATTTGACCTTGACCGGCAGTTGAACGAATGGCTTGAATGGAAACTTAAGCGGAACCGTCCGTATTTCCGTTTCAAAGAAGGGATTGACGATGACGCGCTGCCGGTTGTCTGCCCTCATTTCGGAATTGCCGAGCATTCTGCCTGGCTGGGAATGGAGGTTCACCTTCAGAGGGATACCTGCCTCCCGGTGCTGATGCTAAAAGAACCCGGGGATATAGAAAAATTAACGCTCAGCGAGAATACAAAGTGGTTCCGGTATATGAAAGAGGGGTATGATTATCTTCGGAGCAGAAAAGACGGGACTTTCTATCTTTCAACGCGCGGAATGATGACGCCTATGGATCTGGCTGACGCGCTTAGAGGGAACGAAATTTATACCGATTTCCTGCTGGAACCGGAGTTCTGCCACCGGCTTATGGAATTCCTGACCAAAGCGGTTGAATGGTACTTCAGACGCCAGCTTTCCTGGGCCGACGATATTGACGGAGGCAGAGCGCACATCCTGTCAGACGGAGGCTGGATGCCGGAAAACACGATCGGGCATCTTTCAAATGACGCCGCGATGCTCTGCTCGCCTGAAGTATACGAAACCTTCGGCTATCCCTACGAAAAACTGATTCTGGAAAAATATGATCATGCAATGTATCACCTGCATAATGAAAAACTGCATTATTTCCCGGGTCTCTGTTCTCTTCCGCGCCTTTCCCTCCTTGAGATATCAATGGACCCGAAGACAAAACCCCCTATCGAAGACCTGGGGCGTATTTTTTCGGCGACGGCCGGGCATAACCTGCTGATTCATTCAAACAGCTCGCAGGTGCGCGCTCATATTGAAGAGCTAAAAGAGCGCAATGTCTTTCTGACGGTAGCCTGCAAAGACAGAAAGGACGCGGAAGATATACTGGAATTTACGCGTGGACACTCAAAACCGCTTGAATAGAAACAGCTCCGGCAAACCCGCGTAAGCGCTTGTACCGGAAGCGTTATTAGGCTTTTGCGGACGTCAAAAATCCTGCTATAATTGATACGGGTTTGTGTTTGCGGAGGTTTTATGTCTAAAGGCCAGAAACAATATCTCGCGCACGGACTGATTTTTACTTTTCCCGCCACAAATATATGCCGTATTCAATCAGCGGAAACGCGCGGGGCGGTGCAGACAATAGCCGCCGAATTTGACGGCGGAACGCGCGAGCCGAAAGAAGAGATAGTTGTCCGCGAAGTGACCCAGAACGTGATATCGGTCAAGCCGATTACGGGCAAGTACGCGGTCTTGATCTCGAAGAAGAATTTCAAAGCCGTATTTATAAATGAATCCGAGCAAACCGTTTGTTCCCTCCAGAAAGCCTCCGCGTTTAATAACGGCTCAAATATTTCGGTTACGCTTGACAGAAAAGAATTCATTTACGGGCTGGGACAGCGGTTCAACGGCGTTTCTCAGCGCGGAAAAGAGTTCCGGATTTGGGCAGAGGATCGCTGGAATATAATAGAAGACAATAGTTATGTGCCCATACCATTCTTCTTTAGCACCTCCGGCTACGGTCTCTTCTTTAACAGGTTTGAGGCCGCGTGTTTCAATGTAGGAAAGGCGGAGCCTAACCGCATCCAGGTTGTCTCTGAAAGCCCGGTGCTCGATGTTTATGTGTTCCTTGAAAGGGACCCGAAAATGCTCGTTAAGATGTTTTCGGTTCTTTGCGGCAAGACGCCGCTGCCCCCCAAATGGAGTTTTGAGCCCTGGATCTGCAGGCACGAAAGGCTGCGCGAGCTTTCCACCCCGGAAAAAGTAAGGGCGGTTATTGCAAAGCTCAAGGAACATAATTTCCCCTGGGGTGTCATGCTGATGGAGGGTTGGGAGCCTTATGACGGCTCCACTCACACCGGATTGAAAGAGATTGTTGCAGAACTCCATTCGATCGGGAAGAAGGCGATGGTCTATGAAGCTTGCGGCAGGCTTAAGAAAGAAAACTGGCAATGGCACGGGGCCAAGGAAGAGTTTTTCATTAAGAACGCTGAAGGCGGGGTTGAGGTCAAAGAAGCCAAGCATTACAACCCGGGCGACGCGCCGGACAGGAGAGTTTCGGTTTTCCTGGATATAACCGATGAGAAAGCTGTTGACTGGTGGCTGAACGGAGTCTGGGGAAAGCTTCTGAAAGAGATCCAGCTTGACGGGGCTAAAATAGACTTTAACGAAGAAGTGCCTGAAGACGGCGTAGTGCTGAAAGGCCTAAAAGACGCAAAGGGGCTTCACCAGTACTACCCGGTCAAATACAATATCCTTATGCACAGGAATTTCAATTCCAAACGCCCTGAAGGCGGTGTGCATTTTTCACGCGGAGGCGGTATCTGTTCCAACAGGTACCACTTCATCTGGATGGGCGATCAGAGCAGGGAATGGACGAGGCTTAGGGCGATCGTCTCGGCTTCACTCAGTTCAGGGCTTTCAGGAATTCCGTTTATGGCGCACGATCTTGGCGGCTATATCCCCAAACGCGAGGGTATAGAAGATGACGAGACCGAGGTGTTTATAAGAGGCATAGAGCTTTCGGTCTTCTCCCCCGTCGTTCAGATTCACGGGACCGTTCCCTGGCCGTATGAATTCCCCGAAGAAGTCAGGGCAATTTACAGGTTTTATATGGAACTGCGCTACGCGATGCTTCCGTACCTAAACGAGGAGGCCAGAAAGTGCGTAAAGAACGGGCTTCCTCTGATGCGCCACCTTTACCTTGACTTCCCTCAGGACAAGAGGGTAAGGACGATAGAGGACCAATATATGTTCGGCGAGGACTTGCTCGTTGCTCCTGTGCTTGGCCCCGTGGAGAAGCGCAGCATCTATCTTCCGGAAGGGGAGTGGATGGATATCTGGACAGGCGGCAGGTTTACCGGTCCGGCGGAATTCCGCGAGTTTGAGGCCAGAAAAGACAGGATACCGGTCTTCGTAAAATGCGCTTCGGCGAATAACCCGTCCATTAAGAAGATTATCTTGAAAACTTTGGTCAATATAAATTATTCCGGGCTCAAATCCGGCGGGAGCGTTTGTTCTTAAAGGTTTTTCCTGCAATTCCGCAGTAGTTTACCGGCCCGGAATATAGTAAAATAAGGGATTATGAAAAAGACAGCCGCAGTCATAGGAACAGGCCTTATAGGAGGCTCCATAGGCAAAGCGCTTCTTGCCGGGCGTAGCTATTCTAAAGTTATCGGAATAGGCCGGAACCGGGCGAAACTTCGCCTTGCCTTAGAGGAAAAGGCGGTATCCTCCTGGTCCACCGATTATTCGGCGCTGAAAGAGGCGGACCTTGTCATTATCTGTACGCCGGTCGGGCATATCGAGAACATATTTAAGCTAATCGGGACGCACCTCAAGCCTGGTTGTATTGTAACTGACGCGGGAAGCACAAAGGAACGGATAGTAAAAAGCTCCGGAATGCTTCCGCGCGGAGTATTCTTCGTAGGCTCTCACCCGATAGCGGGATCTCACAAGCGCGGAGTGCAAAATGCCGACGGGAAAATGTTTAAAGGGACGTTGTGCATCGTGACGACGGAAAAGAAGACTGACCATAAAGCCCTGCATTCCGTAATAACTCTCTGGAAGCGGCTGGGCTGCAGGGTGCTCCTTATGTCCCCGGCGGAACACGACCGGACCCTTGCGCTTACGAGCCACGTGCCGCATTTCACGGCTTCGGCGCTCTGCCTCGCGGTGCTTAACGGCGACAATCAGAGGGAGCGCGTGCTTGGAAAAGGTTTTCTGGATACAACGCGTGTTGCCGCGGGCAATCCTGAGCTCTGGTGCGAGATTGCCTCCGCCAACAGGAAAAATATCAGAGACGGCATAGAGGCTGTTATTTCCGCCCTCAGGAAGATCAAAAAGACGGCGGGGAGCAGGAAACTGTTTCCTCTTCTGGAAAAGGCCTGCAAAATGAGAGGAAAACTGAAATGAAATATTCCGCGGCAAAAATAAAAAGAGTGTTTGTGGTAAAAATAGAGAACGGGGACGATGTCCTTGAATCTCTCTATTCCATGGCGCGGAAGGAAAAGATAAAGTCCGGGATTCTTTACTTAATCGGCGCGATAGACAAATGCGATGTAGTGACCGGGCCTAAAAAGACGGTTCTGCCTCCGGATCCCTGGTTTGTTCCGGTGAAAGGAGCGCATGAAGTTGTAGGCATAGGAACGCTTTTTTCTGAAAAAGGAAACCCGAAAATACACCTGCATATGAGCCTGGGCCGCGGTAAGAAGGCAATGGTCGGCTGCCTCAGAAAGGACAGTAAAACCTACATTGTCCTGGAAGGCATCCTTATGGAGCTTGAATCCGGGGCAGTAAGAGAGCTTGATAAGAAATCCGGGATGACACTGCTCAAAATATGATTGCGCTGCATACACTGGGGTTAAACTATAATGAAAGATTCTAATACTGTCGGCGGTTCCGGGGCGCTTTCCGGCCGCGTAAAGATACCGGGCGACAAATCAATTTCACACCGGTCAGTTATGCTGGGTTCTATCGCTGAAGGCGCCACGAGCGTTTCTAACTTTCTTGAATCAGGCGACTGCCTGTCAACGATCGGATGTTTTAAGGCGATGGGAGTAAAGATCAGAAGGTCCGGGAAAAAAGTAAAGATAACCGGGGCGGGGTTGCCGGGGCTTAAGGCTCCGCGCAGGGTTCTTAACGCGGGGAACTCTGGCACCACCACGCGGCTGATGCTCGGGATACTCGCAGGCCAGCCTTTTACCGCGGTCATTACCGGCGACAGGTCGCTTTGCAGCCGTCCTATGAGGCGGGTGTCCGCGCCGCTGCGGGAGATGGGCGCAAAAATTACCGGGCGGGATGACGGGAACTTCGCGCCGCTTACCGTAACAGGCGGGGATTTACTCCCTATTAAGTTCCGGTCAAAAGTGGCGAGCGCGCAGGTGAAATCCTGCCTGCTTCTTGCCGGTCTTTACGCGAAAGGGACAACAACCGTCTCCGAGCCGCAAAAGTCAAGGGACCACACCGAGCGGATGCTTTTAAAGTTCGGAGTGAAACTTTCGGTGAAAGGCAATAAGGTGTCCGTTAAGGGAGGACAGGTTCTAAAGGGGACAAGGATAGAGGTTCCCGGGGATATCTCTTCGGCGGCTTTTATCCTCGTTGCGGCGGGCATTGTTCCGGGTTCAAAAGTAACTCTTCTCAATGTCGGAATCAACCCCACTAGGACGGGAGTGCTGGAAGTGCTCTCCGGGATGGGCGCAAAGATAAAACTTTTTAACCTGCGGGGCGGCAAGGCAGAACCTTCGGCGGATATTACCGTAACCTACAGCCCGCTTAAAGGCGTTGCCGTCGGGGGGCCGGTTATACCCAGGCTGATAGATGAAATACCCGCTCTTGCGGCCGCTGCCGCCGTTGCAAAAGGCAGGACGGTTTTCCGCGGCATCGGAGAGCTTAGGGTAAAAGAGAGCGACAGGATAAAGACTATCTGCTCAGAACTCGCGAAATTCGGCGTTAAAACAGAAGCTTTTCCGGACAGCATGATAATATATGGAGGGGCGAGATTAAAGGCCGCAGCCTCGGCGGAAAGCCACGGAGATCACAGGATAGCCATGATGGCGGCAGTTCTCGGGCAGGCAGTCCCGGGGATAACTAAAATAAAGCACACGGCCTGCGTAGACACTTCTTTCCCGGGATTTTTCGGCTTGCTGAAGAGCCTGCGAAAGAAATGACAAAGGAGCACAAATGAAAAACATTGTCTTGTTCCTGCTGCTTTTCCCGGCGTTTATAGCCGCAGAAACATTTGAGATAAAGTCTTTAACGGCGATCGTTCCGGCCGGAGAAACCGCGGAGCTTTACGTTGAAGGAAAAGACGGACTTAAGTTCACCTGGGATGACGGCGGCGCCGGAGGGGTTTTTGACGGCGCTTCGTCAAAAGTAAAATGGACCGCGCCCGCTATTTTGGGCGGCAAGAATCCGGTGATAATAACGGCAACCTGCAGGGACGCGGCAGGCGCAGCGACCGGCTGGGGCGCAAGGAAGTTCTTTGTGCTCGGCGGAGATTTCAGGTCTGACATTATCCTTAATTGCTGCGACGGCCCCGGCCCGGCGAAATTATTTAAGGCGGCTCCGAACCAGCCGGAAGGAACCCGTTATAAGTGGGTTATGGCAAAAGGCGACGATCTGGCGTTTCATCCGGAAGATCTGAACAAACCCGAGGTTAGGGTAAAGGCAAGGAGAAGCAGCCGCGCCGAGAATACGAATGAAGTCGTCCTGTTTTACAGCCTGACGGCAGGCACGGAGACAAAAACGGTTTCCTCGGTTAAAAAGATAACGGCCCTCCAGCCGTTCTCGCTGAAAGAAATAAAACGCGACCTTAAACAGGAATTCGGACCGGATGTTTATGGGTACTCACTCACAATTGTTTACCAGGTGATGGACCAGTTTAATAAACCGCTTCCGGCAGAAGGCATCCATGTTGAAGAAGGGCTCAAGATGGTTAAAAATCCCATGAGAGTCCCTCCCGAAGATTTCAATTTCAAGATGGAGGGCTTCAACACGGATTATGACGGGCGCTTTACTTTCGGGATGAAGGTCTCAAAATCAGCTCCGATACCTGACGGTTTTCAGGTCAGTTTGGTTCAGGATTTCCGCATAAGGACCGGCGACAAGGACGTCCCGGGAAGCATAGTGAGAAGGAACGAACTTGATTACGGCAAAGATAACGGAAACATAAGGGAAATAAATGAAAAAAGCGATATCCAGGGCGTCAAGTAACACCGAACAGAAATCAATTATTTACTCGTAACGTTAAAAACGTTACAAAATGTTGTTTCCAGGAGCCCTATTTATGCAGGTACCGTTAATAGATCTGAAAGCTCAATACAATAATATTAAGGCGGAACTTGACCGGGCCGTGATCAAGGCGCTATCCGAAGGGCATTACATAAACGGCCCTGAAGTGAAAAAGTTTGAGGAAGAGATCGCGAGATACCTCGGCGCAAAACACGCCCTAGCCCTTAATTCCGGGACTGACGCGCTTTACCTGTCTCTCCGGGCCTGCGGGGTAAAGCCGGGGGACGAAGTAATTGTCCCTGCGTTCACTTTCTTTGCCACGGCCGAGACGGTCTCGATGTGCGGCGCAAAACCGGTCTTCTGCGATATTCGGCCGGATACTTATAATATTGATCCTGCTATGCTTGAAAAACTTGTAACTGAACGGACAAAAGCGATAATCCCGGTCCATCTCTACGGCCAGCCGGCCGACATGGACCGTATCCTAAACATTGCCAAACAGAACGGGCTTAAGGTTATAGAGGACAACGCGCAGGCGCTGGGCGCCGAGTACAGGGGAAAGAAGACCGGCTCGCTGGGAGATACCGGCTGTATAAGTTTTTATCCGACAAAGAACCTCGGCGCGGCGGGCGACGGCGGCATGGTGGTGACGGACAGCGACGAACTGGCCGCAGAGATAGCCATGCTTCGCGATCACGGTTCTGTTAAAAAATACGTTCATACGGGCATAGGAGTCTGCAGCAGGCTTGATGAGGTGCAGGCTACGGTGCTTCGGGTAAAGCTCAAGTATCTTGAAGCCTGGAACGTAAAACGCAGGAAGAACGCCAGGCTCCTTGATTCAATGCTCAAAGGAGTCGGCTTGCCTTATACGGAAGAACATGTCTCGCACGTATACCACCAGTACACTATCCGGCACCCGGAGCGGGAAAAGCTCGCCGGGTTCTTGAAGGAGAACGGCATAATGACGGGCGTGCATTATCCGGCGCCGCTTCACAGGCAGGAAGTGTATATGAAGGCCGGCTACAAGGATATCCTGCCGGAAGCCGAGAAGGCCTGCAGGGAAGTCCTGTGCCTTCCCATTCACCCGGAACTTTCAGCCGAACAGCTTAACCATATGATTATCACAATTAATAATTACAGGGGGTGACAATGAAGATAATGTATGTATTCGGCACCAGGCCCGAAACCGTAAAACTGACTCCTCTAATAAAAAAGACTAAACATCCGGTAGTATGCGTGACCGGGCAGCACCGCGAAATGCTTCACCAGACGCTTAAACTTTTTAAGGTTAAACCATCCTACGACCTTAAGGTCATGAAGAAAGGGCAGACGCTGGGTTTCCTCACTGCTTCGCTTATCGCGAAACTTGAGCCGGTAATGAAAAAAGAGAAGCCGGATGTTGTCGTTGTCCAGGGAGATACCACCAGTTCTTTTGCCGGAGCGCTTTCGGCGTTTTACCAGAAGATACCTGTGGCGCATGTTGAGGCCGGGCTTCGGACAGAGAATAAATATGAGCCCTTTCCGGAGGAAATCTACAGGCGGCTTATAACCCAAACAGCCGACCTCTTTTTCCCGCCCACGAAAGAATCGGCAAAAATACTGCTGGATGAAGGCATAGAAAGAAAACGTGTTGTGGTGACAGGCAATACCGGAATAGACGCGCTGATGATGCGCCTGAAAGAGATTAAAAAAGACAGCAGGAAATACTGGGAATACTTTGGTGAAAATTACGGAATAGTTTCCCACCCGAGGATGATTCTTGTCACCGGGCACCGCAGGGAAAATTTCGGGGCAGGCATGAAGGAGATCTGTCTGGCTCTTAGGGATGTCGCGAAAAAGGAAGATGTCCTAATAGTTTATCCCGTCCATCTGAATCCGAATGTCCAGCAGCCCGTTAAAGAAATACTCGGGGGAATCAGCAATGTGAAGCTTATCCCTCCGCAGGACTACAATAACTTTCTGCACCTTATGTATAATTCTTTTTTCATAATTACCGATTCCGGCGGTGTTCAGGAAGAGGCGCCGTCTCTCGGCAAGCCGCTGCTGGTAATGAGAAATGTGACGGAACGGCCGGAAGGAGTGGCGGCAGGGAATGCAGTGCTGGTGGGAACGGACAGGAAAAAAATTGCAAGCTGGTCCCGCAAGCTCCTCCACGATAAACGGGTTTACGGGCGTATGAGTCACGCAGGAAACCCGTACGGAGACGGCAAAGCGTCGGCAAGGATTTTGAAGGCTATCTACAGGTTCTTCAGGTAAAACGATGAAGAAAAGCCTGCAGGAAATATGGCAGTACAGGGAACTCCTTGGCAGGCTTATAAATAGAGATATCGGGCTTCGCTACAAGCAGACACTGCTCGGTATTGCCTGGGCGGTTTTTTCTCCGCTGACCATGACCTTAATATTCACATTTGTTTTCAGCCGGTTTGCCGTGGTGAAAACGGGCGCGATTCCCTACCCTCTCTTTGTTTACAGCGGGCTTGCGGCCTGGTCTCTTTTTTCCGGAAGCCTTTCTTCTTCGGTTCCGGTGCTGGTAAACAATTCAAGCCTTGTGACCAAAGTCTATTTTCCAAGGGAAGTCTTTCCTCTCTCTGCAGTCCTCTCAAAGCTCCTTGATTTCTCGCTGGCGCTCGCGCTGCTTTTTATCCTGCTTCCGTTCTTTGGCGTCAGATTTACGTTCGGGCTGCTCTGGCTCCCCGTCATATTTATTGTGCAGCTCGCCTTTACTGCCGGACTGGCCCTGCTTTTATCCATGGGAAATCTATTTTACCGGGATGTGAAATATATCTTTGACTCGGTAATCACCATCTGGATGTTCGCGACTTCCGTTATTTATCCGATAAAGAGTTCAAACCATTTCATAAACAACCTCCTGGCGCTAAATCCGCTGATACCGATAATTGACGCTTTCAGGGGAGCGGTCTTTGAAGGGGGGATTCTAAACCCGGTCCCTTTTCTGCTGGCCTCGGCCATAGCTTTTATCACTCTATTTGCCGGTTTGGCCCTTTTTCATAAATTGGAATATCTCTTCGCGGAAAGGATATGATGCAAAACGCCATTGAATTTATAGGGGTTTCAAAGAGGCTTGTAAAAGGCGAACGAGCCACAAGCCTGCGCGACCTGCTTTCCGGAAACATAGGCAGGCTTCTCGGTAAGGGAAGGCTGGTCAACCCTGACGCTTTTTGGGCGTTAAAAGGCCTGAACCTTGAGGTAAAATCCGGGGAAGCAGTCGGGATCATCGGGGAGAACGGAGCCGGCAAGACCACTATGCTTAAGTTGATTGCCGGTATAATGAAGCCCAATGAAGGGGAATTAAAAGTTTCCGGCAGAGTTGCTTCGCTGATAGAACTTGGCGCGGGATTTCACCCTGACCTGACCGGCAGGGAGAATATATATCTTTGCGGCTCCATTATGGGAATGAAAACTGCCGCGATAAAAGAGGCCTTCTCCTCCATTGTTTCTTTTGCCGGCATAGAAGAGTTTCTTGACACTCCGGTTAAACGCTATTCCATGGGCATGTTCGTCCGCCTGGGGTTTTCCGTTGCCATGCACCTTGACACGGACATAATGCTGATAGACGAAGTTCTGGCTGTCGGAGATTTGAATTTTCAGGCAAAATGCCGCGACGCGCTGGACCGGTTCAAGGAAAGCGGCAAGACCATAGTTTTCGTTTCGCACGACCTCGGCAGCGTGCTAAGCCTTTGTTCGAAAGTTGTCTGGCTCAGCAAGGGAAAAATCATGGAAGCGGGCGAGCCGCAGAAGGTCGTGAACGCTTACATCGCGTATTCCGAAAAAACCGCGGAAGGTTCTTTGAAGCTCAGCAGGGACAACGCGTGGTCCGCCGGCTATAACCCGGGGAATGCTGTGAAGGAACCCCGCGGGCTTGCCGTGTCTTTTGAAGGCGAGGTGTACGCGGCTTCGATGCAGGGTCATTGCGTTGCGGTATTCTCGCCGGAGGGAAAATTATTAAGAAGCATAGGCGCCGCCGGTATCGGTGAAGGAAAACTCTATTCTCCAGCGGGCGTCGCGTTGAGCGGCAGCGCGCTTTTTGTCTCGGACGTTTCAGGGGCCTCTGTCCAGAAATTCAACCGGGACGGAACATACCTTGGTTCTTTTCGCGGAGAATTTGCCGAGCCCTTCGGGCTTTGCCTCTCCGGAAAGGGAGGGCTGATTGTTACAGACCGGAAACTCCACAGGGTCTTTGAACTTTCTACGGACGGGAGAGTTATCCGGTCTTTCGGCGGAAAGGGTTCCGGAAGCGGGGAGTTCAATTTTCCCATTGCCGCTGTTTTGGACGGAAAAGGTTTCCTGTATGTAAGCGATCTGAATAATCACCGCGTGCAGGTCTTTGACGCGGAGCGGAATTTTGCAGGTTCTTTCGGCAGCTTCGGCTCGGGCCCGGAGGAGTTCAACGGGCCGCACGATCTTGTTATAAGAGAAAATGTTCTTTTTGTCGCGGACCACCTGAATTCGCGCGTAAAAAGGTATGATTTGTCCGAAGTTCCGGGAAAGCCTTCGTTTACAGGGGCTTTTGGGCTTGAGCGCTCAATGCTTCCCTGCGGAATAGCTTTTGGCCCGGGCAGGGAATTGTATCTCTCCTTCGGCGGCACAGAACTTATCGGAAAGTACTTTACGGGAGAGAAGATATGAAGATAATGACTCCCGTGGCCGTGCTCGCGGAACAGAGGCCGGGTTTTTTAGGTTATGCCGCAGGGTTTGCCAAAGGGCAAAGAAAGGAAGCAGAGTTGTTCAGGCTGTTCTCAAAGCTCGAAAAGGGAAGGAAAAAATATATTGTTATTTCCGGCGGGGAGAGAATCCCTCCGTATTTAAAACGGACTTCCCGCAAGTTCGGAGCCGAAATATTAAGCGGTGCTTCGCTTCCGGAAGCGCTTAGGGCCGGAGGTTACGCCTGCGCCGCGGTCGTTTCACAGCGGAATGAGTTTGTCTCGGGAAGCATGATCGACAGAATGGCGGGAAGGCTTGCTCTTGGCGGCGCGGCGCATGTTTATTTCAAGCCCGATGGGGTCGTGCCTTACAACGCGGGTGAAGCGCATGCCGCAACCCCGGCTTTTCTTGAAAAATACGGCCTTCGCCGGTTGGACAGGGCCAAGGGGCTTCCGTATGAACTTGGAATAGATGACAAGAGATGGCTCTTTGGAGAGGTTGCGAAACGCAGCTCGAAGTCGCCCCGCCTTGTCGCCATTGAGCCGACCAATCTCTGCAACCTGAAATGCTCAATGTGCCCGGTGCACTCTTCGCCGGAGGGAAAAAGCAGGCGCCGCCCGGGTTTCATGGATTTCGGATTATATAAAAATATAATAAGGCAGCTGCCGGAGCGCAGCAAGGTCAATCTGGTGCTGCACGGTTACGGCGAGCCGCTGCTTCACCCGAAAATTGCGGATATGGTTTCTTTCGCGAAAAAATCCGGAATCAACGATGTTCAATTCGCGACTAACGGGTTGCTCTTGACGCGGGAAAAATCTAAAGGGTTAATCGATTCGGGTCTTGACCGGCTCGACGTGAGCCTTGACGGATACTTACGGAAAGAATATGAGAGTATCCGGATCGGTGCGGACTTTAAGGCGGTCAAAGAAAATATCTTTGAGTTTCTGCGCCTCAGAGGAAATAAGGAAAAACCGGCTCTGAATATCAGGATCGTGAAGCAGGGCGGGAATGTCAAGAGCCTCGGCAAGTTCATAAAATATTGGACTGAGGCTGCGGACACGGTTACGGTGGATGAACGGCATGATGAAGGTTCTGTAAAGCGCGGCGCGCTCGGCCGTTTCCCCTGCCCTGCGCTCCGCCTCCTCATGGAAATTTACTGGGACGGAACAGTTGTGCTCTGTAATATGGATGCGTTCGCAAAGAATAAGCTGGGCGATCTCAAGCGCGAGAAACTTTTAGATATTTGGAACGGAGGAAAACTTAACAGAATCAGGGAATTACACAATAAACTTGTCTTTAATAAACCTGCTATATGTGATAAATGCGGTTGGTGGCAGTGTTTTGACACCTGGCAGAACTGTGATTCAAAGGGGTTGTCCTGTATGAAGAATCCTGTCACTGCTGTCTGGAAAAAGAGGAAAACAGGCAAATGAAGCCGGAAATCTCGGTCATAATCCCGACACTCGGGCAAAGGGGAATGCTTCCGGTTGTGCTGGGAACGCTTGAAAAGTCTCCTTATGCCGGAGAGCTAGAGGTTCTCATCGTTGATAATTCTCCGGAGGGGTTGCTTTCCGGTTCGGGAAAAGAGTCCTTCGGAGGTTTTGTCAGGGTGCTAGACTGCAAAAAATCAGGAGCTGCCTCGGCGCGAAACCTTGGCGCGCGTGATGCAGAAGGAGAATTCCTGCTCTTTCTAGACGACGATGTTGTCCCGATGCCGGGCCTCATAGAGGAGCACCTTAAATGCGTTAAAGCAGGGCCGGGCAGGCTTAGTATGGGGAAGATGCTTCCGGCGGAGAGCGTGAAGGCCTCGCTCTTCGGAGAGTTCTTGATTTTTTACGGCCTTCTACCGGACTATAAAGATATAAAGGAAGGCGCTGAGTTGTCCTGCGAGCATTTTAACTCCTCAAACTTTATGATCAGCAGAGAAAATTATTCCCGCGCGGGCGGTTTTAATGAAGGTTTTGACTGTTACGGCTGGGAGGATGTAGAGTTCGGCAGCCGTCTTTCCGCAAATGGGATTCGCTCTCTCTTCTCGGGGAAATCGCTTGCGGCGCACCATGTCGAAAGCAATCTTGCGTCATACTTGAATAAAATGAAACTGATGGGAAGGTCGGCGGTAAGATTCGCCGGTCTGCATCCGGAGCTTTCAAGACGCGTGAACATTCTTAACTACGACGCGGATAAAGGGCTTTTCAGGTACAACATAAAAGAGATTGAAGGTCTTGATCTCGGGGAGAGCGCAGCTTTGAAAGCCGCGCGTGATTTTGCAGGTTCCATAGAAAGCGGCCGGGCGGCGCTGGCCGGGTTTTACAACTTTGGCGTTGTCAAAGAGGTCCTTTTTGAATGCTACGCGTTGCTGCTGCGCCACGAGTATCTTTCCGGTTTTAAAGAGGGACTCCTTTCGCTGCCGGACCGGGAAAGGAAGGAGCTTGTTTCTCTTCTTGAAAATTCGGAAGTGTCAAAACAAAGCAGCCTGAGAGAAGAAGCGGACGCGCTCAGAAAAACGGTCATTCTTGCGGACTCGCATCCGTTCAAATTTTTCCTTTCCACCATTAAATCGAGGCTGATCCGGAGGAAAAATTAATAATGAAGGCAATCCTTGTAGACGCAAGCATAAGTTCCTGCGGGTTTAAGAGTTACAACACAGGGGAATTAATGGAGTCCAGCTGGATACACCACGGTCTCTGTTCAATAAGCGCTTACGCAAAACAGGCAGGGCACTCGATTTCTCTCATTGACCTTCGCACGCTCGCAGGGTACGAAGAGTTCAAGGATGAAATTGAGAAAAGCAGGCCAGGGGCGGTCGGTCTTAGTATGATGAGCGTTGATTTTGACGCGGTCACCAAATGCGCTGCTATAATCAAGCAGGTTGACAGCTCTATCAAGGTGATAGTGGGCGGGCCGCATCCTTCCATCATGCCGGAAGAAGTAAGCGCGAACCTGCAGTTTGACCATATTGTGATCGGGGAAGGCGAAATAACCTTTTCGGATATACTGCATTCGCTTGAAACCGGAAATAAAATAGAGCGGGTAATACATGGAACGCCCGCGGATCTTGATAAACTTCCCTTTGCCGATCGTGAGCTCTACGGAGGCCACGAAGCCCCGATACTTGCGGAACTTCCGGTGCCCTTTATGACGGTTATTGCCGCGCGCGGCTGTATATATAACTGCAGTTTCTGCCAGCCGGCAGAAAAGATAATATTCGGGAAAGGTTTAAGGAGAAGGAGCGTTGTGAGCCTGCTCGCCGAGCTTGAAATTCTAAGAGAAAAGTACGGGCTCAAAAGCCTGATGATTCACGATGATTGTTTCACCGAGGATGTTGAATATGTTAAAGAGTTTTGCCGCGGTTACGCTGCCCGCGGGTTTAAGATGCCGTTTGTCTGCCAGTCAAGGGCTGATATCATCTGCCGCAACGAAGAAACAATTAAGATGATGCGCGACGCGGGTCTTCACATGTTTATCATCGGCTTTGAGAGCGGGAACCAGAGGATACTTAACTTCCTGCGCAAAGGAACCAAGGTGGAACACAATATTAAGGCCGCCGAGATTTGCAGGAGATACGGAATAAAGGTCTGGGCAAATTACATGCTCGGCATTCCCGGCGAGAAGAAACGCGAGACCATGGATACGGTGAGAATGATAAAGAAGATTAAACCCGATCATTACAGCCCGGCGTTTTTCACGCCGCATCCGGGAAGCGATCTTTTTACCTATTGTGAAAACAACGGGCTCTCTCTTATAAAGTCGCACGAAGAGTACAGGCGCTCGCCGCTCGGGCAAAAGATCAAAGGTATTGATTACGAGTTCCTGAAACGGGCTCTCGCGGATTCAATGGACCCTGTGACACACAGCGCGTTTAGCCGTTTTAAAAAATTCGCGGTTTACGGTACGGCGGCATCTCTCAAGAAGACCGCGCCGGGAAGGAAATTGGTGGAAATTGTGAAGAAGGCGGTAAGAAGTGGCAAATAGGCCGGAGGTTTCAATAATTGTCCTTACGAAGAACGCGGAAAGCAATATACGCGGGACGCTCTCGCTTATTCTCTCCCAGAAGTTCTCAAAGCCCTATGAAGTCATAGTTATTGATTCAGGTTCAACGGACGGGACGGTAGGGGTAATAAAAAGTTTCAAATCCGTCAGGCTGGTTAAGAGAAATCCGGAAACCTTCAGCCACGGCGGGACCAGGAATTTCGGAGGAGGGCTGGCGCGCGCCTCAAAATACCTGGTATTTTTTAACGGAGACGCGGTTCCGAGGGATAAGAACTGGCTGGCGCCGCTTATACGCCAGTTGGAAAATGACAAGGAAACTGCAGGGGTTTTCAGCAGGCACATAGCAAAAGCAGACTGCAATATTTACATGGCGCAAGATATCGCTACCGGAATGCCGCCGGTAAAAGGCATCGCCTCGTTGAGGTTTCTCGCGCCTGAAGAAATGGCGGCCGGCATAAGAAGGCTGATGTGGTTCTCCACGGTAAGCTGCGCCGTCCGGAAAAGTTTCTGGGAGAAGAACAAGTTCCGCGAGGATATCAATATGGCCGAGGACCAGGAATGGTCAAGGCGCATGCTGTTGAAAGGCCGTTCAATCGTCTATGAGCCTGAGTCAGTTGTTTATCACTCTCATAACTATGGCATTTGCGAATTTTACAGGTATAACCGCAACAGCGAGAGGTCTTTCAATAAGATTCTCGGCTCCGGAAAGAAGGTATCCTTTCTCCTGTTCCGGCTTGCCGCGCAAATCTTCTACTCCGCAAACGAATCAATCAGGATAATAAAGTCGCCTTATGCGAAGCGGATTTCAGTTTTCAGGCTGGCTAAAGAGGTGCTGGTCGGCATATTTTCAAGATACGCAGCGATACTCGGGGAGATTGCCGCCAATTTGTAGCTTCACTGCTTGAAGAATATTCTTCGTAAAATGACAATCAGCCCGGAATAAAGGAATTTCACGGTTTTAATGTAATATTTGATGGCCTCAATATTGTTAAACAAAATGTTAGCTCCAAGTTGAAGGCTTTCTGTAATATTTGACCGCATGTGACAGAAATGGTTGCATTAATTTCTCTTAACAGGGGATAAAAGTGAAGCTGGAATTCAAGCCGGATTTCGAGGAATGCAGATCACGTTTCAGCCTTTTCTGGAAGAGGGAGAATAAATCCCCGCTGGTTTCTGTCGTAACCCCCAAAGAAGGAGTTGCTCCAATAGATAAGCCGCCCTACATGGCCGGGCATAACGGCGAATTTGAACCTGTTATTGAGCAGATCTACAAATGGGCCTCCACGCACGAGTTTATCGGCGATGCCATTCCCTTTTACCAGGTGGAGTTTGGCCCTGACCATTTTTCGGCTTTTCTCGGGGCCGACCTTAAATTCTCCGCGGACAGTAATACAACCAGCTGGGCCGTTCCTTTCGTTTCCGACTGGGACCAGGCGGAAATAAAATTCAGGAAAGATTCCTTTTGGTGGGAAAGAACTATCAGGTTTATCCGGGCCCTGCGCAAGGAATTCGACGGCAAGCTGTTGATTGCGGCGCCCACTCTTTCCGCCGGGATGGACTGCCTTGCCGCGGTGCGAGGAACGCAGGAATTTTTGATGGACACCGTTGAGTGTCCCGGGAAAGTTCTTGGGGCTCTTGAAGCGCTCTGGCTTGCCTACAAGGAGATTGCTGACGGACTATTTTTCGAACTCAATTCCGAGAAGACAGGGAGCATAAACCGGCACGGTGTTTACTCGGCCGGAAAAACAGCTGTGCCGCAATGTGATTTCTCCTGCATGATCTCTCCGGAAATGTTTGAAATGTTTGCTGTCCCTTTTATTGAAAAAGAGACGCGATATCTTGACAATTCTGAGTATCACCTCGACGGGCCCGGGGCGCTGGTCCACCTTAAACGGATATGCTCTTTACCGAAACTCGGGATAGTCCAGTGGGTGCCCGGCGCCGGCGAAGCGGCCCTTTCGGACTGGACGGAACTCTACTTGAAGATTGACGCTCTCGGCAAGGGAATGATAATGCATGAACCGCCGGAATATTACCGGAAACTTATGCCAATGTTAAAGACCAGAAAATTATTTCTTAAGGCAACCGCCCCGGATAAACAGTCCGGCGAGAAACTATACCGCGAGATAATTAATTATTAATTATAGGGAGGAGTAAATGAAGAAATTGCTGCAGTATTTCGATATGCTTTCAATGGAAGAGATAAAGATGATAGAGAACACAGCCTTTAAAGTGCTTGCCGAGGTCGGAGTTAAGGTCGACAACGCCAAGATAATAGAAGTCCTTGAGTCGTCCGGAGCAAAGGTTGACGCAAAGGCAGGGAAGGTCTTCTTTGACCGGAAATATATGGAGAACTTCCTCTCCGGGGTTGAGGGCGTTGAACAGGCGATAAACCCTAACGTCAGGGCAACCGGAGGGATAGGCGGCTACGGGTTGAATTACTTTGATCCGGAGAGCGGCACCGTCAAGAAGAATACGCTTAAATCCACGGAAAACATCATCAAGCTTGCCGATTATCTGCCTAATATAAGCTCCATCGGCCTCGGCGCGGTCCCCGGGGATATTCCCGCGGTCCTCATTCCGTTATATGGCAGGTATCTGCTCTGGCGCCACTCCGAAAATAAATGGGCAGGCGACGGGCTGATCTGGGATATAAATCTTTGCCCCTATATTGTGGAAATGTCGGAAATAATGAAGCAGGACACGGTGCGCACAAAGAAGCCTTTCCTGCAGAAATATCTTAACGCTTCCGTCTTTCTGATCTCGCCCCTTCATTTTGCAAGGGAAGAGGCGGAGCAGTTTGTCTGGTTCTGGGAGCGCGGCCATTATATTCACCTCACCAACATGACCACGATGGGCGCGAACGCGCCGGTAACCATTGCAGGAGCCCTCGCAAAGCATTTGGCAGAAGCATTTTTTGAGTGCATCCTTGACCGCGTCTTTTACGGCAGGAAGCAGCTCTGGCTTACGCTCTACGGAGCGCCGATAGATATGAGGAACGGCTCTCAGCCCTATGGCCGTCCGGAAACACAGCTGATGGGGATCGCAGGCGCGCAGATACTCAGATACTACAAGTCGGCGGCTGGTTCCGGTCCGGCCGGCAGCACTACGGCCAAGGCAGATGACATGGAGAGCGGGTTAAATCTCGCGAGTGGCGCGATGCTGGGACTCCTGACTTCAGGAGGGCCCGGAATGGATATGGATCTGCTCTCGGTTGATGAGGTCATCTCCCCGGTAAAGATGGTGCTGGCGAACGAATACGCTGATTATGTAAACCGCCTCCTTGACGGGTTTAAGATTAACGAGGATACCCTTGCATTCGACGCGATGAAAGAGGTCGGGCCGGGCGGACTCTTTATGGACCACGAGCACACTGTAACCCACTTTAGGGAAGAGATTTGGCTTCCCGAGTTTATGTCGCACGAGATGATGGCTTCGTGGCTTAACAGCGGAAAGAAGACCATCGTTGAAAAAGCGGGCGAAAAAGTTCTTGATGTCTGGAAGACTTATCACCCGAAGGGGATAGCGGATGAGACGGAGAAGAAGCTGTTGGGGGTGATTGAAAAAGCCCGGCGGGAATTGGTTCGATAGAGGTTTTTAACGTTTATAACGTAAGGCAAAAGCAAGAGAACAATATGGGGCAAAAAATGGATGAGAGCAAGGAAGGACGTAAAGCGCTGAGGGCCTCCCAGTTGAAAAGTTTCTGCGGGAAGTACGGCCTTGAGGAGTCCGCCGCGGAAATTGCCGGCGGCTGGCGCAAGGATGTGCTCATTTTTCAGGAAGAAGTCTATTACCTGCCCTACTCGGAACGCAGCAATGTGTTCATACAGCGCGAATGCGCCTTTCACCGCGCCTATTTTGGAAGGCTGGGAGCCGAGACGCCGCGTTTCATCAGGGCCTTCAGTGACAAGGAGTTTTCTGATTACGAGATTTGCGTCGTTTCCCGCCTCAGCGGCGACGCCTATCCGGTAATGGAGTCTATGGACTGGCCGCGAACCAGGAAAGTTTTCTTAAGCCTTGCGGAAACATTCGCCGAAAATCATAAAGTTGAGCCTGACCACAAGTTGTTTGCGGAATACGGCGGCAGTTTCTCGCCGCTTTCCGGAGTGCCTCTGATGAATCACTGGCTCTCGTGGTGGCTAAAGCCCAAAGAGCCTGAAGCAATAACCGGTTGGTTTGTTGAATTTATCAGGGAAGCGGCAGAAGCAGCGCAGGTTGACCCCTCTTTGGTAAATGAAACCGGCGCCGCAGAAGATATCGCCGCGAAACTTGGAACGCTTTCAAAACTTGTCCCGGTAGTCCTGCACGGGGATATGCACGACGGACAGTTCCTGCTTTCCCCTGGCTCCACAAAGATTAAAGGAATAATTGATTGGGATAACTTTTGCCATGGCAGCCCGCTTATTGATTTCAACACAACCAAGTGGTTCCCGGACAGAATGTGGCTCTTTAGGAAAAATTTCCAGGAAATGCGCGTGAAGATGTGGGAAACTTACCTTAAGGCCCGCGGGATAAAGGGTCAGTGGAACGG
>CAIWWK010000208.1 GCA_903916325.1 Candidatus Firestoneibacteriota bacterium
CGCCTTTCTTCCAAAGGTTCGCGTGCAGGTTAATTACGGCCTCCCGCACTTCCTCCGGCTTGGCGAAAGCCAGAAGGCGCTGGCGGTCAATCTCACCCCAGAAGGTTATCTTTCCTGAAAACTGCTTCAGCTTGTCAAAACCCATGCAAAAGACCTGCGAATTTACGGCATCCACGCCTATCTCAATAAGGTCTGGATAGATTGCCAGGATATTCCCGTCGGAGTGCATAAAGACCTTCTTGCCCCTGGCTTTTGCTATCTCGCAATACTCTTTATACATCGGTTTGAAATACCTGCGCCACATCGCGGGGTCTATAAGGAGATTGTTCTGCGAGCCCCAATCATCCGAAAAGAAAATCGCGTCAACATCGGTCTCTGCCCACACGGCGATAATTTTCGCAAAAAGGTCCTGCATCTTTTTAATGAATTCCAGCATTTGCCGCGGAGGATCCGCCAGGTCCATATAGACATTTTCAGTGCCGCGCAGAAACTGAAGGCGCTCAAAAGGGTTCACAAGCCAGTTCGGGCCGTATACGAAGCCGCTCTGCGCGCCTGCCTGCCTGTTTATCTTATCCCTGTCGGAGGTAAGATATTCCACCGGGAAATGCACGCTGCTTGTATCAGACCAGTCCTTAATAATTGGGTCTTTTACTTCGCCAACCACCCCCCACTGAATGTTCACACGGGTACAGTTCCAGGCATCCGTGAACTCGCCGATTTCCCTCTTGTCTCCCTTAGTCCTTGGCAGTGTTTTAAAATGATCATCAACCACGCCGAAATCGGGAGGGAACCTTTCACGCATTGCTTTAAGCTCTTTTGGATAATTCCTTCCGGCCAGGTCTCCCGCCCAGAAATCTACCGGCGCCCTCGGCGGGTCTTTGAATTCCAGCGCGCGATATACCAACTCTCTTGAAGTCAATGCCACAAAACCCTCCTCATTTTACCGGACTATTCAAAATTGCTTGGATTGCTGCTGCAGAACAGGCCATGCTGCCTGATATCCGCAATCCCAACCTAATATTTAGAAAGCGCTTCCAGCTGTTTCGCTATTTTGTACCTGAGCTCTTTAAGCAAATCTGCAGGATTCTGCACGACTGAAGTGTCGCCTGCTTCATAACCGCTCTTTATGCCGCTGGCAGGATAATCAGGTATCTTGCTCCTTACTTCCTCTACGACAGTTTTCGCCGCCAAAACATCCCTGGCCGCCGCTGAGTTTCCCGAAAGCTCGCTTATCTTCTTTTCAAGCCCCGTTATGTACCTGTAATCGTCTATCCCTTCCCTGACATAAACCAGTTTCACCCCCGGAGTCATGCCTTTCTCGGTAGGATAGGCCGCTGCTGTATTCGGCTGGCCGGGATATTCGGCATTCTTCATCAGAGGAGAATAAATGTTGCTGTTGTTGGTGTAAGAAGGCAAAAAATACTGCATATTGCCTGACGCGCCCGCCTTCCAGGGGCAGAAACCCCAGGCAAGCGAGCTGTAGCCGTTATTATAGGTAATGAGCTCCTTGCCAAGCCTCTTCGCGAGAGCAATATGCTCCTTGAATCCTTTTGTAAGATGCGGCTGGTCGCGGTCAAGCAGGGGTATCATCTCCGCGTCAGCCTTATCCAGTCCTGCGCAAGTTACGACGGTCCTTACCCCGGGAACTGATTTTATTATCTGGAGGTATTTAATTGTTTCTTCGTACGAAATATTTATACCCGGGCGGCACATAGACTTTTCGCGGGGCTCATCGTATACGTTGATAGTGCAGGGACCAAACTTGTTATCGTCATAAAGCTTCTTAACTTTTTCCACCCATTCTTTCGCGAGACGGCCGAACTCGGGAGAAGACACGCCAAGCTTTTCCATTGCAGGGATACCGCCAAAACTGCAGATGTTGACATCAAGCAGCTTCCAGCCGCTCTCAAGGGCGGCTTTGGCATATTTGACATAGGCGCCGTCGGGGTCAACCGTGATTGTTCCGTTCTGATAAACCGCACGCATGTAAACGCCTGTTCCGGTGGTTATACCGTAATCCTTTAAATCATTAATTTCCCTGCGCACGGCGGCAGTATCTTGATTCCCGTACCAGAAACCGAAATATCCGGAACCCTTCTCGAGGACCACCGGGATAACTTCAAGCTTTACCTTAATCTCGCTCGGCCTGGCGTTGGGAGCGGCAATCATGACGGAACCGTTATAGACTCCGCCCTTGGCAGTTTCCGGCACTTTCACGGTAACCCAGAACTGATAAGTAATCCCGGATTTTAAGTCAACGGAAGTGAAAGTTTCCATGATCTCAGGCGCCATAAGATAGGTCTGGGCTATATTTCCCCTTCCGGCAAGATACCTTACCCATCTTATTTCAAAAGCCGAGGCCGGAATACTGCCGGCCGGCCCTGAAAAATCAGAGACAGCCGCCTTGACGCCTTTCAGATCTATGAGAGGAGTCACTCCTATCTGGATACTCTCGCACTGCCCGAGGGAAGCGAACATCTCAGCTGAGTCTCTCGAGTCGCCTTTGCCGGGAACAGAATTGTAATTAATCGGGTTGAGGCAATTCCTGGTAAACACCTGCAAACTCGACTCTCTTTCAGCCATAGTCGGGACCGGAGCGGCGCCTTCGGACTCATAATCCATAAGAACAAAATTGCCCACGCGCTTCAGTATCTTTACGGTGGTTTTTACCGTCGGGTCTTTGCAGTACGCGAGCTGGTCATTGAGCAGGAAATTCGCGTTATCCATTGAATCCGCAAAGAGAATCCCCGAGAGCAGGAAAAGAAACAGAAACTTTTTCATAATTGCCTCCTGAAATTTAATCCGGTATCAGTCATGCCGAGTCTGTCGTTGTTATCCATTCAGCTTTGAAACGAAAACAGACCCGTACGCGGGAAGTTTCACACATCCGCTCAAAATCTTCCCGCCCGGTGCCCACACAGGCTCCAGCTTCTTCCAACCCGGAAATTCTCTATCCAGGAGCCTCGTGTCTATCTTCTTCGCCTTGTCTGACCAGTTAACTACAAACGCCCCGCGGGAACTGCCATTTTTTGAAGACAGCCATAGCGACGGAGGAAGTTCTATTCTGCCCTTCGGATAGTCAAGCGTCCTGAAGCTAGCGCGTGTGTCGCTCAATTCAAGCGCGGTATTTAATATTTTGAGCTGTAAAGCATCCAGTTTTGTCAGGTCCCCCGAAACTTCCACCGTATTTCCGGTGACTGCGCAAAGAGAAAGGAAAGTCAGCCACTGCGTGCGGGTAAAATCCTTGGCAAAACCGATAGAATCTATGTTCGGGATAACTGTCCTTTCGGTATTCAACATGTTGGTATTTGCCGTCCAGAGCGCGATACGCTTTGCCAGGTACCAGCTGCCGTCGCTGATATCCTCGGCGTAGCGGTAATAGTCCGCCTCTCCGTAAAACGGCGTCCCGGCCCCCACAGCGCTGCACCAGCCGAAGAACCCGTCCTTAGGCAGATATTTCCTGAAGGTATTGACACACCAGTCGCGGTACTCCGCCGCCGTCCTGCCCGGGTATTTAAAGCGGGCCCTGCGGATATTAAAAGGGAAGCTTGAGAAGTCAAGTTTCAGCCCCTCAAAACCCCATTCTTTAAAGACTGTTCTGGCGACTTTGTCAACATAGGCCCGGTAGGACGGTACCGACGGATCAAGTATTATTATCTCTCGCGGAATGCCAAAGAGCACTCCGGCCTTTGACTTTATTTTCATTATCCTTCCCGCTTCGTCCCGAAGCGCCCACTCGGGGTGCTCCTTCATCATTAATGAAGTACCCGAGGCCCATAGGGAGAGCCAGATTGCCGGCCTTAACCCTCCGGCCCTGATTGCGTCGGCCACATACTTCATCCCATGCGGGAACTTTTTCGTATCATAATGCGTGCCTGTACCGTACAGCAGGTCAGCCTCGCGCCATTGACCGGATTTATATATCTCCGCATATCCGTCATCTATTTGCAGGAATTTTACCGAAGGGAAGCAGCTTTTTATTGCCGGTATCTGTTTCAGAATCTCATGTTCATTAATATTATGATAGTAGCCGAAGTTCCAGCTCCCCCAGATTCTCTGTTCGTGCAGAGGGTTCTTTTCCATGCGTTTGAAATAACCGTTCTTCCTGAGCAGCTTGTAATAAGAGATTGTCGAAAGCTGCGGGTCGTCCGATTTTAGTATATCCACGAAAATACTGTCCGACACAATGCTTTCCCCCGGAGCTATTTCAAGATATTCAAGGCCCTGAGGGTACTGTTCAAGCTCAAAATTCCAACGCCCCTTCCCCTCGCCGCCGCGAAACCGGAACTTGCACATGAATCTCGTGTGTTCCGCCGCCGCAACAAGCATTCCAATTTCTTTAATTCCGCTTCCTATAAATACACCCGGGAAGACCCAGTCTTCATGCAGCCCGACGGTCACGTCCTGATTGGTCAACGGATGAAAAAAGGATGAGCCGACCATTGTGCCGGTTCCAAAGACCTCCCCGCGGTAGTTCTCGGAAGAGTAGTAAAAAGGTTTTAGCTCGTCGGGGAATATCAGGACTTGCGGCGGCCAGAGCGGCTTTAGTTCCCTGGTCCAAAGTATGGATTTGAGCCTGACAGTCCTTCCGCTGTTGTTTTTTATTACGGCTTTCGCTGTGATACCGCTATAGGCTTTTTTTACGACAGCTTTTACGCTAAGTTTAGGCTCCGGTTTTCCGGATATAACAGCGTAGGGAGCCAGGCCTTCCAAACCTATCCCGAACCTGCAAATATTAATACTGTTTGAGGGCATGGTCGCTCCTTGAAGAAACGAACTAATTGTCTCTTTTTTAGCCATTATTGTACACCAATTGTTTTTCCAGTAAATAGCGTTCAACCGGGTTCGGGATAATAGCAATAACCAACAACTAATTCACCGAGTAGGATTATAGCAGAAAAACACAGGGTTTTATGGGGAATTAGCGGCGGCGCTTCCGGTTAGGCTTCGCTCAATACTTCGGAGAGCTTGGAGAACAATTCATTAATTCCATAGGGCTTGCTCAAATAATGATAACCGCTGCCCTGCACTTTGTCTATCCCTGCGTTGTCATCAATATACCCGCTGCTGATAATTACCTTTATTTTCGGGTTTAGTCCCTTCAGCTTTCCGGCAAGTTCTAAGCCGCTCATTCCCGGCATTACAGAGTCGCTGAAGAGCAGGTCTATTTTGCCCTGCTCTTTGTTGAAGATCCTGAGCGCTTCATCCGCGTTAGCGGCCTTAAACACAATGTGTTTTTCCTTTTCAAGGAGGGAACTTATCATATCCAGGATGGCTTTTTCGTCTTCCACCAGCAATATTTTCTTCCCGGCGGCAATACTTTTTCTCTCCCGGAGCTGCTCTTTTGGTAAACCCTGACCCGGCTTTCCTTCCGCCGCCGGCAGATAGATTCTGAATTCCGCTCCATTGCCGGAACTGCTGTTCACAATTATCCAGCCTTCAAGGCGCTTTACTATTCCGTAAACCACCGAAAGACCGAGACCTGAACCGTTTCCAAAAGGTTTTGTAGTGTAGAAAGGCTCGAACAGATGCTCCATCATATCCGGTTCTATTCCAACACCGGTATCTTTCACGGAAAGACATATGAATTTTCCGGCCCTCGCTTCCGGCATACCCGAGTGCATAGAATCTTTTATTTCGACATTTTCAGTGCTTATTGACAGTTTTCCGCCCATAGGCATGGCTTGTTTTGAATTATTTACGAGGTTTAGTATAACCTGGTCCAACTGGCCTTTATCCGCGTTTATATCGCTGAGGCCGTCCTCCAGGTTCAGCAAGAGTTCTATGTTCTCGCTGATAATCCGCCGCAGCATTTTCTCCAGCTCGCGCAGGTGAACGTTGAGAGGCATAATCTGCATAACAACAGGTTGTTTTCGGCTGAAGGCAAGCAGCTGTGCCGTAAGACCGGCTGCCTTTTCCGCAGCTTTTTTTATTTCTTTTACATTTTCGGTAGAGCCATTTTCTTGCCGGTCGTAGTAAAGCGCAAGGTCGGAGTATCCCATGATAACCGAGAGCATATTATTGAAATCATGCGCAATCCCCGCCGTTAAATTGCCAAGGGCATCCATCTTCCTTGACTGGGCCAGCTGCTCTTCAAGCTGTTTATGGTCGGTAATGTCCTGCACAATCCCATAGACCTTGATAATCTTGCCCGCGGCGTCCTTCAAGGGAACAATAACACTCCTTGCCCTTACTTTCGCGCCTCCGGCCCGGATTATCGTGAACTCGGCTTCGTACTCCAATCCGGTTTTCAAAGACGAATCAGCCATTCCCTTCAACTTGCCCCTCTCTTCCGCCGTATAGTAACCGGCTTCCTCTTCAACAGAAGGAACCCCCAGCGCCTTATCCCTTCCATAAATCTTAAACACTTCCTCGGACCAATATATGCTGTTTGCTGCGGAATCAAATTCCCAACTTCCGGACTTGCCGATTTCTTCGGCCTTTTTCAGCCGGGTTTCGCTCTTTAATAATTCCTCCTCCGCACGCTTTCTGGTCAGCCAGACGCCAAGAACTTTGCAAAGATTCTCCAAATCCTTAATGACATCTATCATGAAACGATTGTTTCTCCGGTCAAGGAGCTGGAGCAAGCCGATAGTTTTATTCCTATCCCGTATCGGCAGCAGCGCGAAAGACATGTATATTTCAGGCTCCTCCCCCGGCCCCGGTTTAAACTCGGGGAGATCCGGGGTGGTTAATCTGTTCTCGGTCCAGGCTGTCCCGTTCTTAGTAAACAAACTGTTTGAGGGATCTGTATCTCCTGAGATTACGCGGCCGCAAAGCGCCTCCATCCTTGCGCTCAGGTTCTCCTTGACAGGATGAACCTCGGCAATGCCTTTTCTGGCGTAATACGGAAAACTGCCGTCTTTTTCAATGCGAATGCTTATTGAGTGCATATCAAGAGCCCGGTCGATGCAGTCCAGCATGCTTCTGGCCGCGTCATCCACAGAAACCGGTTTGTTTATTATGCTGAATATTTCCGCCAGCAGCCTCTGGCGGAGCGCCGCATCGTAACGCTTGTTTATGTCAATGATGGTTCCTGTCATCCGGGCAGGTTTTCCGTCAGCAGTCCAGCTGTTGACCTTCCCGCTCACCAGCAGCCACACCCAGTATTCATTCTTGTGCTTCGCCCTTATTTCGCATTCATAGGAATCAGTCTCTTTTGCGAAACATTTCCGCATCAGCTCGTCCGATCTCTTTACATCATCCGGATTGCATAATCCAAGGAATTTTTCGAAACTGCCGAACGCGGGCTCATCACCGGAATACCCAAGAAAACCGGAGACCTTCGCATTGAAGATTACCGCGCCTGATTGAATTCTCCAATCCCAGAGCCCTATCCCTGATCCGGATACCGCAAGCTCAAGCTGCTCCCGCGTTTCAAGAAGCATTCTTTCTTTTTCTTTTAATTCGGAAACATCGCGCACGATTGCCAGTAAATGTTTCTTTCCCTGGAAATCCATGAAACGGGCTGACATCTGGGTTGTTATTGTTTTCCCGTTTTTCGCCAGTATCTCTACTTCGGTTCCGGTTATCTCCCCTTTTTCTTTCAACAGGGACAGGAGTCGGCCGCGGTCAGCCGGGTTTTTCCAAAGATTGAGTTCTTTCTCCGCCGATTTACCGATTGCCTCCTCTGCCGTGTACCCCGTGAGAGAGGTAAAACCTTGGTTTACTTCCAGGTAGACGCCGTCATCCACGCTGCTTATCGCCACCGCGTCAGGACTTTCCATAAATGCTTTCGCGAATTTTTCCTCGGCCAGCTTGCGCCCCTTTGATTCTTTTTCCAGGTCCCGTTTCTGAAGCAGATTCGCGGCCTTGACTTTTGCCATTGCCTTGATTTGGGCCACCAGTTCCTGCTCGTCAAAAGGTTTTGAAATAAAACCATCGGCCCCGGAATCTAGCGCCTTGATTCTGTGGTTTATGTCACTGAAAGAAGTTATTATCAATACCGGAATAATCTTCAGCTCGTCGTCCCGTTTAATTTCCAGGCAAACAGAAAATCCGTCAGTTTCAGGCATGACCACATCAAGGATTATTGCATCAGGGGATTCTTTCATGGCAAGCCTTAAACCTTCTCTGCCGCTTCGGGCAGGAATAAACGCCGCGTTAGGAAGCCTGTCGGCAATTATGGCTTTCAAAACGGTTAGGTCGTCTGTGTCGTCATCTATCGCAAGTATTTTGAGTTGGTCCGACATCTTGCGCTCCGCGAAAAGTTTACCGAAACGGAATCATCCATGAATTATAAGCCCAAATCGGTATAAAAACAAACATATTTTCTCGGCATGCGCTTATCCGCGCAGCTTTATAAAGGTCCTGGCGGCTTCGTACTCCGGGCTCGTCTTCGGTATTCCCTTTAGTATGTATAAAGCCTTTTCTTTCATGCCTTTTCTGTAGTATTCCAGGGCGGCTTTGAACGGTGAGGGAGAGTCAAACTTGAACCCTATGGAAAGCCTCTGGGTGTAATCGAGCTCGCCTGTCGGACAATAGGCGTAATCTATTCTGGCCTGAAATATCTCAAACCCCGCTCCGAAAGTAAAGACATCCGGATTATTGTTGAATTTATAACCCGCCCGAAGCGAAAGCATCTTAAACAGCACAGCCTCTACGCCGAGGTCGTACCGCAGGCTGCTGTCCAGATACACGAGGTCCCCTGCCACAAGCCACGACTCTATGCCGTTCTCCCGCACCAAAAAGGACGCCCCCCCGCGGACCGTAAAGGGCAGGGCGTCTCCCTGGCTGATGTAAACCAGCCTGGTCCCGATGTTTTGAAACGCGAGACCTGCCGTGAATTTTCCGTCGAATTGCTTGTAGAGCAGGCCAAGGTCAACCGCAGCCGCTAGAGCGTGGTAATCCTGAGCCAGGGTGCTTGTGATAAATTTAACCGCGACGCCGCAGCCCAGCGTGTCAATAATATTAATGCCGTACCCGAAAGAAAGAGCCATATCTGTTTCCGCGTTTATAGTTGAAGTTCCAGAGGAGCCGGTTATGTCTATGCTCCCCCCGTTATAGAGCAGAAAGGAAGCGCTGAAAGTTCCGAGTTTCCCGTACGGCTGGACATAGGCGAGATAGCTGTAGTAGCTGTCCAGCATGCCTTTCGTATACATCGCGGAAGCTTCCGGGGAAACAAAGAAATTCAGACCTCCCGGATTGGCGGAAAGGCTGTTGATGTCGTCGGCAAGCGCGGTGGCCGCGGAACCGAGCGCAAGCACCCGCGCCCCCTGCTCTTCCTTCAGAAAACTCGCCCCGCTCATTTCAGCCGAAAGTCCTGCCGCCAAAAGCAGCAGGAGGGCAAAGAGGGCTATGAGGGTTTTGTTCTGCATTACTCCCCTATCTGACTATGACAACTTTTTTTCTATCCTTATAACTGCCGGCATTGATAAAGACAATATACATTCCGCTCGGCGCGGATTCCCCGCTGTCCGTCTTTGCGTCCCAGGATACATTCGAATAAGCCCCCGCGGTTTTATACTCCGAGAGCAGGGTCCGAATCTGGCGCCCGTTTGAATCATGAACGGTTATCTTTACCATTGTGTCCTGCGTGAGAGTGTACTGGATGCTGGCCTGCGAGTTTGAAGGGCCGATGAGGTTGTTTGTAACTTTTATTCCTGACTGAATCGCGACCGCGGCGCCCGCGCTCGGCTCGGAATAGGCGCTGTAATAACCCGCGCTGTTTTTGGCTCTTACCCTGGCAAAATAGTTCACGCCGTTTCCGCAGCCCGTAATGCCGTAACTTAACGCGGTCCCCACATCCCCGTCAAACTTATCGTTCCCGCCGGGAACCGTTCCAACCTGCAAATAGCAACCCGTAAGACTGTTTACCGGATCATTGACTGTCCCGAGGGTCCATGTGAAAGTGATGGATGCCGAGCTGTTCAAGCAGGTAAAATCGGGCTTTGACGGGGCGCCGTTTGGGCCGGCGGTGGTAACCACGAATTTTTGGACTATAGTATCTGTCGTTCCACCCGCGGTTGTCGCGGTTATATCATAGGTTCCCGGAGGCATGCACGCGGGAACGACTGCTATTATATAAGCATCCGAGGGCACAGATAGCACTGCGGCAGAAGTTGTCCCGGCTTTCACATTTGATACGCCGGAACTTCCCGTCCCCGCAAAAAAGTACTGCCCGCTGATAGTGACAGTAACCGGAAAAAAATTCATGCCGGTCACCGGAGAAAATGTTGTCACCCTGGGTTTTGCCGGGGACACGGCTATAGTCAGTACCGCCGTGCTCGTACCGTCAGAATTTGTGGCGCTTATGGTCGCGTCGGTTGTTCCGGAACCGGACGGTATTCCGGTAATCAGACCTGTTCCATTGTTAACGGTTAGCCCTGACGGAAGGTTTGTAGCGCCGTAGATGGTCTGGTTATTGGTCGCCGTTATCTGATAGTTGAAATTTCCGTCCTGGACCACGGTCGCGGTGGTAGGACCGCTAATAACAGGGAAAGAATTTGAAACCTGGACCCTGCTGTTGTTGTAGTCAACAACATACGCATTGCCAACGGAATCAAGAGCAATCCCGCGCAGACACTCGTACTGGCCGTCTCCCGCGCCGAAGCTTCCCCACTGCTTTAAATAGGTCCCATCGGACGCGAATTTTTGGATGCGGTTGTTGTTTGAATCGGTCACATATACATTGCCGGAAGAGTCCACAGCCGTAAATTCCGGATCATCGAATTGTCCATTAGCCTGACCTTGGATTCCCCAGCAGGTTAGATAGTTGCCGTTGGAATCAAATTTTTGGATACGGTGATGGCCGGAGTCGGCTACATAGACATTGCCGGAGTTGTCCGCGGACACTCCGACAGGCCAGTAAAATTGACCGGGTAATGTTCCATAACTTCCCCAAGAGGTGAGATAAGTACCGTTGGAGTCAAATTTCTGCACGCGGTAGTTGGAATATTCGGCTACATAGACATTGCCTGTGCTGTCGCAGCAGATACCCTTAGGCTGGTTGAACTGCCCGGTTGCGTTGCCGGTGCTGCCCCAGGCCGTAATGTACGTGCCGCCGGAATCGAATTTCTGAACGCGGTTATTTCCGAAATCGGACACATACACATTGCCGGCTCCGTTAACAGCTATTCCCGAAGGATTATTGAACTGTCCTGCTCCGCTTCCCGGCGTACCCCATGCGGCAATAAAAGTACCGTTTCTGTTGAATTTTTGTACCCTGTGGTTTCCGGAGTCGGAGATATAAATATAGCCGGAGGAATCTATTGCTATTCCGACAGGCATTCTGAAACAGCCGTTGTCATTGCCGAAACTGCCCCATTGCGCGACATAATTATAACTCTGCGCGAGCAGCGCCGGATTAGCGCAGGCAAGCATTGAAACCGCCAGCGCCATTAGTATTTTCTTCGTCTTTGCCTCCTGGTTGTTTCCGGAGCAGAAACCTGTGTTTTACGCCATTTTCCTTAGAATACACCCTTTGTTTCCATAATTTTTAACAAAGATACAGGGTATTGTCAATGATTTAACTCATATGAGCGAAAACCAGGCAAAAGGACGGAAATACTTTAATTATTGCTTCGCTTCAGGGATTCCTGCCGCTTCGTGTGCAAGTTCCTGCATTTGCTTTATCTTTTCCGGTTCGATAGAAGGTACATAAGTATTCCCAACACAGCTTTGATTGAAAAGCGCCTCAAAAAGCACGCAGCCTGCAAGGTATTCCCCGTAAGTACCGGCGTGTTTTCCGTCAGTGTAGAGCTTGGACTTCAATCCGGGAACGTTTCCGGCAGACATAAAGGCTTTCCCGCAAGGAATTACACGGCAGTTCAGTTCCTTGGATATTATCCCGCAGGCCGAGACTATTTCTCTGTCCATCTCTTCCGAGCTCATATGAAGAACGCTTTCGGCAAGATCTTCGCGATACGCCCATGTGCGAAGCAGGCATACTTCAGCCCCCGGAGAATATTTTTTTATATACGCGTAAAGTTCCCCTGCATACGGACGGTAGCTTTGCGCAATATGGCTGCTCCAGCTGACCTGCTGAAAGAAAACTAAGTCCCACTTCTCCCGCCGCAGAATGTCCTTTAGCCCGGCCTTTCCGCCGTAAACATTGTAAGGTTTTCCGCGGCCGTTGCCCGGCTCCGCTTCGTTTATGCTCGCGGTTGAATAATGATCCTTTAAAGAAGCGCCCATTATTACCGCCCCGGTATAGCGCAGCTTGTTCCCTGAAGCAGAAGCAAGGCCTTCAATATATTTACCCGCGTTTACCGTGAGGCTGTTGCCGATGCCGAGGACATTGAGGGTTTTCGAGGAAAGGACAGAAACCGAGAACAAAACAGCCGAGACCATGAAACCTGCCGTTGCCCGTTTGAACATAGGTCTCCTTGACCGGACTGCCGCCGCGCTATTTTTTTCCGCCCGCCTGTTTTTCCGTTTTTCCGCTTATAAGAGATGAAACCTTTGCGAACATTTCGCGTATTTCATATGGCTTGGGCAGGAAAACATAACCTTCTTTTTCCGCTTCTTCAACGCTCGATTTATCATCCATGTAGCCGCTGCTGATAATGACTTTTATTGACGGATTTATTGCTTTGAGTTTTTGGGCAAGCTCCATGCCTTTAAGCCCGGGCATGACCGAATCGGTGAAGAGCAGGTCAATTTTTCCGTCCTGCTTTTTAAACATCCTCAGCGCTTCCAGCCCGTCCTTCGCGCAGAACACGGTATACATTTTCTCTTCGAGCTGGCGGCAGACCATATCCCTGATGACTTTTTCGTCCTCGGCTATCAGTATTGTCTGGCCGTTCCCGATCTCGAACTCCCCTTTGAATTTTTCGCTCTTCAAGTCAAGTTCCCTTTCCAAGGCGACTGAAGGCAGAAAGACCTTAAATTCCGAACCCTTTCCCGCGGCGCTGTAAACATTTATCCAGCCTTCCATCTGTTTGACTATGCCGTATATCACCGAAAGACCGAGCCCGGTCCCTTTGCCAAGAGGCTTTGTTGTAAAATATGGTTCAAAAAGATGGTCGAGCACTTCTTTGTTCATCCCTATGCCGCTGTCCTTTACGGTTACACAGACAAATTCGCCCGGCCTTGATTCCGGCAGCTTTCCGCAGGCAGGCTGGTCAAGTTTCACATTTTCCGTCCGGATGGTCAGCTTTCCTCCGTTCGGCATTGCGCTATGAGAGTTTGTGACAAGGTTAATAATAATCTGGTCTATCTGGCCTCGGTCTGCAAAGATATTTTTAAGAGAGGGCTCCAGGACCAGTTTGAAATCAATATCCTCGCCTATGATTCTCCCGAGTATTTTGTTAAGATCCGAGATAGATTCGTTAAGATTTATCACCGCCCGGGAGATAGGCTGCTTGCGGCTAAAGGCCAGCAGCTGGGAGGTGAGCGCGGCGGCTTTTTCAGCTGACTTTTTTATCTCGGTCACGCTCTCGCCGATGGCGCTGCCTTTGGTGGTAAACTTCAAGGCGACATCAGAATAGCCAATTATAACGGCAAGCAGGTTATTGAAATCGTGCGCGATGCCTCCGGTCAGGCTTCCTATAGCTTCCATTTTCTTGGTCTGCAGAATGTATTTCTCAAATTCCTTGCTCCTGGTGACATCCTGAACAATACCCTTAAGCGAAAGAATCTTTTCGCCGCCGTCTTTTTCAGGGGAAACAATCACCCGCAGGACTTTGCTCTTGCCTCCGTGGGGATTAAGGACCACCTCGCCCTCGCACCCCTTTCCGGTTTTTAGGACAGCAGATACCAGGCCGCTTAAAGCTTTGTCGTCTTCGGCAGACAGCCGTTTTCTTAATTCCTCCATTTTGATTGGCCCTTCTCTCTTTTCCCGTCCGAATATCCGGTAAACTTCGTCAGACCATTCAACCTTCCCGGATGCAATCTCGAATTCCCAGTTACCGAGATTTGCGATTTTCTGGGCTTCATTCAGGTTGGCTTCGTTCTTTTTCAGTTTTCCCTGCGCCGCCTTGCGTTCAGCCAGTTCTTTCTGCAGGGAAAGAGTCCTCTCCGCGACCAAAAGCTCAAGGTGTTCTTTCCTCGACTGCTCGTAGTTATTTGCGTACCTTATCTTTGTCATCGCCCGCACCTGGGCGGTAAGCTCAGCGGCGTCAACCGGTTTTGAAAGAAATCCTTCGGCTCCGGTTTCAAGCGCCCTTATGCGGTCTTCCCTGCTGGTCCGAAGAGCCGTCAGGAACACGACGGGTATCCTGCGGAGCCGCGCATCTTCCTTGAGTTTCGCGCATACAGAAAAACCGTCCATCCCCGGCATAATAATATCCAGAAGGATAATATCCGGCTCGGTTGTTTTTACCAGTTCCAGGCATTCAGCCCCGCTCATCGCGGTCAAAAGCACGGTTTCAGGCATCGCGTCAAAAAGAACGGCTTTTAGCGACGTCAGGTTATCCTTGTTATCGTCTACGGCCAGTATCTGAAGTTTTTTATCCGGCATTCAGGGTATCCTCAACTGTTTTTTTAAGCAGCATCTCGTCAATGGGCTTTGAAACATAACCGTTAAATCCGTAGCCAAGTATTTTCTCCCTGTGTCCCTTCATTGCGCTTGCGGTGAGAGCTACCACAGGTATGCGGCACAGGCTTTCATTCTCCCTGATCCTTCTGAACGCTTCAATGCCGTCCAGCACCGGAAGCGAGATATCCATAAGAATCAGGTCGGGTTTGTGCGCTATAGCCTTTTCCACGCCCTGGGCGCCGTCACCGGCCTCTATAACCAGGAAGGTATCCTGAAGCAGGGCCTTCGCTGTCAACATGTTGTCCGGGTTGTCTTCTACAATAAGGACTACAGGCTTTTCCCCCGGTTTCTTGCCGGAGGCCTTTTTCCGGGCAAGCCCGGAAGGCCTTGATTTAGAAGAAGTTGCCATTTTGGCAACGGCCGACAAAAGTTCTTTCCGGTTTACATCACCTTTCTGGATAAGTTGATGGATGTGGTTGCTTTTCAGGAAACTCAGCTCTTCCTTGGTTACATGTTTCGCAGTAAGTATCAGCACAGGTATCTCGGAAGTGTTCTTCATTTCCCGGATTGCCTTAAGCAGCTGGAAGCCGTCCATATCCGGCATCATAAGATCAAGGGTTATCGCATCGGGGAGGCTGGTTTTGAGCATTTCAAGAGCCTCTCTGCCGTTTCTCGCCACGCTGATTAAATAGCCTTGCTCAACAAGAATATCCTTCATTTGAATGATGACCTCTTCGGTATCCTCAACAACCAGTATTTTCTTCCCGGCAACAGCGTTAAGGCGGCTCCGGTCCGGCTCAGGCCTTACAGGAGTTTTCCCGGACGCAGGTAAGTCAAGTTTCACCGGCAGTGTCAGGGAAAATACCGAACCTTTTCCCAATTCGCTTTTCACCGACAGATTGCCGGAAAGCAATTCTGCGTATTTCTTGGCTATTGCCAGTCCAAGACCGGTACCGCCGTATTTGCGTGAGGTGCCTTCATCAGCCTGGCGGAACTCGTCAAAGATGTGCGCGAGATGCCCGGGCGCTATGCCTATACCTGTATCGCTGACCGATATTACAAGGGAATCCCCATCTCTTTCCGCGGAGACTTTAACAGAACCTTTTTCCGTGAATTTGACGCCATTGCCCACAAGGTTCTGAATGATATGCCTGCATTTCACATAGTCACTCGTAATATCAGGCAGGGCAGCAGGGATTTCTGCCGTAAGGGTGAGTTTCTTCTCCCCGGCCTGAGGCTCTATCATCGCGAGGACTTCATCCGCAACCGACTTCACAGGAAAACTCTCAAGGTTAAACTCTTCTTTCCCTGATTCTATCCTGGAAAGGTCAAGGATGTCATTTATCAGGGAGAGGAGATGCTTGCCGTTTCGCTCAATTATTCCTATGTAACTGTATTCTTCCTGCGGAACCTTTTTTTCCAGCCTGCGGTTCAATACCGCTGAGAGCGCTATCACGGAATTCAGCGGAGTCCGAAGCTCGTGGCTCATATTTGAAAGGAACGCGCTCTTTAAGCGGCTGGCCTCATCGAGCTGCTGCTTCTGAATTTCCAGTTCGGTATTTTGTTCATTAAGTTCGTCAGTCTGCACCATCAGCTCTTTCTGCTGTTCGGCCAGCTCGCGGTTCTGTTCTTCAAGGTCCCGGGTCAGGGCCTCTATGCGCCTGAAGGAGAGCATACTGTTCATCCAGACGGAAAGAGATTGTTTGATATCTTCAATCAGCCTGACTGCTTCCCGGCTGTACTCGCTAACGCTGGCCAGCGAAATGACTGCGGTAACCTCGGAACCGGCCAGCAGAGGCACAGTAATGATCTCGCGCGGCCTGAAGTTCCCGCTGGCCGCCGCGAAGGCAAAGCGGGTATCCGCCGGAATCTTTGTGATGCGCTGTATTTTCTTGGCGGCAATAGCAAGGCCGAGCTCGCCTTCCGTTGAGCCTGCCGGAAAAGACGACATGCCGGCAGGACCCAGCCCTGCCGAATCTATCCGCTCATACCAGGTTTTTTCATCGTTCAGCGCATAAATGGCGCCTACCTGGGAGCCCGTAAATTTCATTATCGGCTCCAGCACCTGAAGACGAAAGTCCCTGGCCTCAAGTTCCCTGAGCATTGCAGCGTTTATTTTTGCGGCGCGCTCTTTGAGTTCAATCTCGGATTTTATAGTATCGGCGAGCCTGTTAACAGACACTGAAAGCATTCCGAACTCATTGGCGGAGACATAGCTGCTTCTGGCGTTGAGATTCCCCTGCCGGTACTGCTCGCTAAATTCATTGAGATCCCGGAGCGGGTCTTTAATCCCCTTAAACAGGAGAAAACTTGTCAGCAGGCAGAGCAGAAATATGGCGCTTACCGCAAGCATAATCCGGTATTTTAACAGATTATAGAGACCCGCGGCATCAGCGTAGTATTTATCCGCTTTTGTTGCGGCAAACTGGTTTACATCGGTTACCTCTTTAAGAAGCTTTTCCACATGCAATCCGGCAGTTCCCGTAAACTTGATACTCTCAACAGCTTCGGACACCTTTCCGTCCCTAAGGAGCCGGAGGACATCTTCCCTTATGGATTTCCACTGAACAAAAAGCGTGTAGGCTTCGTCAATATCGCTTCTTGGACCGAGGTAAAGTTTATAAAGTATTTCAAACTGCCGGTAGGCGCTGACTTCGCTCGCATCAATACGCGTCTGCAAAGGCAGGCGCCCTTTTTCCCCGGAGGCCAGGCAAAGCTCTCTCGTGTCCCGGGATATCTCAAGTATTTGAGCCTTCAACTCTCCGACCGCGACCCGCACCATAAGAGGATGTTCATAGAGGCCTTTTGTGGTCTGCCAAAGCCGGTTAGTGTAATTCAGCGCCAGAAAACCCAGAGCCCCGACGACTATCAGGACAACCGCAAACCCGATGTTTAACTGGGTCCTAATCTTTAAATCTTTTAAAGTCTTCATTTCATACCTCCGTTATTGTCCAGGCTGAAAATAGCCGCCGGCGCCGAAAACTCGCGGAAGGCTCCGTACCGGTCAACGATAATACGGTCCGCTTCTCCCGTTACCAAATAGCCCCAGGTAGCAAGGCAGCTTGCAAGCTTGTTGAGAATAAAACGCCGCGCTCCGCCGTTATAATAGATGAGGACATTGTTGCAGAGTATAAGGTCAAAATCGCCGTAAACGCTTATCGCCGGGCTTGACAGGCCGCGGTCCAAAAGATCCTGAAGAGAAAAATTCACGCTTCCCCGGACGCTCTCCGAAATCAGGAATAATTCCCCCTGCCTGGCGAAGTATTTGTCCATGTACTGCTTCTTCACATTCTTGACCGCGGCAGCGGAATATAAACCGGCGCGCGCCAGTTCCAGGGCCGGTTCCGAGATATCAGTTGCAAAAACCGTATAGGGCACCGGGCGCCCGCGAGACACGGCTATCTCTTCAAGAAGCATCGCGACCGACCACGCCTCATGCCCGGCCGCGCAGCCCGCGCACCAGATCCGCAGGCCTTTTCTGACATCTTTCTCAACCAGAGCTGACAGCGACGGAAGTATGCGGGATTCGAGCAGGGCAAAAGTAACACCGTTTCTAAAAAATTCACTGTATACAACATGGAGGGCTTCGAAAAGCGCGGCTGCTTCCACACGGTTTTTTGAAAGAAGTTCAAGGTATTCTTTTTGTGTTTTACAGCCGGAGGCTTCAATCCGCCTTTCAAGGGTTTTCAGCAAAAAACCTGATTCAAAAGAGGATATATCAAGGCTATGAAAGGCTCTCATTATTTCAACCGCAGAACCGTACGGGAAATCCGCTTTGGGCAAATCCGCTTTTTCTTTCTTTCCCGGGCTAGCCATGGTATCCATTTGGCTCCAAGTTTTGGTGAATTTGTTCCGCTTAGAAATTAGCAATAGTCTACGAACTAATTATACACCAAAATTTTCAAAATAGAACTCCAATCGGCTGAAACACGGTTGTTTTGAAGGCAGGGAATGGACAGAACGGCTAAACTTTCCGGAAAGCACTTGGAGACTAGGCGGGCTTATCGTTTGCTTCCGCAAATTTCTTTATTTCTTCTATATTGGCAAGTATAAGCTTCGCTTTGGCCACGCCGAAAGTAAACGGAAACCTGTCATCCTCAGCCCTAACAAGCGAGATAACCGGCTTGCCCTGGTATTCTCCAAGTTTTATCATACTTTTCTCCTTTTCTGCAGGGGACTAATGACTTCTTTTGTTTGATGACACCGATTAGAGACGATTACACCGATAAACCATTTTGACCTATCGGTGGCATCAATTTGAAATCTGTGTCATCACGCTAATGTCTTACTTTA
>CAIWWK010000209.1 GCA_903916325.1 Candidatus Firestoneibacteriota bacterium
ACTATATGATAGGGTTTCTGGCTGATGAACTGGCAGGCTACATAGGGCTCTACTTCGTGCTTCGCGGCTATCCTGTTCTTCGTTGCTCCGCACATGCGCTTGAAATATTCCATCGCTTTATCGCCGCGCCCGAGAATTGCCTCGGCGACTATCATCCAGCTGGAAGCGTGATTGAAAACCGAAGCGTTCTCTTTTATGCCGGGAGTGCAGATTCCGGCCGAACCGATCTTTAGGTCAAAAGTTTTGAACCCGCGGTCAAGCAGGCGGTGCCCGTATTCCGTGCCAAGAAGTTTCTCGGTGGAATCCAGAGTCTTTTCAGCCCGCTTACCTTCAGCCAGCCCGCTGATAACCGACCAGGGCTGGGGTTCAAGAAAAATGCTCGGCAGCGTTTTGTTCTTCTTCGCGCCAAGCGCCGTGCCATTGGGGAATATCAGGCGCTTGTACCAGCCGCCGTCCCAGCCGGAGGAATTCATAAGCCTGGAGATGGTTTCGTACCTTTTTCTTAATTTTCCCACTATCTTCTCTTTCCCTGCAAAAATCAGCAGTTCAATCAGCCCTTTCGTGGACGCGCAATAAAGCGCCGAGGTAAAGCAGCTTTCCGTCTTCTTGTCCTGCGGGTTCAGGGAGTCGTTCCAGTCTGCGTTACCGGTCTGGATAAGCCCGTGCTTGCCGCGCTTTCCCCAGGTAAAATCATTTAGTTTGACAAGGTGTTCCAAAACGCTGTCTTTCTTTGCTGATCCGATATAGCCGGCTTTTGCCTTGAGGAATCCTTTGTCGCCGGTTTCCTTTATATACTGCGAAACAGCCATAACCAGCCAGTTATTGTCATCGTAGAACCCGCCGACATCATACTTGTTCTTCGCCGGGTGCAGGCTGTGCGCGGCCCCGCCGTCGGGATAGACAGCATTCAGCAGGTGGCCGATTACCGTCTTTGATTTATCAGGGAAAGCGTGAAGCATGCCGAGCTGGTCCTGGCAGGAGTCGCGGAAGCCGAATCCGGCGCGCATAATTCCCCACTCGTAACTTGAGATGCTCCTGGAAAGGCGCAGAGTCATAGACGCCTGGTACTGGACAAAGCCGTTCACCAGAGTGTTAAACTCCTTGTCCGGGGTCGTTACCTTAAAAGCTCCAAGCCTGTCGGTCCAGTATTTCTTAGTTTCTCTAAAAGCCCTGTCTACATTTTTGAAGCTTTTGTATTTTTTTGAAGTTACAAATACATCCTTCTCGTTCTTCGCGACGCCGGTCTGATAGACTATTCGCTTTGTCGCGCCGGGCTTAAGCGTAAACTTGTGTTCAAAACAGCCGATTGGGTAGCCGCCGTTCTCGCAGTAGTTTGTGGACTTGCCCGTTTCGACTACGACCGGATTCTTCTCATCCCTGTACTTTCCGAGAAATAAGTCCCTGTCGCCGTTGTAGCCCTGCGCTTTGGGGCTTGCCGTGTGAAAACCATAAACCTGGACAAAATGCATATCGTGAAGGCCGGTTCCGATGTCGTTGTAGGAGTGGTGTATTATCGCGCCGTTTTTGTAATGCTGGCGGGAAAGATTGGGCCCGTTGTCGATGTTCATTAAGTCTCTCATCGCGCCCCAGAACGCGAACTCCGCGTAGCTGTAGGTTGAGAGGTCTCTTGATTTCATTCCGGTGTTGGTAATATTTAAGTCCCAGAGCTCCATCGCCCTGTCCTGCGGGACAAAATAGGTGACTTCAGTCTTAATGCCGTCATACTCAAAGGTTATCGTGTTGTAACCGAAACCAACGCGGCAGGTATAGCGGCTTTTCTTTACATCTGTGTGAACAGGCGCCCAGCAGGCCGACCAGTATTTCTTGCTGTCGTTGTCCCTGACATATATGTATCTGCCCGGGCGGTCGTAGGGAATGTTCTGGTAGCGGTAACGGAGCAGGCGGTGCGTGGTCGGATCCTTGTCATAGCAGACTCCGCCGGAAGTATTTGAAATCATGCCGACGGTTGTTTCGTTGATGAGGTAATTGTACCAGGGACGCGGCGTGTCAGGCCGGGTTATAACATATTCGCCGGTTTCCCCGTCAAAATACCCAAACTCGCCTTCAGCAACTCTGCTGTCGTTCATATTTACTCCTTAGGAGATATGGATTATTGGATGATTGTTTTATTTGCGGTGAGATCTCGCCATTATAATGGCGGAGAGAGCAGGATTTGAACCTGCGGAACCCTTGCGGGCTCACTTGATTTCGAGTCAAGCGCCTTCAACCGGGCTCGGCCATCTCTCCGTGTAGGAGCAATAACTAATACCTAATAACTTATAACTAATAAAAGACAAAAAACATCAGAATAGGATTATAGCAGAATAAACACGGGTTTTTAAGGGCAAAATGGCGGTGTCAATTAAAGAAGCGTTTTCTTGGTTGTTTGGTCAATTGCCTTAAGACAACTGCAATTCGGAAATAATTTTTCAAGCTATAATCGTATTTTTTCGCCTGATGGCTTGCGGCTATAGACACCCAGCGCGCTTGGAGTGGAAAGCATATCTACGCTAAAACATGGCCCGTCAACACAGGTCCGGTATCCGTCAAGCGAGCATTTGCCGCACAGGCCTACACCACAGCACGTATGCCGTTCCACACAGATGATAATTCTGTTATCCGGAACATATTTCCGCTCGGCTTCAATAGCTGCCTTTATCATGCGTTCTGGGCCACAGTTATAGAAAAACGAATTCTTTACATCGTTATTTGCAAGAAATTCTTTCAGGATGTCGACGGAGGTCCCCCTCATTCCGGCGCTTCCATCGTCCGTAGCCATTACGGTTCTGCCGAGAGATTTGAACTCCGCTTCAAATAGCAGCTCGCACTTCACGGCTGCGCCGAGCAATATCTGAGGTTTAACAAGTTTTTCCGCGAGGTATCTGAGAGGAACGGCCCCGCACCCGCCGGACACAAGGATTGCATTCTCATGCAATGGAAAAGGCTTGCCGTATGGGCCGCGTATCATAACCTCATCGCCGGCCTTCAGTGAAACAAGCGCGGAGGACACCTTCCCGACCGATTTCACGCCCATCACCAACGGGTCTGCTCCCGCGATGCTGAAAGGTTTTTCACCCACTCCGGGAAGCCAGGCAAGGACGAATTGACCCGGAAGAGCGTCTATCTTGCGGTCGAATCTGAGTACAGCCGTATTCCCTGATTGTTCTGCCGATGCTACGCGAAAAGGTTTGTGCTTGATATTAAGCGCATCAAACGAGCAGCGCTCTTCTGTTTCCGGTTTATCCTTCTCTATCGCCGCAACCATATCCTCGAAATAGGCCTTGATCTCCCCGGTATCCATTCCTGAAAGACTTGTCCCGATCGAGAAGATATTGCCTCCGGCCTTATGGTAAGCAATAATGTCGGCTTTTGTCCTTATCCCGCCCCCCGCAATAATCGGTATTTTTACCCCGGACCTTATTGCGCGCACGCTTTCAATTCCTTTCTCAAGTATGGCAGGGCCGGAAAGCCCTCCGCTCCCGAAACTCAGGATTGGTTTCTTTGTGTGTTCATCAAAGACCGTGACGGCGGCGGTTGGTCCTATAGCCGCAATTGCGTCTGCTCCTGCTTCTTCGAGCCTGCGCGCCCATTGGCCGATATCGTTCACATTTGGCGTTAATTTTACGACTATCGGCTTACTCACAATTTTTCTGACCTGCCGCGTTATTTCAACGGTTAAATCCCCATTTTTTGCGACAGCCTCCCCGTATTTCAAAGAGTGGGGGCAGCAGAAATTCAGCTCAATCCCGTCAGCATATATTGCAACAGCAGGCGCAACCTCCAGAAAATCCTCGACCGTTTCTCCGAATATGGAAACCAGCAGGAACTTGTCTTTCAGGGGATAGATTCCTTTAATCTCTTCAATCCATGCTTTATATCCCATGGTAGAAAGCCCGATTGCCGTAGAAAGTCCATCCGCGCAATACTGGCTGCAAACCGGTTCCGGATAGCCGCTGTATGGCTCTCTTCCGACGCTCTTTGTGGTTATCATTCCGAGCGGAACCTCACGCGCGAACTTAAGGATGGTGTCAGTATTTACGGTAATGATACCGGAAGGGATTGTAAAAGGGGGCCAGATGGTTTTTCCGCCAAGAATAGCCGGTTTTATTTCCTGCAGGCTGCTCATTATTTTCTCCTCGCTGATTTATGGCTGACTATACAATGCAATAGTAGCAGAAAAACAACAGGTTTTTAAGGGAAATTGGCGGCGCTTTCGCTTACGTTTATTTATGTTTCCAGCCGCCTAATCAATACTGTTACAATCTCAGTTTTATAATGCCCAGTCGCATGTTGCGCTTGGACGGCGGGTAAGAATCCTTATAAATGCCGTTTAAAAATGGCCTGCCCGGGATACAATGAAAAGACAGCACCTGCTTGCCGTCCTTATGCTTGTGAAGTTTTATTCTCTCCGCTATCCTCTCCCATTGCTGTCCGAAGCGGGCTTCCGAGACGATGAAGTTTATTGGGAGTTCAATCTCAACCTTCGCGTTCACAGGGAAATTCGAGTCCCCTTCCACCTCAAGTTCGAACATCGCGTCTTTGATGCTCTGTTCCGGAAGGTTCACGCTTTTTATTGGGGTCACCGCTATATATGGAAGGCCTTTCGGCTTTACGCTATTATCGCGCTTCATCGAAAGGTCCAGCAAGCCCGAGAAAGACCTGCCCTTTACAGCCTTGCCGTTAATCATAAACGTAACAGATTTGTCCGTCCTAACTTTCATCGGCAGTTTGTCGTCTGTATCCGCGCCGAACCTGAAAGCCTGCTCCCAGCGGAAAAGAAAAGTATTAGCCGGAAAAGGACGGATGACTTTCGAGTTCGCGCGAAGATCAAAGATAAAAGCTTCTGCATCGGAGAACACATCACTCGTTACCTTTATCACCACACTGATTCCGTCAGCTTTTGAGTAGATCGCGTAGTTCTTCCCCTTGTAGTCGGCTCCGGATGGAAGCTTCCCTGAAAATATTATCCGGTTTCCTGATACACCTTTCCCGTCACCGGACTTCACGCACCTTATGTTACGGTGTTTCATAATTTCCATCGCAACAAGTTCCGCGTGTCTTTTGAATTTACCGGGTATGATAGTGAGTGGCGAACTCAGAAAGTCTTCTAGGTGCTTTGTAAAGTCCCAGTTGGTCTTGACCTTAAGGGTTTTCCTGCTGCTTGCGGTTGAAATAGTAACGGTATTCACCCCAAAAGCGAATAATGACACTGCGCATTTAAACCAGCCGAATATGTCCGTTTTGACCGACTTTTTCTTGCCTTCATAAGATAAGTCTACCCTGCCCGCAGGTAAACCGCCTTTGCGAAAAGCAAAACCACACACGAGAAACTCCTCGCCCGGTTCGGTCATGGACTTTAAACCGTATTCTTTATCGCAAACCAGGGCAGAAATATTGCCCCCTGGCAAAGGTTTGCAGGGAGGAAACACCGGGGCCTGCAGAAAAACCTCGGCCTTCTCGCCGGATATGACCAGCCTGTTTGGTTTGTCCGAACGATATATTGTCCGACCGTTCTTTGTCACAAAAAATTCCTTTTTTGAAAGGAATACACCAAACCTGTCGTTTTTGACCGGGAAATTATCTATACTTATGCTTTCATTACCTTCCGGCAGGTGCGGATTGACGGTTATCACGCCGCCCTTGAAAGTTATCCCAAAGAGCACGTCGAGCAGGCTCCCGATAACATTTGAGGTGTCCCATGCGCGCCGCTTCTCGCCGCTCCACCTGTCGTCATATATATCCATGCCTTCCCATATACACCCGGTGGCCGCAGAAAGTTTCATGATGCGTTTCAGAAAATCATCGGTGCAGGGCAGGTTCATCCTCCCGCACAAGTCGAGGAAGTAAGCCTGGGTGTTACCTGTGATGATTGAGGTCCGCATGTCGCTTCTCAGTCCCTCGGAGAACCGCTGGTGTGTCCAGCAGTCCATTACGCCCTTCCAGGCAAAGGGATCGTCCGTTCCCCTGTAGCCAAAAGTTATTACATGCGAGAGCGGCTCGAAGACCAGCGATTGGTCTTTTCTGCCGTCAGCGTCTATGCTTATAGCATACCTTCCCGTCTCCCTGTCCTTGAAATTCTTTTCTATGGAACGCTCAAGCCGTTCCATAAGAGCTTTAGCTTCTTTCTTTACTTTTGCCTTACCGGCCCGCGCCGCCGCCTCGCAAGCGTAGCCGGCCATCATGTGCGCCAGGAGAAGCGCATCGAGAAGCTCGTCCAGCTCGTTAGCGTCGGCGGGCCAAAGCCAGCCTTCATCACCCTGCATAGGCAGCGTGTCTTTTTTCGTAAGAGGGTAATCCTTTACGGCGTCCTCTATCATCTTGAAGTAAGGCCCCTCCTGCACCCCGCCCTGTTCATAGAGATCTCGAAGCATCATAAGAAAGTACGCGGGAGTGCCTATCTTGTCATTCATGGCGCCGGGATGGCGCCTAGCCGGGTTGTTTATCTCGTACGCGGCGGCCATGCCGACTGTGCGCCACATCTCGTAGAAGAACCTGAAGTTTTTCAGGGGTTCAGAAAGCCTTCCGAACTTCTGGAAAGCCCGCGCTATGAAATAATTATCTTGGGCGAAGCACCCTAATGAGGTGTAAAGAGTTGACCCCAGGTGCAGGACCTTCGGACTCTCGTGGCACTTAATCATGCAAAGCGCGCTGTCCAGATAATCATTGAGGCGCGTGTCAGAGCATTTCACCGGCACTTCATCAACATAGCATTCCCACCAGTACTTTGTCTTTTCCAGCTGCTCCAGCTCCGACCCCGCGGACACTGTTGCTTCATCAATGTATTCCATGCACTTTTCCCTTGTCTTCGCGGGAATAAAATGCACCGGCAGCAGTTTTTCCGCACCTGGCCCTATATTCCCTGCCGCAATGGAAAGCACCATAGCCGACACCCCGATACATCCTTCAGAACTAACTCCGAGAAACTCGCCGTTCAGACAGGCTACGACAGAATGCTTACCCTGCATTTCTATCCTGTTATTCTTCCCGGAGGTCCGCCTAAGGAAGGCTTTAAGGACGGCGTTCCTAACCGCATAATTTCCGTTGCCCTTTACCGAAAAGAGGCAGGATAGCATGTTCTTTTCCGGAGAGGATGGCGTGAAAAAGACAATGTTCACGTCAACATCCGGTTCTGACAACTCGACGCAAATTATCGATGTCTTGATTACTCTTTTTGCCGTCTGGCGAAAAAAATACCTGAGCGGTTTGACATATTTTTTTCCGTCTATCTCGTACTCGAGCGTGAAGATGATGGAGCCCTTATTTAAGACATCGTTGTAAAAAGAATTGACCGGCTGAACTGTTTTATCGTCGCCGCAGATTCTGTTTATTTCCGTCATATCGTCCAATATACCGATAGCGGCAAAAATCTTTGTATTACCTATGGTATAGCCGTCATTGTGGCGCGGTACGACTCTCTGCCGCCGGCCCAAGTCCCTCTCCTTGTGTGAAATAAATTCCGGAATATCCGTATAGATTCTCATGCCGTTTTCAGGGGTTTCTTCGAAATCAGGCAAGTCGTACTTGTACCATAAGGAATACTTCTGCTGTTTGATCCAGGCGGATAAGTTAATATCACATAGCTTGTTTTTATGCTTTGCAATTTCTTGCGCGCTGCAGCTTCTTCCACCCATAATCAACGCGGTCTTTTTTTTCATATTGTTCTCTCCGTTTAACTGCGATTATGCTCTTCCGGGTTTTGTCGATAAGACTATCTTTCTGAGCTCTTCATTAAAATATTTATAATTCTCGTAACTTACATCAGACAGGACCCCATGATCCAAACCCGGGATAAAACGGCCTTTAGCGATAAGCCTGCGCGCCTTTTCAAGTTCAATGTCTATTTCCTTTTTGCCTTTGGCCAAGGCATTCTTGTTCAAACCTCCGATAGCTCCCAGAGAAGGATATTTGTCCAATACTCTCTCAAGATTATTCCCCGCCTGAACCTCAAACGGATACATGGCATTTACGCCGCTTTCCACCATCAGTTCCACGAGATCATCAATTTTTCCGTCGCAATCTACGAGGATGATCTTGATACTGTTCGCGTTCGCAAAAGCTCTGAGTTTCTCATAGTTAGGCTTCATGAATTCCCTGAAAGTTTCGGGAGAAATCATTGATCCGTTCTTATAGGCCATATCCTCCCAGCATTCAATAAGGTCGAACTGAACATCAACAACCATCTTGCTCCAGACTTTTATTATCATATCCGTATAACCATCCATAATGGAATGTACCAGGGCGGGCTCATCATAAAAAGCATAGGAGAGATTTTCATCACCCATCATAAGCCGCGCAAATCCATAAACCCCCTTGTGAGTAAGCTGCAGCGGATACTCCCTACCCCTGTACTCCTTCACATAATCCTGCCAATTTTCGGGGAATCTCTCCGGATCATCCGCCCGGAGGTGAAGGTTCCTTACGCGCTCCCAGTCCTTGGCAGTCTTTACCGGCCACTCTATGGTGCACTGCCCGTAATCTTCGCCTTTTACGATTACTTCAACGGTTCCATCTCCTTTCTTAAGTACGCTCTTAGTTTCTGTTTGCTCAAGTATCACCGTCGGCGGTAAACTGGAAAGATATGGATTCACGGGAGTAATCTGCCAGCCGCGATAGACGCTGTCATATTTCAGGTCTTCTCTAATCTTCGCCTTTAGACCGGGATTAGCCTTTTCCCAGGAAGGCAGAATAGGCACATTTTGACTATCTCCGAAGACGGGTATGAACGGCACTCTGTCAACCTCCTTACCTGTCAACGTCCCTACAAAACGTTCCCTTGAATTCATTTTCTCTCCTTTTATCGCTCTTGAGCTGCCCCCAGAATATATACCGCTTTAGTTGATTGGCTAATTTAGACTGTAGAGATTCAAGGACAGATAATTATTTTTTACTATTTACTTTATTGCGGTATTCAACATAATCATTAAAGAACTTATTGGATGTATCAAACCTTATTTCCGCTGTTTCATCGATCATTATACACCAATTGTTTTTCCGGTCAAAACAATATCCTGTGCCGACATCAAGAAAAATACCAGCAACTAACAAATTCGCGCCTTAAATCTTGCAAAAACAAATCAAATCTCGGCCAAAGAGTCTCTATGCTCCTTTAACAATGTCCTTAAGACGAGAGATTAAATACAGGGGAATATTGATCAGTCCATTCTCTCTTTTAAATCCTGACATTGAAGAGCGCACTGCAACAACGGGTTTGAATAAATCCCGGTAGGATTTCAGGCTCTTTGCTTTGAGATTTTCTTCTGCTTTAACCTCAACAGGGATAACCGCGCCTTCTGATTGAACAACAAAATCAACTTCAGCCGTCCCTTTTTCCGCTGCCCAATACGAGATGTGCAGACCTTTTAGAGTTCTAAGCTCCTGAAAAACATACTGTTCGGAAAGCGCTCCTTTGAATTCCGTGAAGACACTGTTTCCCTCAAGCAGAGTTTTCGCGTCGAGGCCGCAGAGGGCTCCAAGCAAACCAACATCCGCGATGTAGAGCTTGAAGATCGCGCTATCTTCATAGGCTTTCAAGGGAATACCCGGTTTGCTGATTCTGCTTACTCCACAGCTAATCCCATAATCGCAAAGCCAGGTCAACGCTGTTTCATATTCTTTTGCCCTGGCCCCGTGCCGGATAACCCCGTAAATAAATTTGTGGTTCTCTTTCGAGAGCTGGGCCGGTATGGAGTTCCACAGCATACGCAGTCTTGTAACTACACCCGCCGGAATGTGCTTTGAAAAATCCTGTTCATAGGCAGAAAGAATGTTTTGCTGGATCTTTCTGGTATTGTCATAACTGCCTGTCTTCACGAACTCTGCGACTGCTTCCGGCATGCCGCCTGCAAAATAGTAATTGCGCAAGAGGTTAATGTATCTATCACTAAAAGCATTTGTTAGCTCATAATCCCCGGCACCATCCGGTTCCAATAGTTTTTCCTGTCCAGCCGCTCTGACAAACTCAAAATAGCTCATTGGAAAGAGGTCCAGAAATTCTATTTTTCCGACGGGAAACGAGGTGCCGCTTGAAGCAATACCGAGCAGGCTGCCCGCCGCAATTATCATATATTCCGGCGCATTTTCATTAAAGTATTTTAGCGAAGAAATAGCTGTGGAGCATTCTTGTATTTCATCGAGTATCAAGAGGGTTTGCTCCGGGTTAATCTTCACTCCGGATTCCAGCTCCAGCCCGTTGATTATGCGCTTGATGTCGTAATCCCCGGAGAAAAGCTTCTTCATTCTTGAATTATTATCAAAGTTTACATATGCAAAACTCAAAAAATTCGTTTTTCCAAACTCTTTCATCAGCCAAGTCTTACCGGACTGGCGGACACCCCGCATTATTAAAGGCTTGCGTCCTGCCTTTTTTTTCCATTCTATAAGGTCTTTCATGGCTTCTCTTTTCATTTCAGCCTCCCAATTCTTATTGCAGACCGCTTACATACAGCATATTACAGCATAAAGTGCTACACTTATTCAAGCGAATAAATGTAACAATTGACACTTTTTCGCACGTATAAGTGTCGTTTTTGGCTCCAACTTTACTCAATATCCATAGTAATTAAGCTAATACACAAGAATGACCAATGATATTTAGAAATGGCTTGATATTCGCAAGATTATCTTTTTTTTACCATTACTGCAGAGCTTTAATATTTGTGATTTCGAGTCAAGCGTCTTCAACCGGGCAGGTTTGTTCACACAAGAGAAACCGGCTAAGCCGGCATTACACATTTCCTGCATTATTGTTCATCTACTCTTTTTTGCGTTCCATCGGCAATATTTCTTATTGCTTTTTCAATTGACCCGGCAATAATTTCACTCCACTCTTCTTTACGTCCTTTTGTCCCATATCCATTGACAGCAAATATTTCAGGCGTCGGGATATAGCCTCCATTTCCAAAACTGAACAAAACGTATGGCAACGCGGATTGTTTCCTGACACTCATCGCATATTCGGTGTATAATTCTCCTCCCGGGTCAACAAATATTACAGGCCCCATCCGAAACGCGACTACCGGAAGAAGCCTGGGTTTATCGGATTTAGAATCTATGGACGCGCCCTCATTTTCAATCTTATAAATTCCAATGCCGCCCGTTTTTCCGACATCAATACCTTTTAGGTTTGAGGCGTCATTCAGTGATGAGAGAGCCGAAACTGCGACATCATAGCCAATTTTTATCGTGCTGTCATAATCAATGTTATAATCTTTGGCGTTTGTATTTCCAAAAGCGCCGTTAACCACCAGACAAATACCGCCTGTTTTTTCTTCTATCAACCCGGACGCCCGGCCCGGCCAGTCCGCGGTAATATGACTGCTAATCCTGCACATGCTGTTTGCATGAGCGGAGTAATTGATAATAGTAGCGATGGGATTTGACGCCTCATCCGTGAATATTATGGAATACAAATCTTTGCTTGCCGGCAGGCTGTCAAGCATTTTATCCAGGTAACGGTGCTCTAAATCAGCGTAAAACTTCCCATCACTGCCCTTTAAGTTTCTATTATAATTTAAATCCGGAGCAGCAAAAGAAATTCCCGCGTATACCGGCTTCAGGCTCTTCTGGGCTTCTTTAACCGCATTG
>CAIWWK010000210.1 GCA_903916325.1 Candidatus Firestoneibacteriota bacterium
AACGCCTCCTCTGGTATTATATCACCAGAGTGTTGCGTTAAATCTGAGGGACTAAGTAACGTTATAAACCATTTAATTTTTTATTGTTTTAAAATATTTCCCATACACACACAGATTTTTTAACGGCGTATCAAGAGGAACTGCGCACTCCGGTCCGATTACTTCAATGCCTGTTCTGACCTTCTTTTCAATATCGGCAATCACGTCCGCTTCAGTGCCCTTGCGCAGCAATTCGGTATTATTAGTGCCTCCGGCAAGGCTCATTCTGCTCGCGGCTTTTCGCATTTCCGCGTCATCGTTTTTTGAATCATAATGGAAGCAGGCAAGTCCTGTTTCGTTTATATATTGAATGCGGTCAAGCGTGTACCCGCAAATATGCAGTATAACAGGAACTTTAATTGCCTTTGCCATCTCTTTATGAATAGGCAGAATATAGTCCCTGTAAGCCTCCGGGCTGCAAAGATCGCGGGTGCAGTGGTCGGCAAGCGTGATGCAGTCAGCCCCGGCTGCGATCTGAACCTCTGCGAACTTGAGGGTAAGCACTTTTAATTTTTCCAGGAGTTTTTTTGTCTTATCGTGGTCCGTAAAGGAGCCCATCAGGAATTCTTCCATACCGACGGTGTGATACGCCAGAGTCCAGGGGCCGAAAACCTTTCCGTTTATCGCTGCCGCGCCGTTTAGTTCCTTCTTCATAATACGAATCGCGTCCGGAACAACCTTGGCGTATTTGTGCTCAAGGAATTTGCCTGAGATATCAATATCTTCAGGTTCCTTCCAGATAGTATTTTTTGTGGAGGGCATGTTGTCTTTACGGCCCCAGTCAACTTCCACTCCGGAAGCCGCGGACTCGTAAACAACCGAGAAATACGGCATTATATTATCAAAGCCCATCACCGTGTGCCCGGCAAGCGCCAGGCCGGCCATTTTTGCGGCGTCCGTGTGAGCTTCCGGGAAAAAAAAGCCGGTCTTGTCCATAAGTTCCGTGCAGACTATTGAAACCGGATTCCCGATAGACGGCCGCGGAGTCTTTTTGCCCTGTATGGCGTTAAGGTATATCTCTTTTTGTGTCAAACTCCCCCCTCAAAGGCGGATGCTCGGAGGCGCGGCAAAGACAAGAACCATTTTTTGCGCCTCTGCGCTTCCGCTCATCCGCGCGTCATCTTTTTCTTTACTTCCTGCTGCCTCTTTTCGTAAGCGGAACACCCTTCTCGCACATCGGGCATTTTGACGGATCGTATGTCTTGATATCCAGCACAGCAAGAGCCTCCTTCCTTACCCCGAACTCCGCTTTTCCGTTGCTCCTGTCCACGAGCAAGCCTACGCCGGCAAGCGTCCCTTTGTGGGCCTTTACCACTTCTATTACTTCCATGACTGAACCGCCGGTCGTTATGACATCTTCAACTATAAGAACTTTTTCTCCCGGATTAATGAAGAAACCGCGCCGGAGAGTCATCTTCCCTTCCTCGCGCTCCGTAAATATGGCGCGCGTTCCCAGTTCTTTGGCCACTTCATGGGCAAGCAGAATGCCCCCGGTCACCGGCCCGACCACGACCTGGATGTTATCGTTCTTGAACCTTTTCGCTATCTCTTTGCAAAGGGCTTCCGTGTATTTCGGCCATTGCAGGACCTGGAATTTTTCAACATATTGATGGCTGTGAAGCCCGGATGTGAGTTTGAAATGCCCCTCCATTAACGCACCTGATTTTTTGAATATTTCCAGTATTTCTTCCTGTTTAAGCATAATTGCCTCCGGTGAAATTTTGAAACATTGTTTATTATAACAGATTTCCCGCATAAAAAAAGAGCGGAGAGCAGCGCTCCCCGCCCGTAAGTTTCCGCAACAACTTCTTACTTCAATTCCTGCCAGATTTTTACGCCCGCCGCCCTCTTCAGGGAAAAGACACTCATTACATAGGCGTACTGAGCCTGTGAAAAGAAAAGCCTTGCCCTGGCAAGAGATGTCTCGGAATTTATCAGGTCCAGGTTTGTGATAACCCCGTTATCGAACCTGACATTGGCCTGGGACATCGCCTCTTCGGCTAGTTTAACATGAAGCCCGGCCGCCCTAAGCTTCTCGTAGCCGGTATTGACGTCGGAGATCGCCTGCCGGACCTCGGTTTTCACGCTCTCTTCAACATCCATGCTTTTAAACTCCGCCGACGCAAGGGATGATCTTGCTTCGGCTTCCATTCCAGCGGTCCTGCCGCCGTCAAACAGGGGTATTTTTACTCCCGCAGTAAGAACCCAGTTATTTTGAAGAGTGTAAATGTCCATTAAAAAACCGTTTTTATACCCAAAGGTGCCGCCAACGAAGAGCGCGGGATTGTCAGAATTGTTTGCCACAGAGAGCTGCGCTCTGGCAATCTGCTCACCCTGTTTTGTCATTACGCACTCAGGCCTTGAAACCAACGCTTTGGCTATGAGAGAATTTTCGTCTATGTTAAGTTTATCCTGAAAGAATTTCCCCTCAAGCTTCGGATCAGAAACGGCGCCGATGTTCTTCTTAAACTGCAGGAAGGTTTTCTTGAAGGCATTATCAAGGTCGGCCTTCGCGTTCTTCGACTCTTCAAGCTTAACCTGAATTGTCAGCGCGTCAAAATCAGTTGCGCTCCCAAAGCTTACTTTCTTCCTGGTCTGGGACATATATTCCGTAAGCGAATCTATCTCCTTTTGCTGGACATCAGACTGTTGCGAGAGGAAAAGCACGCTGTAGAAAAGTTGTATGGTCTGGTAAGAAAGCATTGTTTTTGAAAGTTCAACGGCATTCTGCGCCTGCGAGAGCATCTCGTTTGAAAGGTCTATCTGCGAACCCGTCCTGCCCAGGTCAAGCAAGGTATAGCTCAGTCCGATATGGAAATCATAATTGTCTTCAGGGTACAACTGCAGGGTTCCAAGCGGGCCAAAGGCAAGCGTCGGGTCCGGTTCCACCCTGGCATAGACCCCTTCAATTTCAAGAGAAGGCCAGCAGGCCGCAAATTTCTGTCTCAGCCTTGCCGCCGCGGCGTCCCTGTCCGAAAACGACTGCTTTATTGTAGGATAGTTCTTGAGCGCGAGCTCAACAGCCTTCCCAACCGTCAAGGGTTCCCCGGCGGCGCAAAAAGCAGAAACCGCGAGTACTGCGGCAAGTGCCAAAATATTCCTTTTCATTGTTTTCTCCTGATCAAATTAAACTACCGCAGCCTGAAGACCGGCGATATCATGCTTGTCAGTGAAACTGACAGAACGATATCGTGACCTATCAGGAAAAGCTCTGCTTATTTTGTCTTGGTATGCATACTTCTCTCAGTCCAGAACGACAACTTCCTCCGCCACTGAATCATTTTTCTTTCCGGCTCTTAAAATAAAGACAGGTACAAGTATAGCGAGCGTCACAATAGCCGCGATTATGAAACAATCGCAGATTGCATGCACAAAAGCCTGTTTCTGAATTTCGCTCATTATCAAAGCTCCGGCCTGGGAACCGGCAACGCCCGGCGAGCTGTTAAAATCCCTTGTAAAATGGCCGGCAATTCCAAAATAAGTATTTCTAAATATTGGACTTGACGAATCCAGGCTCTGCCCATATATTGAGGCATGAAATACGGTGCGCCTTGTAAGAATTGAGCCAAATATCGCAATCCCGAAGCTGCCGCCTATCTGCCTGATAACATTTATCAGGCCTGAAGCCTGGGCCATTTTATCCCTCGGTATTTCCAGAAGGGACACCGTGGTCAAAGGCGTGAATATCAGCCCCATCGCCAGTCCGCGGATAGCGAGCAGCATATACATAAAGGGCTTCTCCGTCTGAAGCGTAAGCTGGGAATTAAGATAAAGACTTATGACCAGCAATATTATACCGATAGATGCGGGAACTTTCGGGCTAATTTTGTCAGCGAGTATGCCTGATATGGGCGAAGCAAAAGCCTGCAGTATTCCGACAGGCAGGAACATGCTGCCGGCCATTATCGCAGTATATCCCAGGGCATTCTGCCAGTAAAGCGGCATAAGAAAAGTGCTCCCAAACATTCCTATTCCGAAGATGAACATTATGGCGTTACTCGCAGTAAAATTGAAGTTCTTGAATAGCTTTATCTCAATGAAGGGATGCTCTTGGCGTGTTTCAACAATCAGAAAAATTATCAGACTGACAAACGCTATAGTGAAACAGCCAACAATGAAAGGAGAAGTCCATCCCCCCGTGTTCCAGGCAGCATTGCCTTCGGAAAGACCGAGAAGCATAGAAGTCAGGAACGCAGTTATTGACAGGAATCCCAGAAAATCAAAATCCCTTGTGTTATCGGTCTTGTATTCCCTCTGTATGATAAGCGTTACCAAAAGTCCGAAGATGCCTATCGGAACATTCACAAAGAAAATCGCCTGCCAGCTGATGTTGTCTACAAGGTAGCCGCCGATAAGCGGGCCGAAGGATACAGAGGCCGCGGCGGCTATTCCCCAGAACCCCATTGCCATGCCGCGCTGTTCCTTTGGAAACTCCCTCATAATGGTAGCCAAGCCGACCGGCATCAGCATGCCGGCGCCAAGCCCCTGCAGGAGCCTGAAGGTGATTAGTGAACTCTCGTTCCAGGAGAGCCCGCAGAGGAAAGAACCAAGCGTAAATATGGTCAGAGCCGTAAAATAGGTTTTTTTATAGCCAAGGTGGTCGGCAATCCAGCCTGAAGCCGGGAGCATCACGCCCAGCGCCAGGTTATACCCTGTCATAATCCATTCAATGGAATCAATGGTCGCTCCCAAAGATGCCATTATCTTGGAGAGCCCGACATTGACGATAGTGGAATCCAGCACGGCGACAAAAGTGCCGATCATCACGTTAAGAAGCACCCACCATTTATAACTGGAATGCTCGTGATGGATAGAAGGTATCCTGGCAATAATACCCCTCTTTATGGCATGGTGAGGAGAGGCCATTCTACTTTGTCTTAACCAGCACTTCCACTGACATTCCGGGCAGCAGTTTCCCGGGATTCTTTTCAATTGTTTCCCTGTCAGGCGTTATTTTGATAGGTATTCTTTGGGTAACCTTTGTAAAGTTTCCCGCGGCGTTGCTGGAAGGAATCAGCGAAAATTGGGAAGCGGTGTTCGAGCCAAGCTGGCTGACTTTGCCGCGCAGTTTCATCCTTCCGTAAGCGTCAACAGTGATCTCGGATACCTGTCCCAGAGCCAACTGCGAGAACTTCGTCTCCTCCAGGTTCGCCGTAATCCAGATGTTCTTTACATCGTATACTGTATATATTGCCTGGCCCGCGGTCACGACATCCCCCGGCAAAACCCACCTCTTAGCCACCACCCCGTCCATCGGCGCCTTTATCTCGGCATTCCCAAGTTGTGTTTCAATGACGCCGAGTTGCGCCTTCGAAGTCTGTATCTGAGCGACCGCAATGGAATCCTGCACCCTAGCGGATTGCAGGGCTTTTTTCGCGTGATCGTACTGTTCTTTCGCGACTATCTTGTTTTTGTACTGGGCCTCAACGCGCTGGAAATCTTCTTCCGCCTTGGAGAGGTTAACCTTCGCGAGTTTGCTGCTTTCCTGAGCAAAGGAAACAGACGCTTTCGCCTGTTCCTTCTGGGCAAGCAGGTCTGAAGTGTCGAGGATAGCTATCACCTGGCCGCTAATTACATTGGCGCCTTCCTGAACTGTGAGCGAGGCCACCCGGCCGGGGTATTTTGAACTAATGGTCGCCTTGTCGGCGTCAATGAACGCGTCATCGGTATACACTTCTCTTCCTGACTTCAGGTACCATAGCACGTAAAGCACCGCGGCAACCGCGACCAGCCCCAGGATAATTACTATCATCCTTGTTTTGGAACTCGGCCCTTCTGTTTTTGCTTCTGTCTCCATGATTGGATCCGCCATTATGCCCCCTTCCTGTGCGAAGCCTTTCTTACCTTCGCTATTTTATTTTTAATCAGATTTATCCGCTTCACATAACCGGTAATATAGCTGTTAAACTGCGCCGTGCTTGCCAGTATCACCATACCGTTGTAGGAGATTACCAGCATTTTATCGTTCTGTTTTAGTTTCAGCTTATTCCTGACTTCCTGAGGCACTACAACCTGACCTCTCGCGCCAAGAATAGTGGTCCCGTGTATTTCGCCGCCAAGCGGCCCTTTCAGTTCAGGTCCTTTCATTTTCCCTCCGGGAAGCGGTATGATTAGTATGATTAGACGTACAATTGTAGCACTTCCGGTACGGGAAAGCAACGGAAAGAGTCCGGGTTTACACAGTCACATTCAGGAGGATTTTCACAAAATAACCTATTACGAACGAAACCGCCGCCACCGAAAAGCAGATGAGGGTCATCTCCCAAAATCTTTTCTTGAAGGAAAGATTTTTGGCGACGGAAATGTAAAAATTGAAGATTACTATTTCAGCAAGCGCCAGCGCCATGGTGGCGGCGAGCGCGAGGAAGTAATCCTTAAAAAGCAGGTACGGCGCGACCAAAAGAATAACGGTAAAGATATAGGTAACGCCGGTATAGACCGCGGATTTGTAGGCGTTTCCCGAGCTCTCGTGTTTGACCGCAAGATACTGCGAAGCGGCCATGGAAAGCGCTGCGGCTACTCCGGTAATCAACCCAGCCAACGCTATTAATTTCGAGTTCTGCATGGCAAGCGTAAGGCCTGCAAGCATGCCGGTCAATTCCACCAGGGCGTCGCTTAACCCCAGCACCACGGAACCAATATATTGAAGCTTTTCTTCGTTGATAAGGTCAATGAGAGCGTGTTCGTGCTTTTCCTCATCCCGTATTATTTTCGAGAGAGTACCAAGCTCTTTCTGAAGCTCCGCGTAATTCTTCTGGGCGTTCCCCTCGTCCTGTTCCATAAGGCGTATGCCGAAAGTAAGGCCGAAGATTCTGGCTATCCAGAAGAACCTGAATATTTTCCGTCTGTCAGGAGCAATTTCCGCGCCTGTCAACTTGCGGTAAAAGTCATAATGCCGCTTCTCGTCCCGGGATATTCCTGTAAAAATCTTTGCCGCTGCCGGGTCTTTCACGGAAACTGCAAGACGCGCGTAGACAACGGCTTCAGTAGCCTCGTTTTTCTGCGCCTTAAGCAGCCTGACGAGAGTATTTTTGCCAAACTTGTCTTTCATTATTCTCCTATATGAAGGTAAGACAGAAGGGCTATCAGCCCGAATCCCGCGACAATACAGAGGAACTGCCCGAGCGATTTCCACACATTATGCTCGGTCTTAAGTTCAGGTATCAGGTCTGCGCCGGCAAGATAAATAAAACCGCCGGCGGTTATCGGCAGAAGCGCCGTCCTAAACCCTTCGTTCACGCTGCCTATCAGAAGAGATATGACAGCGCCGAGCACAGAGAGGAGCGCGGTGGAAAAATTGTAAAATAAAGCCCTCTTCGGGGAAAGCCCGCCGTGCACAAACGCCGAGAAATCGCCTATCTCGTGCGGCGTTTCGTGCATTATAACCGCAAGGGCCGTCGCAAAACCGATCCCGGAGTTCACGGCAAAAGATGCGCCAAGGATAATACCGTCAATAAAGTTATGAAAAAGATCTCCCGCAAAGATTATCGGGACATACGGTTTTACGCTGCTATTCCTGGGGCCGTGGGTTATGGACCAGTTTATGAACTTTTCTAAGACGAAAAACGCAGCTATCCCGGCAAAAACCAGCCATGCGATATGCAGGGGGTTTGGTATAACCCTATAGGCTTCAGGAAGCAGTTCAAAAAATGTGTCGCCAAAAAGCCCTCCTATAGCAAAACTGACCAGATAAATCAGTATCTTTCTGAGAACTTCCTGATTGAGAGAGAGCGTAAAGATTCCTACAATCGAAACTGAGCTCACCACAGCGACGCTGCCAATTGAATACAACCATTGATGCATGCTGTCTCCTCCGGCAAAGATTTTTAGGTTCTGCGCCGCCAAACTAGTTAGGCGTTAAAAAAAACCTGCGGGTAAACAACTTCTCCCTTAATGCAGTCCAGAGCGTCCGGCGCCAGCTCAGCCACCATGAAGGCGCTCTCTGAGTTAAATCTTGAACGAAGTCCCTTATCAATCGCAAAAGTAAAACCGAACCTGCTGTAATAATCAGGATGCCCGGCGGCAAAAACGGAATTATAGCCGTTGATCTTGGCAAGTTCCATGCCCTTGCGCATCAAGAGGCCTCCAATACCCTGCTTCCTGGCCTTTGGCAGGACCGCGAGCGTTACCAGCGCCAGTGCAGGGACCTCTTCGTCCTTTGTCTTTACATGCACCTCTGCAAGAAGCAAATACCCTTTAATCTTCCCGTCTTCCTCGGCCACCAGGGAAAGATCAGGAATAAACCCGTCT
>CAIWWK010000211.1 GCA_903916325.1 Candidatus Firestoneibacteriota bacterium
AATTCTAAATTCGAAACAAAAATCAAGAATCAATAAAGACAAACAAGCTTCATTAATACAACGTCTTACCTGCCAACCTTCTGACCTTCTAACCCTCTAACCTTCCAACCGTCCTCAGTTCTTACTGCGCATCCGCGCATCTGCGCCTCTGCACTTCTGCGCACCCGCGCATCTGCGCGTCTGAGCATCAAGCGATCAGCTTCACTACCTTTGCCAAATCTTCCTTCGTGTCCACCGGGACGGTGTCAAACCTGGTTTCCACAGCTTTTATCTTATAACCGTTCTCGATGACCCTTAACTGTTCCAACTTCTCAATTTTTTCCAGCCTGCTCTGATGCAGCTTAACGTACTTGAGCAGAAAATCTTTCTTGTACACATATACGCCGATGTGTTTGTAAAAATAATCGAACTCTTCCGCTCTCGCGAGCGAGGGTATGTTAGACCTTGAGAAATACATCGCGTAGCCGTTAATATCCACTGTTACTTTAACGATATTGGTATCTTCCGCGAGCTTTTTGTCCTTTACTTTACAGACCAGAGTGCTCATCAAAAGTCCCGGCGAGGAATAAAAAGGAGCAACCGCCTTGTCCAGCATATCCGGCCGTATCAGCGGCTCATCGCCCTGTATATTAACGACTATATCGGCCTTAAGCCCCTTGACTGCTTCAGCTATCCTGTCGGTGCCGCTCTTGTGCCTGGAGGAAGTCATCACCGCGTTGCCGCCGAAATCCCTTACCGCGGAATATATCTTCGGATGGTCGGTCGCGACAAACACTTCGCTTAAAGTCTCGGCCTTCTTGGCCGCTTTCCAGACCCACCAGATCATCGGCTTTCCCTTTATATCGGCGAGGATCTTTTCCGGAAACCTTGTGGAATGCAGCCTGGCCGGGATAACCCCGATTATTCTCATTATTTTAGAACCTCTCCGGTCTTGCTGCTCCAGAAAAGCAGGTCAAGCTCGTTAAAATCAACGCCGATTTTTTTCGCGAACATTTTCATTTTTTCTTCGGTTTCGAGATACTTTTGCTTGGTATTCATGGGCTCAACTTCTTTAATTATACCATATTCAAACAGGCAATTTAAAATATGTTTATCAAGGATCGCGTAGCCTTTAAACCCGATATTCCGCAGGAAATGGCTTGCCTCTTTGTAGCCTATTCCTTTAATATCCTTGCCCTTGGCGAAAAAATCACGCAGGGCGTCTCTGTCCGAACCGAAGGATTCTATCAGGTCGTGCATCTTGAGCCCGTAACCGCACCGCAAGTACTCACGGGTGTGGACAAGATATTTCGGGCGGACTCGCCAAAAACGGTACCTGCCCTTTATCCTGCGGCTGAGTTCTTCCGGGCTTGCGGTAAGCAGCACCGGCCGTATCAGATCAATGCAGGTAAACCCCATTTTTGCCGAAGCGTTGGCGGTGAAGATGCAAAAACAGAGTTCTTCCAGGATACGGCGGTCATTTTCCGCGTAAACGAGCTCAAATTCCTTGAGCCTGCCCTTTATGACCTTCTTTTCTTTATCGTAGAAACACAGCAGTTCTTTTAGCGTCATTTTACGAGTTCTCCTTTCAGGCTGAACGGGCCGGCCGAAGTAACGGCAACCCTGACAAAACCTTTCAACTCTTTCCCAGCCGGGAAAAAAACCTGTTTTTCAGAGAGAGTCTTCCCGCATACCTTTCCGGCGGCAAAAGTTTCGCTGTCAATTAACACTTCGTGCTCGGATCCGACCAGCGGTTTATTCTTTGCCAGGCCAGTCTTCCGCTGAAGCGACATTAAACGCGCAAGGCGGTCTTCTTTGACTTTCTTTGGCACTGAATCGCCCAGTTTTGAAGCGGCTGTTCCTTTGCGGGGCGAGTATTTAAACATATACGCGGAATCAAAGCCCGCCCGTTCAAAAGTTTCAAGAGTTCCGTTGAAATCTTCCTCGGTTTCTCCGGGAAACCCGACTATTATGTCTGTCGTGAGGGAAATCCCCTCAAGCTTCCGCACCTTTTCGGCTATCCCCAGGTAGTGCAAAACATCGTAACCGCGGTTCATGAGTTTGAGAATCCGGTCCGAACCGGACTGGAGCGGCAAGTGGAAGTTCCTCATTATTTTTTTTGAACTCTCAACGGTTTGAAGAAGTTCTTCAGAAAAGTCCCTTGGATGCGCTGTCTTAAAGCCGACCCTAAACTCCCCTTCCAGCGAGGCGACCTTTGCCAGCAGTCCCG
>CAIWWK010000212.1 GCA_903916325.1 Candidatus Firestoneibacteriota bacterium
CAGGGAATAATTTTGCTCGGAGAAGGTTGCCTGTAATTTCCCGCCCACAAACTCTCGCTTCGCATTTATTGTCTTTACCCTGTCAACCTCCGCCGCGCTTTCCAGTTTTAGCACGGTGCAAGTCTTCCCGAACGCAAGGGAAGCAGCCAGCAGCACGATCAAGGCACAGAGTGTTTTATGCATACATCCTCCGTTTTTCATCTTTTTCGCTCACTTCACCACAAGGTACCTATCGCTCCTATTCTATAAGAATATGCGGACGCCTTCTTTCATTCACATCTGTTCTTCTGCAAAAGGATATATAGCCGCAATCTTGTTTTTTCCATAGATTTATGGTGGTCCACCCCTGGAGCTTGAATACCAGCCTGCTTTGCTTGTTCTTTACAGCTTTCTTTACATAATCAGTAATATCAAATACAAACCACTGTTTAGTGGGGACCTGTGTATTGTCAAGCGCATAGGCGCCGCTCACCGCCAACAGTTCTTCAACAGGAGGTTGTGATATCCAGGTCAACTTTTTTTCATTAATGGAATATTTTTCCGGCACAGACCAGAGTTTTACGCCCTCCGTAATTTTTGGTCTTTCCACCGTATAGAAAGCAAGCAGTTTTAATTCCGCTTTCTTGAAATCCTGCGGAACCGTACTGTCAAGAGCAAAATCCACATAGGTGGTGGTATTAACACCGCTCATGTCAAAATGATAAAGACCTGTGAATTTTGAACCATTATAATTGTTTCTCAATGTCTTTGCTTCCCCGGTACCAAGCCCAACCGGAAGAACCATCCCGTCAGCCGCGGCAAAGATCTTTTTTGCTCCTTCAGGAGTTTTTAATATTGATTTTTCAGAAACCGGTTCAGCGTCCTCGATTGCCTCTCCGCACCAGGGGCAAAGGTTGGCGTGCTTATCATGATAGCCTTTCTCCGGAAACTTCTTACAAAAAACAGTATAGGGATACATTGGCAGGCTCCCCGCCGTTTCCGAGCTTCCTTCCAGCCGTATATTTGAAATTCCCGTCTTGCATTCCTTTCCTCCGACGGCAAAAGCAATGGCCCTTATATCAGAAATATCTATAACCCGCTCTTTGTCCATCGTAAAGATCTCTTTCCCAAGGTCAATACTTGCGCTGCCTTTCCCCGCTTTTAATCTTACTTTGACCTCACCCATTTGTTTATAATCAATATCTTTCGTTTCACTGGTCTTGATTTGCGGCATAAGTTTATTAAAAGACAGCTCCGACATATAGCCCGTGTGGTCTATTATCCATACTGACATTTCAAAGTCTGCTTTACCGGGATTGGTGTAATCAAAAAGTAGTTTTTCATAACCCGTCCAGACATTTTCAGGAAGGGTTACATTGATCAGTTTCGAGGCGCTAATCATCTTCCCATCCCAGTATTCAATATCTTTCCTCGGTATTTCCATATAAGCCAGCGAATACGTTTCTGGAGAGAATATTAGCTGAAGTTTTCCTCCCTCAAACTTTTTCTCCGCATTTATTGTCTTTACCCTGTCAGCCTCCGCCGCGCTTTCCAGCTTTAGCACTGTGGAAGTCTTCCCGAACGCAAGGGAAGCCGCCAGCAGCAAGGTCATGATATAGGTCGTCTTCTTCATAGAGCCTCCGTTAGCTACTATTTCTTACTCCACCCTTGTTTTTCATCTGTTATTCAACGGCTATTTCATCAGTTTAACCGCAAGTTTTTCATTGTAGCTGTCAAAGAGTTGGAGCACCAGGTCAGTTTTATTATCTGCCATATCGGCGGAATAGCCGTCACCTCTCATCACTTTCTTCCCGTTCACCTCTATGCTCGAAGGGGCCGCCGCGGACCAGCCGACTATCTTAAATATCGGGTTGAACCTTTTCACCTTGCAGTCAAGCTCGAAAGCAACTTCGTTGCCTGTAGCTTTTACAAGATAACAGCCTTCTGCCTCGTTGTAACCGTCGTGGTTCAGGTCGTCAGCGTCGTCCTTTACCGGACTGCCTTTTGTTACAAAAAAAGGCCCGGGCTTTCGGTAATCGGCTACATAGGGTTTCACGGCATCTATGCTGTCCATAGTCGAGGGTTTTATCTGAAGAAGATAAGCAAGTGTCTTTGAGTCCTTCAGGTCATACTCTATCTTCCCATTTACATCTGAAGCGTAATTTATATCCCCTACAATACACGGCTTGCCGTTGACCCTTGCGCCGTGAGTCCAGCGCCCCCAGTAATAACTCTTTGTTTCCTGATAATGAAGGACTATAAGGACATCCGATTTGACATCGACTATTTTCATATCATCTTTATGCCCCTTGACAGTGGGCTTGAAGAACTGAGGGTGCTTTTCAACACCGTGAAAGAGCATGAAACTGCTCTTTGCGTCTGACATTTTCTTCTGCCCGCCCCAGCTAACCCAAACATCAGGGTCATCTTCAAGGTCATTAAAAGCATTAGCCGGCGCGAAAGCAAGCCACCCGTTGACATACGGCCCGACGTAATAGCACTTCGGTATATCCTCAAAGTAGTTCTTCACATATATCTGCCCCGTGGGATAAACAACATATTTCTTTGTGACTTTTACCTTCTCTTCCTGAGTATTGCCAAGATTACCTTTGACCTGTAGTATTACCCTGGCAGAGGAGGACTCAAGAAGTTTTATCCTCCCACCCTCAAGCCCGTCACCGGTAAGGTCCTGGTTGTATGAGCTTATATTTACTTTCTCCTGCGGGTCATTTTCCAGGTCATAGGTTTCGATTATTTTCGCGCCGGTTCCCGAATGTTCTCCCGGATAGGTCAGGATATGCGTGTTC
>CAIWWK010000213.1 GCA_903916325.1 Candidatus Firestoneibacteriota bacterium
TATCAGGCCTGAACTTGCATGAGACCCTATCAGCGCCGCAAAACAGGCCGCCAAAGATAAGCCTGACAGAATCCATTTCCCGGCGGTCATGAAACCTTTTCTCGCTTCAGACGAGACTGCATAAAGGATTAGTACCCCTATGATAGCTATCGCGAAATTCATGCCTATACCCAAATGTATTGGATGCCCTAGCCCGCCTCCGAAACGGTCTTCCCCCCGAAACACTCCTCTGATAACCGCGTAAAGAGCTCCAATAAGCGCCGACCAAACCAGAATCCAAGCGGTCCGCTTTAACTGTTTATCCCCGCTAAAACTTTCCCTTGCGATTACATACATCAGCATCCATCCAGTAGTCTTTATAAATGCGTGCTGCCCCAGGCTCTTGACCGGATCAACACCGAAAAAACAGGAAATGAAACTGCCTGCAATCATGGCAATGAAGGCATAATCAAAAAGGTTGTAACGTTCAGGACGAAAGAACTTAAATCCGGAGGTAGATACCTGCAGGAGAAAACCTATTAGAGCAAGAGCAAAAAAGACCTGCATCATGCTCCAGAACCAAAAAGCGCAAAATGCAAACCCATATAGGGAGTACTCTGTTAACCTGCCGCCTATGTCTGAAGTCCGGCGCCTCATTTATCTCCTTCTTAAACCCCTGTACCAAAGATACCAGGGGGATAATTTCCTCATAAAAGTACCTGTGTTTTCGTCTTTCTTTACGTATACGCGGCGCAGATCCAGAAGGTCTTCCAGCACATATCTTGTTTTAGCAGAAATTGAAACTCCAAATCTGTACCCTGCAGCCGCCAGTCCTGTCTTTACCCGCTCATGCCTGTCGCCGTACGGATAAATCAACGTGTTGACCGGTTTTCCGGTAAGTTTTTCTATGGTTTGCTTTGAATCCCTGAGTTCTTTTTCCAGCTCGTTGTCAGATAAGCGCGAAAGGAACGGGTGCGTCTGAGAATGTGAAACAAAAGAAAAACAAAGACGTGAATATTCCACAACCAAAGTCTCATCGATTATCTTATAATATTCTTTGCGCGCTTTCTGCCAGTCATCAAATTCTCCTATGCAAGCCGTAACCAGACCGACGACAGCCTTTTGCCTGTTACCTGAAAGAACAGGCAAAACGCTTTTTAGCGTTTCCGCGTAACCGTCATCTATGCAGATTATAACCGGCTTTTCCGGCGCCTTCATTTTGTCATCCAGAATACTGCCGAGTTCCGTGAAATCCAGCGTTTTGTAACCTGCGGTTGAAAGAGCGAGTGACTGCGCCTCAAAATCGGCAAGGCCCACGAAAGAGCTGTCTTCCGGGAGATTTTTCCCGTCTCCTGCCATAACATGGTGATACATTAGTATCGGTATGTTTTTTATGTCCGCCATTTGAGCGCCCTCGGGCTGTATCCGTTCATTTCAAGAAGTTTTAACTCGCACGTAAAATAATAAAACGCGGAAAGTGAATGGAAAACAAGCCCGTGTACTCCGTCGAGAAAACCAAGCTGCAGGAAATACCATTTAATAAATCTGTGAACCGGCCTAAAGAAAAGCCCATAAAAGCTTGGGGCGCCCCCTTTATCACTCCTGCCCTTCGCGTCCAGGTAAGTGTAGTTGTTGAACTTCCTCAAGTAGGAATAGATGCTTTCATAGGAAAAATGCTCCAGACAGTTATCAAGCCTGCGTTCAAGCGCTCCTTCCTTAAGGTAAACTCCCTCGTGAACCTGCCTGACATTGAACATAAACCTTCCTTTTCTCCTATTGAAGAGCCGGAGGTGATAATCCGGGTATTGGCCGCCGTGTTTAAGCCATTTACCGAGGAAATAATTCTTTATCGGAAACGCATACCCCTCTCCGGAAGGTTCCAGGTTCTTTAATTCTTCTCGAAGCGCGAAGGATACTCTTTCGTCCGCATCCAGGCTAAGGACCCAGTCGTTCCTTGCCTTGTCAATACCATAGTTTTTCTGGTTAGCGAAATTGTCCCACTTGCGGGTAAATACTTTTTTAGTGAATTTGTTAGCAATCTTTATGGTACTGTCCGAACTGTCAGCGTCGACAACTATTATTTCATCCGCAAACGAGACGGAACGAAGGCAGGCTTCTAGATTCTTTTCCTCGTTTCTTGTAATGACTATAACGCTTATCTTTTCCATTTGAGATATTCCTTATACACATCAGAGGGCCTTACTGCTTCAAGGCATTCTCGGCCTTCGCAATATTTTTTCCAGCAGGGTTTGCAGTACCTGTCTTTAGATATCAAATAATGCCCGTCTTCCTGCCTGTAAGGATGAAATATCCTTGACTCGTCAGGTCCTACAATAGTTATTGTGGGAGTGCCTAGAGCCGCGGCCGCGTGAGAAAGCCCTGAGTCATTTCCGACATAGAGCCCGGCAATCGATAACAACCCCAGTACATCGCGCAGGCGCAATAAAGGTAAAAGCACCGGCCTGCTTTTAGCGAGCGCGGCTGTGCCGGCTGCCGCTTCCGTATTGGAAGGGTCTGCCAAAAGCAGCACCTTGACATTCTTCCCCGCGGATACCATATCCGTAAAACACGCAAAATATTTTTCAGGCCACATCTTATTTACCTTGCTGGCCGATGGGTTTATTATCACGGTCTTTATATTTTCCCTTACTCCAAGTCCCCGCAAAAGCGCGAGAGCCTTCTTCCGCTCAGCGGCGGTTACCGTAATATTTGGCTTGGAGAAAGACGCCTTTAAACCAAGCGCTCTTACGCAATCCAGGTCTCTTTCAGCGGCATTCTCATATTCCTGTGGTTTATCTACAAGCACGGAAGAAAAATAGTTTCTCCCGTTATGATTATTTACCGAGAGCAGCTTAGCCCCGGAAAGCCGGGCCAGCAGTGCTGACCTGAAACTTGCCTGAGGAACAAGCGCCAGGTCATAACTTTTTTTCCTTAGCTTAATCAAAGTCTTAAAAAATCCTTCATAGAAAATCGCAGACGCTATATCCTTCTGCCCTTCAAGGAGCACTGCACTTTCTCTTTGCACGACAGCGTCAGTCAAAACACCGGGAAACAACTTCTTTAACGACAAAAATAGCGGCGTGAGCAGTACCGTATCTCCTATTCCTCTAAGCTTGATAACAACAACTCTCCTGATTTTGCCGTCCTTCGGAATAACGGGAAATGATTTGTGCTTTATGTAATCCCGTATGGGATTAACCAGGCTTCCTGCCTTCCCGCTCCCTCCTGCTAAAAATAGCCTGGAGCTTCCGGGACAAACAAGGTTCCACCTATCCTTTACATTCCTGATCACCGGAATCATATAGGTGTCAGGGTTGTTTTTATCAGGTATTACTCTGAACAGCGTCCGGATCTCGCGTTTCAGCGGGACTGAAACTTCTTCTCCGGAGTTAAGCCCAAGCAGCCATCCAGAGATATTGCGCCTTGACTGACCTCTTCCGGGATTAATCACCGATATATTGGAGACCCAGCCTGAAACACTTTTTACCGTCCGTTCCAGGCTTTCTTCATCTCCATTATGGTTTATTACTGCAGTGATCCTTGTTTTCATTTATGTGTGAACTCCGCGAGTAACTTTTCCGCCGCCGACAGGACTTCTTCAACCCCGATATCAGCGCATCTCTTACCGCCTATTATGGAAAGCCTGGGATTATCATCCGGCGCCCACCTTCTGCGATCGCTCTTCCCATAGATGCCTGCGACAGGAACTCCGGCAGCCATGGCAATGTGTACAGGCCCCGTGTCACCGCAGATAAAGAGATTCATTCTCTTATAAACTGCAGACCACATCGTAATCGACGATGGTTTTAATACAGGCACATTCCCGCCAAGAAGAGCATTCAATCCGCATGTCAGCCGGTATTCTCCCGGGCCTTCGGTTATGATTAGCTTTGCGCCGTATTTCTCGCGAAGGACCGATGCAGCTGCAGCAAACGAGACTACCGGCCATCTCCTGGGTTTTCGCTTTGAACCAGGATGCAGACCGACTACGATATCTTCAGGCTTTATGCCATTGCGAGTGTAGAATTCTTCCGCGGACTTTTCTTCATCGGCTGAAACATAGAGCGCAGGCTTAGAATAGGAAGACCTGAAACCGGCTTTCTCCATGAGTTCTATATTCCTGCGCGCCTCGTATTTTCCCTGAGGATCCCTTTCAATCTCGACATTATAGAAAACGTCAGTGTATTTACCTTTAAAACCTGCCCGTATAGAAGCTCTTGATCTATAGCATGCCAGGGCGCTTGACAAATCAAAATCATAACTTAAGACCACCGCCGCGTCATATTCGCCTGCTGAAATATTCTTCGATTCTTTACTCCCGGTTTCTATTATGCGGTCAACGTAAGGATTGTTCTTCAGTACTCCCCTGCTGTACCTGTTAAGAAGCACCGTTACGACGGAACCGGGTACATTTTTCTTTATACTCTCAAAGACAGGCGTAGAAAGCAACATGTCTCCTACACGGTCAAGCCGAATTATAAGAAATTTTTTTGCGGAATCAGTAGAGGACAGTTCCGGCTGCGGGCGTGTTTCTGCGGCCTTTATGAAGAACGCCGCGGTTTTTACCAGGGCGGCTCTGAATTTCGCCCTGAATATAGAAGTATGGAACTTCAAGTTTACCTCTTAGCCGAAAAGATGCGAAAGCTGACCAGCCGCGACTTTTGGAGAAGGAAACGCAGCAGGCTCCAGAGAGTCTGAAGCCCGTAAACAACGCTGTTCTTGAAGCTTATTGAGGAGGAATCCTTGAGATATTTTGTCGGGCAGGGAATCTCTTCTATCCGCATTCCGTAATAAACGGTTTGTACAATAACTTCAGTGTCAAAAACAAAGTTCTCGGAATTGTTTACAAAAGGTATCTTTTCAAGGAGATTCCTGCTGTATGCCCGGTATCCGGTGTGGAATTCAGACAGTTTTAACCCAAGAATAATATTTTCAGTTATGGTCAGGAACCTGTTGCTTATGTATTTATAGAAAGGCATGCCGCCGGAGAGCGCCGTACCTGAAAGCAGTCTTGAAGCCAGGACAAGGTCAGCATGTCCTTCGGCTATCGGCCTTATAATCTCAGGTATTAGTTTGGGGTCGTACTGATAATCCGGATGAAGCATTACCACAATATCCGCGTTGTTTTTCAGCGCCTCTGTATAACAAGTCTTCTGATTACCCCCGTATCCCCTGTTTTCCGGATGGACAAACACAGAAATACCGAGTTCCTTAGCTTTCTTAACAGTTTCATCATGGGAGGCGTCGTCAACGAGTATTATTCCGTCAACAGCGTCTTTAGGTATATCATTGTATGTTATTTCAAGTGTTTTTGCCGCATTGTAGGCCGGCATAACTACCACAACTCTTGGTTTCATAAAGCAATTTTATCACAAACAAAGGGTTGAGTAAAGGGGTTATGAAGCCGGCGCCGGCTTAGAAATCCTTAAAGATTAATGCCATCTGCAATAATCCGGCATCTTAAACTAATTAAAAGGGCTCCGGTTTCCGGGACCCTAACAAAAACAGGAATTAGAGATTAAATGCCGGCCTGGGTTCTGTTATGCAGATAGAAAACCTGTGTGTTCCGGCCCCCTCGATATACATGAGAGGCATCGTAAACGAATAATCAAACCTCAAGTCTACGATTTTTGAGGGTAAATAAAAGCTAAAACCGAGGTCAACGTTAAGGTAACTGTTATTCCCGTATCCAACACCGCCTCTAAATCCCAGTTCTGAATTACCCACGCCAAGTTCCTTCAGCAAGCCTGAATCCAGCCAGTATTCGCTGCCGCCCTTTATCTTTGCGTCCTCGCCGCTCAAGTCGCCTTCAAGAGCGACCAGAAGGCTCCTGTCGAGCTTGTACCTTCCGCCCACCCTGATATTCATCGGGACTGGGTCTGAACTCCCTACGTTTATATCCGGAACGTTAATATTTTCGATAGAGGCGCCTAAAGCTATCTCATCTGTCAGTTTCCCGAAGAAAGACGCATCTATTCCCAGGCCTGAAGCGGATGTAGCGGAGAAAAATGGATTCCCGGAAGCAACCGAATCAAGAGTGTAGGATTTAGAGAGCAGTTTAAGGGCCAGTCCGACCGTGTACTGTTTTGTGATTGGATAGGCATACGCGACCTTTAACGTGCTTTCCGAATATGAAGAAGCGGCAGTAAGCCCGAGCCAGCTTATACCTATGGCGCCGTAACCCGGCACAGGCACAACTATAGCCGCGAAACTGTCGCTGAGCCCTTCCATATAACCGGTATAAGTAGCTGTTGTAGAAATCATCTTTATCTGTATCATTCCGGCGGGATTATAATACATAGCGTTCGCGTCATCGGCTACGGCAACAAAAGCTTCGCCAATCCCTGTAGGCCTTGCGCCCTGGCCAGAGTCAAAAAAGGCTGCATGCGCAACAGCGGATACCAAAATTAATGCCGCTAATACTAATTTTTTCATAAAAGCTCCTCCGTATTAGACTACTTCGCCAGGACAACAGTTCCTTTGCCTGATACCGCGCTGCCTACTTTTATCTGCCAGACATAAACCCCTCCGTCCACAACTTTGCCGGAATTGTTCTTGCCGTCCCAGGTTATTGTACTGCTCAAGGCGCCGGAATTCCAAACTACCGACGTATTCCCTGCATTCAAATTCGCCACAAGCGTGCCGTTGGGTTTAAAGATCAGCATTGAGACATCCTCATTATTTTGGTTAAAGACCGAGAAAGCTGCCTTAGTGTACGCCGCTCCTCCGTTTGGAGTGAAAGGATTGTTTGATATCTTAATGCCCGAATGCGGCGCTCCGGACACTTCATCGGCTAACGCCAGGGGGGTTTCGGTTAAAGTGCTTGCGGATGTGTAAACATTTGCCGTAACCGCATAGTAATACGTTACTCCGTTAGTTACCGAAAGATCCGCAAATCCAGGGGAAGCGGTTGTTGTTAATGCGGTCCCGTATGTTTTTGAAGAAGTTCCTCTGTAAATATTATACGAAGCCACCTCTCCTGATTTTGCGTCAGAGTTAAACGAGATATCCATCCGCCCGTCTCCGGCAGTAGCGACTATTGCATAAGGGAGCGGCTTTATAATAAGATTCGTGAAATAAACAGTGGCATCACCGGCCGCAGAGCCGGCCAGAAAACCAATCCTTCCCGCAATAGGACCTGTCTCCTGGCAGCTGTAGTCAAGCAAACTCCAGGTCGCGCCGCTGTCAAGAGAATGATAGCAATAGAGTGTTCCGCTTTTTGAAACAACTTTCAAAGTGTAAGTGAAGTTTGTGGCCGCGGTAGTGGTTGTTGCGGCAGCCGTTGAGGTAGCGTCTACAAGCGCCGAACCATTGTATTTCTTCAGTTCAAAGCCTCTTGTTTGAGCATTAAAACTGTAGAGATAATATCCTGAACCTACGACATTTTGGTTAACAACAAGCCCGGCGTACTGGGCGTTCGCCGACTGCACATTCACATCTACGGTTGCCACAAAATCTTTATAGAATCTGTTCAGCAACAGCTGCGGCTTTGCTATATCACAATTTCCGTTCTGCCGGTAAACCTTAGTGCCTCCGTTATTGTAAATTGACCAAACTCCGCTGTCCTCGCTCCAGACTCCGTTGGTGGTATTGTTAGCGCTTACCACCCTTATGTCATCCAGCCTGATGGCCGTACAGGTGGCCGCAGCAGTTGAAATAAATTCTACGCTCCATGATCTTATTGCCGTCGAATCGACTGTAACCGGCCAGGAAGGCAGGCTGACTTTGAAATAATTCCAGGTATTCGTAGCAAGGCTGGTAAGCAGAGGCACCGATGTAGCCACAGTAGTATTGTTGCCGCCA
>CAIWWK010000214.1 GCA_903916325.1 Candidatus Firestoneibacteriota bacterium
ATGCAGTTCGCGTCAAAGGATTTAGAAAAGAAACTGGATATAATTATCTGGCGTCTCACCAGCTTGTTTCGTCTCAAGAAGGAACAGTTCAAGTCCTTCGGGGTCACGCCGGATGTAATTGACTACACGGAGAAAGATTCTTTCGCGTTGGGCGGCAAACCCCAGGCGGGCTTCAAAAGGACTAAATATACCATATCAACAACCCTGACCTTAAACGATCTCGGAAAGCTGAAAATGGACGAGATCTTCGAGATATTGGACCGCGCTAAACAATATGGAGCTACGGTTGTTGCCGAGGCGCCGGTCACGCTCCCCTCGGAAGTCTTCAGCGCCACCTCCGCCGGAACCGGTAAGTCCAAAACCCAGCAGACCAAGGGCGTTTCAAAGGTCAAGGTCCTGGATGAAGCCACCGCGGACAAGAGCGAGTTCATTAATTTTCATTTCAACGAAGACACCCTGAAAAAACTCATAGAGAAGGCGAAGGGTGAGGCCTATAAAGAAGCAAAAGAAAAGGTGGCCGCGGTCAAGAAGGTCATAAAGTTTAAAGACTCCGATATGGATGTGGATTTCGCCGAGAACATTTCTTCCACGCAGACTGACGAGGGCGAGGTAACAATAAGAGTTGATGTTACGGCGGTGCTGAAAAAAACAGGTCAGGCTCCCGCTTCCCAGGCAAATGCTTCTCCAGCGCCCGCGAAATCCCAGGGAAAGTAGCGGCCGATTATCCGTTTAAAACCCAGGAGGTAAAATATGCCTGAAAATCCTGTTTACAATAGCATCATAGAAAGAAGGACCATCCGAAAGTTCCTGCAGAAGCCTGTCCCTAAAAAAACACTCTCAAAACTTATCAACGCCGCTAGGCTCGCTCCGAGCGGCGGCAACCGCCAGCCGCTGGATTATATGGTAATTGACGATGCCGCCCTGTGCGTGGAACTGTTCAAATATGTGCGGTGGGCCGGCTACATTACTCCCAAAGGCATTCCGAAATCAGGCGAAATGCCGACAGCCTATATCATTGTGCTGGAGGACAAGCCTGTGAAATCAACAACGGTTGCCTATGATGTTGGCGCGGCGGTGCAGAATATCATGCTTGCCGCGTGGGAAGAAGGCATCGGCTGCTGCTGGCAGGGAGCAATTGACCGCGATAAGATACGGGAATTATTCAGGATTCCCATGGATTTTGTGATTGACTCGGTAATTTCACTCGGCTACAAGGCAGAAGCCCCGGTCGTTGAAGAATACAAGGGTTCAATCAAATACTGGCTGGACGAAGCGGGTGTCATTCATGTTCCAAAGCTGAAAATGGAAGAAGTGCTCCGCTGGAACAAATTTTAAAGATGACTAAGCGGGCAATAATAGCGGGCGCCGGCCTTACCGGTCTTTCCGCGGCTTTTCACCTTAAAAAATCCGGAATTGAACCGGTAACCTTCGAGCAAAATAGCTATCCCGGCGGCCTCTCGGCCAGTTTCATCAAGAACGGGTTCATCTTTGATTTTACCGGTCATTATCTTCACTTCAAAAGCGCCTACGCGAAAGACCTTGCTTTCGGCCTGCTCGGCGGAAAGTTCAACGAAGTAAAGCGGCGGGCTTCCGTGCGCGCCGGCGGAGAACTCATAGATTATCCCTTCCAGGAAAACTTCGGGCAGTTAAAGGACAGCTCGATTGTTTCCGCCTGCGAAAAGGGTCTTAAAGATCGCAAGCCGAGCGAGAATTACGGAAGCTTCAGGGAGTGGATACTCGGCGAGTACGGCAAAGGCATCGCGGAGAATTTCATGCTCCCTTACAACGAAAAACTCTGGCAGTATGACCTTGACGCGATGCTGTATCTCGGAACTACCGCGTACACGCCTTCTTCAAAAAATGACGCAAAGAAGAACGGCTATAATGCTTCATTTTATTACCCTTCGGAAGGAGGGGCCAGTGAAGTTGCGAAAGCCCTGGCGCCTCTGGCCGGCGAGATACGCTGCAAAAGCCGGATCTGTTCAATTAATCCTTCGGCGCGGTCAGTTACGGTAAATGACAATATAGTTTTTGAATACGGGCGCCTTATCTCCACGATGCCGCTGCCGGAACTGATAGCGATGATTCCCTCGGCGCCTGCCGCCGTTAAGCAGGCCGCGAGCTCCCTACAATACACTTCCGTCTTTGCCTTAAACCTGGGCATAAAGAGAGCGGGTATCTCCGACAAGCACTGGATTTATTTCCCGGACAAATCACTGCCTTTTTACAGAGTCGGCTTTTACTCCAATGTGGCCAGGCATCTCGCGCCCGAAGGAACAACTTCCCTTTACGCGGAAGTTGCGTATCCGGGCGGCTCCGTTATTGACAGGGAAGCGGAAACGGCGAAGATAAAAGAAGGCCTGATCAGGGCCGGAATACTCGAACCAAAAGATGTTATCCTCGCGGAACTTCCTATGGAGATTCCTTTTGCTTATGTGGTTTATGATCTTGAATATAAGAAGAACACAAGCCTCATATTTGATTTCCTCTGCTCCAAAGGAATCGTCTCCACCGGCAGGTATGGCGGCTGGGCCTATTCAGCCATGGAAGACGCCTTGCTTGACGGCAAAAACGCCGCGGAGGACATTCTTGACGCCTAAAAAGAACCTGCTGCACATAATCACAAAACTTGAACTCGGCGGAGCTCAGCAGAACACGCTTTACTCTGTCGCTCACCACGACCGTTCAAAATATAATGTTTTTCTTGCGGCCGGGACTGAAGGGGTGCTCGTTGAGGAAGCAAAGAAGATTAAAGACGCGAAAATATTTCTCCTTCCGGGGCTCAAACACCGGGTCTCTCCGCTATGGGATTACAGGTGTTATAAAAAACTCAAAGCCCTGATGAAAGCGGAGAAAATTGATATCGTTCACACGCACAGCTCAAAAGCGGGAATGCTTGGCAGATACGCCGCCCGCGCGGCGCGTGTTCCTGTTATCATTCACACCATCCACGGATTTTCTTTCAATGATTTCCAGAATAAACTGAAAAAGAATATCTTTATCGCGCTTGAACGCGCCGCCGCGAAGTTTACTGACGCGCTTATAGCCGTAACTTCGGCGGACATAGAAAAAGGCCTGAAATACCGCGTCGGAGAAAAAGAGCAGTATACGGTAATTCACAGCAGTATTGACCTGGATGAATTCTCGAGGCCATACGACACGGCAAAAATACGAAGCGAATTTGGAATAAAACCGGAAGAGAAAGTCGCGGGAATGATAGCCTGTTTCAAGAAGCAAAAAGACCCTGTTACCTTTGTGAGAGTTGCGGCGGAAGTTGTAAAAGCCGTTCCCTTCTCAAGGTTTTTGATGATCGGCGACGGCGAGCTCAGAGGCAGCGTGGAGGAAGAGATAAAGAAGAACGGCCTTTCGGGCAGGGTAATTCTCACCGGCTGGAGGAAGGATGTTGCGGCGCTGCTTTCTTGTTTTGATGTGCTGGTCCTGACCTCGCTTTGGGAAGGGCTTCCGAGGGTATTCCCCCAGGCGATGGCCGCGAAGAAGCCCATAGTCGCCACGCTGGTTGACGGAGCAAAAGAAGCGCTGGTTGACGGAGTAAACGGTTTTGTCTGCGCCCCGAAAGACATAAAAGGACTCGCCGAGAAAGTGATTTATCTCTTTAAAAATCCTTCCGAAGCGGTTAAAATGGGAGGCGCGGGAAGTAAGAGGGCTGCGGGGTGGGATGTGAATAACATGGTGCCGGAGATTGAAAGGGTGTATGAGAAAGTAATTAAATCAAAAAGTTTATAACGTTCGTAAGGTTTGTAACGTTTATAAGCCGCACTTCGTGCGTCTTGTTCTGTAAGGTAGGATATTATTAATGCCGGACTCCGTCCGGCATAGCAGAATATGGTTTGTAAAGTTTATAAGGTTTGTAAGGTAAAGTCGTAACGTTTGTAACGTAAGGCGAAAACGAAAAGGCAAGCACCACTGGATCAAGCACCAAATCCCAAGCACCAAATCACAAATAAAGATAAATAAGAGAAAAGAAAAAAATAGAAGTTCTAAGTCATTTGGCTTTTATGTTTTTTGTTTTTTGGTGTTTATTTGGTGCTTGTGATTTGAGATTTGGTGCTTAAGAAATGAATATTTTTAAAAAAGGATGGTTTATGGAAAAAATAATTAAACTCCGCAAGTTGATGGAGAAGGCCTGTGTTGACGCCCTGCTCATCACAAAAGAAATTAATGTCACTTACCTTACCGGCTTTTTGGGACAGTCCAGCTGGCTGGTCGTTACCGGCACCAAGGTGTTCTTCATCACAAACAGCATCTATATCACCCAGGCGAAGGAAGAAGTCAAAGGCTGTACCATTGTTGAAGCGACCCAGTATATTCAGGCCGTGGTCAATGTTCTAAAACAGGAGAAAGTCACTTCCGTCGGGTTTGAACCCTCGCAGATGCTTTACAAAGAATATGAAGAGTTCAATAAGGCGCTGAAAGGCATAACCTTCGACCCGGTTCAGGGCGCGGTTGAAGAGATCCGCAAGTACAAATCCGAAGAAGAAGCCGCTATAATAAAGAAAGCAGTTGAAATCTCGGAGTTTGCGCTCTACAAGACCATGAACTTCATTTACGAGGGTATTTCAGAGAAAGACCTCGCGATTGAGCTGGAATACAGGATGAAGAAAGGCGGCGCGGACGGCATCGCCTTCCCGACCATCGTTGCTTCCGGCTTTAGGGGCGCTTTGCCCCACGGCTCGGCCTCAGCCAAGCCGATTAAGAAGGGAGAACTCATAGTAATTGATTTCGGCTGTGTTTATAAGGGATACTGTTCCGACTTGACAAGGACAGTGGGATTGGGTATAATACCCCCGCGCTTGAAGTCTGCTTACAAAGTGGTGTACGAAGCCCAGCAATCCGCCATAAAAGACATTAAAAGTGGGGCAAAACTCTCTGGAATAGACAAAAAAGCCAGAAATGTGTTGAAAGCGAAGAATCTGGACAAATACTTTACGCACAGCACGGGGCACGGAATAGGCATGGAAGTTCACGAAGCGCCCCGGTTGAGCATGAAATCAAAGGAATCCGCCGGGCCCGGCATGGTTTTTACTGTAGAGCCCGGCGTTTATTTTCCGGGGGAATACGGCATTAGGATAGAGAATATCGCCGTTGTCACGGAAAACGGCTGTGAGATATTGGGGAAGGACCAAAAGCAGTTAGTTACAATCTGAAGCATTGAAACACTAAAGAGCAGTTTGATTACACCGATAAGAACACCGATGCCACCGATACACCATAATGTTTTATCGGTGTAATCGTCTCCAAATCGGTGTCATCAAACAGAAGCTTTGCAGTTTTGAAGCATTGAAGCACTAAAGAGCAGTTTGATTGTCCCGATAAGAGCACCGATGCCACCGATGGGAGTTTGATTTTGACTTATCTGTGTCATCGAAATCTTTCATCGGTGTCATCAAACAAAGAAGAATAGTTCTGAATTTTTTACAGGAGTTCTCTATATGGCATTGACGATTGACGCAAGTGAAATTAGAAGGGGAACCTATTTTGAGCTGGACGGGATTCTATATGTTGTCGTTGATTACGCGAGGCACAAACCGGGCAAGGGGCCGACCTCTATCAAGGTCAAGATAAAGAATGTAAAGATGGGAACCACGCTGGACAAGACCTTTGACGCTTACAACAAGCTCATCGTCCCCGACATGGAACAGAAGGATATCCAGTATCTCTATAAAGCCGGCGACGAATATGTGTTCATGGACATGGTCGGCTATGAGCAGATTCATGTCAAAGCCGCCGATCTCGGCGACAATGTGAACTACCTGCTTGAGAATACCACAAGCTACGCGCTCTTTTTCAAGGGCGAGCTTGTGGGTGTTGAGCTTCCCACGACCGTGGACCTTCTGGTAACGGAGACCGGCCCAGGCATAAGGGGCGATACCGCCGCGGGCGGAGATAAAAAAGCTACACTGGAGACGGGCGTTGTGGTCAGTTTGCCTCTTTTTATAAATATCGGAGACAAGGTAAGGATCGACACCAGGACAGGGGAATATCTTGAAAGGGTCAATAAATAATTCCGGAGGGGCTATGAATGTAAAAGAGATAAAAGAATTGATAGAGCTTCTTAAGGGCAATGAGATTACCGAACTTGAAATAGAACGCGAAGGCGTAAAAATAAAACTCAAGAAAGGCACGGGCAATATCGTGACCACCCAGGTTATGGCGGCGCCCCAGCCTGTTTTTCAGCAGCCTGCGGCAGCTTCAGTACCCGCGGCAAAGAAGGAAGAAAAACCCGCCGAGAAAAAAATAGAAGGCGTTACAATAAATTCTCCGATGGTAGGCACTTTCTACAAGGCCCCGGCTCCGGACGCGGCGGCTTTTGTTAAGGAAGGCGATGCGGTCTCCGAAGGGAAAACCGTGTGCATCATCGAAGCCATGAAGCTTATGAACGAGATAAAATCCGAAGTAAAAGGCAAGATAGTCAAAATACTCGTTGAGAACGGCCAGCCGGTAGAGTTTGGACAGCCGCTCTTCCTAGTTGAACCTGCATAATATACGGGGGTAATAAATGTTCAGTAAAATACTCATAGCAAACAGGGGCGAAATAGCCCTTAGGATTATCAGAGCCTGCAAAGAGCTCGGCATAAAGACAGTCGCGCTTTATTCAACGGCGGATCAGGGCGCGCTCTATACCAAGCTTGCCGATGAGAGCGTATGTATAGGAGCTCCTCAATCCGCAAAGAGCTACCTGTCCATTCCCGCAATCATTTCGGCGGCGGAAGTAACAGATGCTGAAGCCATTCACCCGGGATACGGCTTTCTCGCCGAAAACGCGCATTTTGCAGAGGTTTGCAGGGATTGCGGCATTAAGTTTATCGGCCCGACTCCCGAAGCCATCAGAAAACTAGGCGACAAAGTTGCCGCGAAAGATGTAATGAAAAAGAACGGCGTTCCGTGCGTGCCCGGCAGCGAAGGCGCGATTGCTGACGAGAAAGAAGCGTTGAAAGTAGCCAAGGTCATAGGTTATCCTGTCATCATAAAGGCCTCAGCTGGCGGCGGCGGCAGAGGAATGAGGATTGCGCACAACGACATTTCTCTGGTAAACGCCTTTCATACCGCGAGAGCGGAAGCCGAAACGGCATTTTCCAATCCGACGGTATATATGGAAAAATACATTGAAGAACCCCGCCATGTTGAGTTTCAGTTTATGGCGGACGAGCACGGCAACGCGGTGCATCTCGGCGAGCGCGACTGCACTATCCAGAGAAAGCACCAGAAACTGGTTGAAGAAGCTCCGTCGCCGATAATGACTCCAAAGATGCGCGAAGAGATAGGCGCCTCGGTGCTCAAAGGCATAAAGGCCGTGGATTACACTAACGCCGGCACGATGGAATTCCTCGTTGACAAGCACGGCAAGTTCTACTTTATGGAAGTTAACACCCGCATCCAGGTTGAGCACGGCGTTACAGAGACCGTGATGGATGTTGACCTGATAAAAGAGCAGATCAGGGTGGCCTTCGGAGAGAAATTGAGTTTTCCCCAGACCCAGCTCCATTTCAGGGGGCACGCTATTGAGTGCCGCATAAACGCGGAAGACCCGGACAAAAGCTTCATGCCTTCTCCCGGAAAGATTACCAGGTTTGTAGTGCCCGGCGGGCCCGGAGTGCGCGTTGATACCCAGTGCGAGTCCGGCTATTCAATACCGCCTTTCTATGATTCCATGATAGCGAAGCTTGTCTGCAGCGGGAAAGACCGCGCGGAAGCGATAGCCAGGATGGAACGCGCCCTTGACGAGTTTATCATTGAAGGTATCAAGACGACGATACCTTTCCACAGAAGAGTCATGAAAAATGTTATGTTCAGGAAGGGCGAGGTTACCACGGCGTTTGTGGAAACCTACATGGGGGTCTAAGTGGCCAAGGGTGATACGACCGAAAACCTGCACGGCAAAGTGAAAATCTCGTCGGACGCGATAGCTTCAATCGCCGCCATCGCCGCGCAAAAAATACCGGGAGTAGCCGGCATAAATAAAGGCGTCCTCAATGTTTTCCGCGAGGCAATCGGCCTGAAGAAAGAAAACGCCGGAGTGGAAGTTCTCATCACTGACGGTGAAGTCTACCTGAATATCCTCCTCAATGTCAAATACGGCTCCGATGTCCCCGAGACCGCGCTTAAGGTGCAGGAAAAGGTGCGGGAAACCGTGGAAAACATGACAAACCTCGCGGTAAGGGAAATCAATGTAAGCGTGAGAGGGATAGTAAACGGCTGACCCGCAAAATCAACTATTATCAGGGTTTCGCGGCCTACTCGCCGGAAAACAAGAAGTCATAATGGACTTGACGTCAGAATGTTTGCCTGTTAGAATTATAATAAGATAAAACGAAAAGCCGACCCTTGTGCGAAAGCCCTGGGGGGGAAAGTTACAGCCCGCAGAAGTCCGGGCCCCGGATTGCCGAAAGTATCTTTTTTTATTATATGGACCATGGAGGGCCTATGAGTTTGGACGCCGTGAGATGCCTTCAATTAGAGATGCAAACCAGCCTGATGCGCCATATAATAAATACTATCAGTGCTCCGCACGATATTGACGGCTCCCTGAAGACTATCATTCTTGAGCTGAAGAATGCTTTTGAATATGATGCTGTCGGAATCCGCCTGTTAAAAGACGATGATTTCCCGTATTTCGCTTCGGACGGATTTTCCATGCAATTTCTTGCCACTGAGAACTCGCTCGTTGCCTTGAACAGTCTCGGTTGCCCCGCCAGGGACGATAATGGCCAAATATTGCTTGAATGCTCCTGCGGGCTGGTTCTTTCCGGAAAGATAGACCCGGCCGACCCTCTTGCTTCCCAGGGCGGCAGTATTTGGACAAATAATTCCGCGGATATTCTAAAGGGCAGGAATTCCAAAAGTCCCGGTCTAAATCCCAGAAATGTTTGTGTTCACGAGGGGTATAACTCATTGGCGCTTGTTCCTGTTTGCGACGGGCTGCGCGTAGTCGGAGTGCTTCAATTGAACGACAAAAAAATTGACAGGTTTACCCCGGAAATTATAAAATTTTTTGAAGATATAGGCAGGCTGCTCGGCATTCTTCTTCACGCAAAATACGAGAATGAACAGTACCGTAATTTGTTCCAGAACACTAAGAGCGCCATTCTGCTCGCTGACGCTCAAACCGGAATAATTGTTGATGCCAACAAGCAGGCAGAGGTGCTTTTCGGGCGCACCAGGACAGAGCTGATAGGAATGAACCGGACAAATCTTCATCCTCAGGAAAAGAGGCAGTTCTACATGGAACAATTTGCCGGGCACGCGGATGAAAAGGGAGCGCGGTTTGTCGAGGGCGTGATAATAAAGAAGGACGGGACCAAAGTTCCGGTGTCCATAGCCGCTTCGGTCTTCACTATAAACGGGAAGAAAAAGATTCAGGGGATATTCCAGGACCTGACTGAGATGGAGAAGATGGAAAGAGAAATGGAGAGAAAGAAAGGGGATTTGTCAGTACCTCAATTCGTAAGATAAGACTGGATATGGGGCACCTCTCTTGTCTTACGGAAAAACCCGCGGGTTTTGGCTCGCGGTTTTTTTGTTGAATAAACTGTTTGTTAGTGGAATAATATCGTAACAAGCTGGTGTTTTGAAGCGCAAGGGGGACTATGAGTAAGGATATTGGCAAAGGCAGCAACAACGAATTAATTTCAATCCTTTCTGAAGCAAATGCAAAACTCTCTGCAAGTAAAGAATTTTCCTCCGGAATTAAAGAAGTTCTCGGCGTTACGGGGAGCAAAACGCAAGCCCGCAGGGCGTATGTCTCGCTTGATGAGCCGCGGGGTCATATGGCCGAAGCTGTTTTTGAGTGGACAGAACCTGGGTTTTCCCTTCCAAATCCCCTGCAAAAAACCGTTTACTCTCAATTGCCGTCATTTAAGACGCTTCTGCTCAAAGACGGACGCATTATCGCTGAGGACGCCGGAAAACTCCCTAAAGACCTCGCTGAGGCGCTTAGGCCGGGCGGGATTTCGTCCTGGATAGCGCTCCCGCTCTCCGTCAAAGGCAGGCACTCAGGTTTCCTCGGTCTTGAAGACTGCAGGAATAAAACAGTTTTCGAAAAAACATCGTCCATGTTCTTTGAAGTTCTTGCCGGAATGATTTCAAGCGCTATTCTGCAAAATAATTATCTTGCCGAGTTGGAAACTTCCCGGGCAACTTCCCTTTCTTATTCCGACTCAATGGATGAAATTGCAATAATCACAGACCTGAGCGGCGGCATACTTTATGCAAATGAAGCCGTAACAAAAAAACTTAAATTCAATCCGAAAGAATTGAAATTCATGCAAATAGCCGGGCTCTTCCCGGAAGTGAAACGGGAAGCTGCTCGCCGTGCAATAAACGGGAGCGCAGAAAAGAAACAAGAGTTTAGCGTGTATGAATTGCAGGGGAAGTACGGCGGGTTAATCCCTTTCGAAGGGAAGTTCTGGCGGGGTATCTGGAACGGCCGGCAATGCATTTTCTACAGGTTCAAGGATTTAACCGGTGAACAACAGGATCTGCTGAAGTTTAAGAAGGTTTTTGAGTTTAATCCTGAGCCCATGTCGCTGACTGATCCGGGAAAAAACATATTTCTGGATGTGAACGAAGCCTTTCTGAAGGAATTAAAATATACAAGAGAGGAAGTAATAGGGAAAACCGCTCTTGAACTTGGTCTTTTCCCTGAATGGCAGAAGCAGGCAACTGCGGCGAAGACGCTGGCCGCAGGAGGCACTTTCTCGGGCTTGGCCCTGGATACTTGCGACAAGAACGGAGATATCATTAAAGGATTGTTTTCCGGCACTACCATGGAAATTGGCGGAAAGAAGGTGTCGCTGGTCGTAATGGCTGATATAACCGAGCAGAATAATTTAAAGCTGGAAATAGAAGAACAACACTTGAAGCTGCAGTCCGTATTGGAAGGCTCTAAACTTGGAACCTGGACCTGGAATATTCAGACAGGGGAAACAACCATTGACCGGCGGATAGCGGAGATGCTTGGTTATGAAATGAGAGAGCTGTCTTTGGATTTCTCGATGCTTGGGTGGGAAACTGTAATGGTCACAGACATTACCAGGTTTCTCCATCCCGTGGACGCGCTTTTGTCAAGGGAAGTTCTGATGCGGCATTTCAGGAAAGAAACAGACTATTACAGTTGCGAGTTCAGAATCAAGCATAAGAGCGGGCGCTGGATTTGGGTTCACAACCGCGGGAAAGTTACCGATTGGACGGCGGACGGCAGGCCTTCCATAATGCATGGAACCTATGCTGACATCACGGAGAGAAAAGCAAACGTGAAAAATGTGGAAGATAATGAAAAGCGGCTGAACGCCATGCTTTCTTGCATACCCGATATTATATCTATTGTTGATGACACCGGGAAAATTAAATATGTGAGTTCAAACTATAAACAGCTTTTTGGTTGGGAACAGAATGACCTGACCGGCAGAATGGCCTGGGAGCTTGTCCATAAGGATGATCTCGAAAGGATACAGGCTGAATTCAAGAACCATTTAAAAACGCCGGACTCGGTAACGGTAACAACATTCAGGTTTAAACGCGGCGACGGCTCCTACAGACTGGTTGAGTTGACCACAAAAAATCTTCTTCATGACCCTGCTGTCAAGGGGCTGGTCTTGAGCGGCCATGAAATTAAGGATAAATTGACTAAATAACAAACCGGCCGCAGGAATAGTTTCGTCGCGGAGCTTTTGGGATTCTTAACAGCGGCAAGGAATATGTGCCTTATGAGGATTTCGAAGGACACAAGCTGGACAGGACCATGCTGGAGCTTTTAAAAATCTATTAAATCCCCTGTTCCTAGTTCAGTTTTACTCCCTATCCCATTGATTTATTGCCTAAATCTCTGTATAATCTGTATGTTTTAGAATATCAGTTATAGCAATTAGCAATAAGTAATTAGTAATCAGTAATTGTTCTTTTGGGGGTGTAGCTCAGTTGGGAGAGCGCTACCTTCGCAAGGTAGAGGCCGTCGGTTCGATCCCGATCACCTCCACCAAAAAATTTGCAAAGCAAATTTTTTTGGTAGAGCAATCGAAAGTAGATAGTCGATTAAATGAGATTGCGGTCTAATTTCTATTATCGACAATCTGAGATGTAAGCAATTATGAGCTCAAGAAGGGAAAATGGCCTATCTCGTCCTTGCCCGGAAATACCGCCCGCAAACCTTTGATGAAGTTGTAGGGCAGGAACACATCACAAGAACCCTCAAGAACGCCCTTGAATCAAAACGCATAGCGCACGCCTATCTTTTTTCAGGACAA
>CAIWWK010000215.1 GCA_903916325.1 Candidatus Firestoneibacteriota bacterium
AAAGCCCAGGGCAGCGCCGTCTTGCCGCAGTAATTCATCCATGGCTTCTTTTTGCTGCTCCGGCGTGCCCTTGTTGAGTTTCTCAAAATAGCCCTTCAGTTTTTCCGTAAGGTCGTACTTTACAGTGAATCTCAGCTTGCCGGTGCTTCCCGCCCCTCCATTGCCTTTTACCCTAAACTCAAGAAAGTGGTCTCCAAAACCGAGCCCTTCCAGCTTAATGTTCTTTCCCGGAGATTCCTCGCGCCAGCCGGCGCCGTCAAGCCTGTATTCATACTTGACCGTGAATATCTGTATTTCTTTGGGGTCAAACATGAATTCCACCCTGCTGTCCGTGACCGGTTCGGCAATTTTTTCGGCGGACTCAGGAATAACAACGTTTTGCCCTCCAAAAGAGAGCGCCCTGATCGACGCGCTGTCCGGGCCTTTTTCCAGACTTGAAGTATCCAACACCGCGTATCTATTGTTCGGGTAGGAAACCCAAAGATTTCCTTTTCGGTCCTCAAAGATCGCATCTGCTCCGTAATAATTCCGTCCGCCAGGCAGAATAGCGCTCTCTTCCTTTCTGTTCTTTGAGCGCCAAATCTTCCCTTCTTCGTCCACGGCCCATATCCATCCCCTTGAATCCTTGAAATCAAAAGCGGGATTGAAGAGATTGTATTCGCGGGTATACTTCAGAGCCGCTTTATTTTTGTTCTTCTCCCGGATATTTTGAAAGTACTTGTCCGATTCCAGCCAGCCGCCGTCCCTGAAAACAAAACTCTTCCCCGGGTCTGAGCCGGAGCTTCGCCGGTTGACCACCGCCTCGCCGTCATTATTGATAAACAGGGCTTCAAAGAAGTCGCTCCCGCTGCTCTTAGCTTTAAATATATCCGGACTTACCTTGTAATCCGTCCATTCTTTTCCGTTAAAAACCCGGATGGTCCTGCCTCCCCACCAGTGCTGATAGAATAATTCCCGTTTCTTTGATATAACCGGCGCAGAATACTCGCGGCCGGAATCTCCGGAACCGAGCCGGAATTCCTCGGTTTCCTTTAGCGCTATCTCGGTGTACGCGTCATCCAGCGTTAACTCCCGGGGCTTGCCGTCCTCGAGGATTACCACCATTCTGTCAAAGTAGAGCCAGACCCTGTCCTTTGAATCCAGGACAAAGTAACTTAACGCCTGCGAGGAATTATTAGACTTTTGCGCCAGGGTTTCCCGCGTTTTCTTGATATCGAGAATTGCGGCGCTGCTGCTGCCGTCAAACTTTACGAATTGCCCGTCTGCATCCACATAGTATAAATACCCTTTTGAATCCAAAAGAACTTTGCTGCCAAGCCTTAAAAACTTTAGAGGACTCCTGTCGTTTAGCCCAAGGATATAATCAAGACCTCCGGCTTTGAGAACCTGCGGCGCAAAGCGCCCGTATGCTTCATTTGGGAAGAAGAAAAGATTGTCTTTCCCGTCTTTGAGTATCGGCCCTAAAAACCAGGTGCGAAGCCCGTTCACCCAGCTGACTTCCCTCGCCTCCCCGGACTTTAAAACTACCAGAGCTCCGATTCCCGCGGTTCCGACCCACAAATTACCTTCTTTATCCTCGCAAAAAGAACGCTTGCCGCCGCTCTTATAAACGCCGGGAGATTCATCCAATCCTTTTTTAATTAATTCCGTTTTTTCTCCGGACAAGCGCCACAAAGACTGGTAATTTCTGCCCGGCCCGTAACTATCCCAGCCGTCCTGCGTCACGAACCAGATACGCCCCGAGGAATCCTTGAAATGTTCCAAAAGAAACGACTCATGAAAGTTATCCGGAGAATATCTCAGCGACTTGAGCTGGGGTTTTCCTTTTTCGTCCTTAGCGCACTCGTAAACCCAGATACCCTTGGCGTTATAAGTCCCTATCCAGAAGGTCCCGGGCTTAACTTCCATTATGGAACAGAGTTGTTTGTTCGGGAGGCCGTCAAGCGGGAACGAATAGACCTGTTCTCCGTCAAAACAGAGCAGCTCGCACATTGAAAGCTGGTAATTCTCGCCTTTCTTTATATTGGTCCAGGCCCAGATCCTTCCGGAAGAGTCTTCAAGGAAATCAACCGGATTATAGACCTTGTTCTTGACAGATTCCCCCTGCATATTCCGGTTAACATTTTCCGGAAATCCGGAATTATATTTAATCTTGTAGGCCTTTTTTTCTTTATAAAGAAG
>CAIWWK010000216.1 GCA_903916325.1 Candidatus Firestoneibacteriota bacterium
ACGCGAAGAGCGTGCGTGTTGTTACCGCCAGGGATATCCCTGAGATGAAATTCGCTTCCGACCATAAAAAGATACTTCTCGCGTATTTTGCAAAGAAAGCCAAGAGGCCCAAATAAGATGCGGGAAATAGTAGAAGGATTCCTTACATACCTCGTGCTCGAGAGAAAATATTCCCCGAACACGGTTGACGCCTATAAGATGGACCTTTTCAAGTTCGCGGGCTATATGGAAAAGGCCGGCATCACCGAAGTAAAAAGGGTGGACAAGGCCTCGGTAATGGATTATATGCTCTTTTTAAAGAGCAATCACGATCCCAGGTCGGTCGCCAGGTGCCTCTCTTCGCTTAAGACTTTCTTCAAGTACGCTTCAAATGAAGTTGAAATGATTGAAAGCCCCGTGGCGGATATCGAGACACCGCGTCTTTCAAGGAAACTTCCAGACATACTCAATGAAAAAGAGGTGAAAGCCCTGCTCGACGGAATCAGCTCCGATAGCGCCGAAGGCGCGCGCGACAGAGCTATAATGGAACTGCTTTACGCTTCCGGGCTCCGCATCTCGGAGCTTGTGAACCTGCGGATGCAGAATTACGACCCGGGCGGGCAGTACCTTCGGGTTACGGGAAAGGGAAGCAAGGAAAGAATAATTCCGGTAGGGAATATGGCCGCGGAGTTCCTTGAAAAGTATATGGAGGGCGCCCGCAGGCAGATAATTGAGAAGACAAAGTCAAAAGACGAAACCATTTTTCTCGGAAGGCGCGGCAAAAAACTCTCCCGCGTCTGGATGTGGAAAATAATAACGGGCTGTGTGAAGGCGGCGGGCATAAAGAAAGAGGTAACCCCTCATACTATCCGGCATTCCTTCGCGACTCATCTGCTGGCGCGTGGAGCTGACCTCCGGGCGGTCCAGGAAATGCTGGGGCATTCAAGCATTTCAACTACGCAGATTTATACGCATGTGGATAGGTCGAGACTAAAAGAAGTACATAAGAAATATCACCCTCGAGGGTAAAAGTTTATAAGGTTCTTAAGGTTTGTAAAGTTTGTAAGGTAAAGTCAAGGGCGGTTTGTAACGTTCGTAACGTTTATAACGTAAACATCAAGAACGACGAAGACGGTGGACCGAGGGCGGAAGACGGAAGGCGGTGGACCGATAGAACAGAAAAGGACAAATAAATGGCGCTGTCCCCTTTACCTGTCCCCTTTACACGGTCCCCTTTACACGGAGAAGTGCGGGTATTTGGTGGGGGATGGGGTATGTGGGTGGATGCAGGTTTTCAACTTGAGAGAAAAATTGCTACGAAGGAGATAAAATGAAAGCATTAATTTATTGCTTAATAGCCATGATGTCTTGTTGCATTGCCAATTCCGAACAAATTGCAGAAAGTTCATTTGAAGAAACATGCAAGAAGATTCAAGAAATATATGAAAAACAAAAGGAGATATCCGATGGTCGAAAAAGCACATATTATGAGAGTAACACTGAAAGCTTGAAAATAACAGATTACTCTATGAAAACCCCAACCGGGATAAAGCTCAAAAGACACGAGATTAAGAACAAAGACGGAAAAACAATTAGCTTGAGAATTGTGAATAGCAAGGGCGTATATCAAATTAAAAACAATAAAGCATACAATATAAAAAAAATTGAGGATATGCGCGCACAATCAAACGCAGATTTGCGTACGGTAATACTGGCGGATCCAAAGAAATATGCATCAAAAGCTCTTGAGTGCAAAATTGAAGAGGGCGAGTTCGATGGGAAGAAATGTTTTGTTGTTACAGATAAGCATGTTACTCCTAAAGCGCTTTATCAATTAGGAGAGAAAGAGCAGAAGAGATTGTACGGTGGGTCTAAAGGAGCAGCTCAGGATTTTACCACTCATAGCGTTGCGTACATAGGGAAAGACGACTATTTTACTTATAAGACAGAAGATTATTTTGGTAGAAACCAGAAAGATGTGTTGGTTTATTCGAATGTTAAATTTAATGAGGAGTTTGATCCGAAGCTGTTCGAGATTCCGGCAAAGATAAATATAATTGAAATTACAACCATCGAAGAATATAAAAAATACTTCGGTGGAAATTAACAAAGGAGGATGTCATGAAGAAGTTGCTACTGGTATTGTTTTTCGTTGCTGTAAGTTCTGTTTTCCCGAATCTTGATAATAGGGACAGCGCCATTTAAATTGACACAAAGCTGTATAATTGTTAAAATAAGCGATGCCAAGAACAGCCAGAGTAGTCATACCAGGAATACCCCATCATGTAACCCAGCGCGGCAATTACCGGCAAAAAATATTTTACGCGGACAAAGACAGGGAGCAGTATATTAATTGGATCTTGGAGTATGTTAAAAAGTACGATGTAGAAGTGGCCGGTTATTGCATAATGGGCAATCATGTGCACTTCGTAGTAACGCCGAAAAAGGAAGAGTCATTGTCGAGATTGTTTAATATGGCGCATATGAGATATTCACAGTATATGAATAAGAAATTGAAGGCACTCGGTCACCTGTGGCAGGGAAGGTATTATTCCAGTCCGCTCGGGGAAGAATCTCTAAAGGAAGTACTGAGGTATGTAGAGAGGAATCCTGTAAGGGCAAAGATGGTGAAGAAAGCCTGGGATTATGAGTGGTCCAGCGCAAAAGAACATATAGGCGGAAAAGCGGGAAAGTTGCCGGTAACGGGGATAAAGGAGATAATAGGAAAGAATGAAAGAGAGTGGAAGGCCTACATAGAAGAAAAAGACAGAGAAGATGACCTGAAACAAATCCGGCTAAGCACGCTAAACGGGAAGCCGTATGGGAGCGAGAAATTTATTACTTGGCTTGAGACGAAATTGAAGTTGAAGCTTAGGCTGTTGCCGAGGGGAAGACCCTGGCCTAAAAAGGATAAGTAAATGGCGCTGTCCCCTTTACGAGCACTTTACCTGTTAGCACATCTGATCCAGAGAGGCCTGATAATAGGGACAGCTGTCCCCTTTACCTGTTAGCACATCTGATCCTCACTTTTTTTGCAACGTTTTCCATTCCCGCCTGTATATATGGTTACCGGCTTGACAATAGAAAAGGTGTCGTGTATACTCCATGTAACATATGTTACATGGAGGGAACAAAGATGATATACAATAATGCGGTATATGAAATTATGAAGACCCCGCTCTCCGCGCTGCTTCTCCGCTATATGATACTTTACGGTACGGAGCAGACCGGGAGAGAGACGGCACGTAACGCAGGGCTTTCCTATGTTCAAGCCCACAGGATACTCGCGGGTCTTGCTCTACAGGGTATTGTGATAAAACGCAAGGCGGGTAAAGCGTATCTTTTCAGGGTAAACGAAAAAAATGAAGCTGTTGTCAGGCTGCTGCGCCCGCTTTTCTCCGGAGAGCAGGAACTGGCGAAGAAGGTTGTCGCCGAAAAGACCGCTATTTTTGCCGGCAAGGCGCTTTCAGTCGTGCTGTTTGGCAGCGTCAAAGAAGGAAAGGAAAGGGCTGACAGCGATATTGATGTATTCTTTTTGGTAAAAGACGCGAAGGCAAAGGAAGAGATAAAAGACCTTGCGGCAGGCGCGGCGGAAAAATTCGCCCTGGCCACCGGTAACCGCCTGGACGCGCTGGTTTTGACGGTTTCGGAGTACGCAAAAGCAAAAAGAGAGAGAAAGGAGATAATAAAAAATCTTGAACAGGGGTTGCTGCTTCACGGCATCCCGCTTGTTTTGGCGCAGGAAAATGACGAGAAAACTAAAAACACGAAAAACAGACCGGTCAAGCTACCGGAATTATCTAAAAAAAGCGCATAATTTCTTTAATGCCGCTCAAACCTGCCTGTCAGACAAGAACTACGATGGCGCCGCTCTGGCCTCGATTCACTGTGTGATTTCCGCTCTTGACGCTTTCTTGGTATTCCATTCCGGCATAAAGAGCGTCTCCGATGATCATCTTGACGCTCTCGTCCTCAGGTCCGTATCCGGACAAGCGGATTCTTCCACAGCGGGCAGGCACGCAGAAAGAGTGTTGATGGAAAAGACAGCCATAGAATACCTAGACGCTTCGGCCACGGAACAGCAGGCATCGGAAATGTTCAAGCACACGGAAAGGTTCTTCTCTTGGCTTAAAACCTGCCTTCCCGAATGATTGAATAGTAAAGGGGATAATGCATTACGTTTAGAACGTTATTCTGCTATGCCGGACGAAGTCCGGCATGAAAGATATCCTTCCTTACAGAACAAGACGCGCGAAGCGCGGCGTACAAACGTTATAAACCGATATTTCCTGTTTACTTTATAAACCTTACGAACCTTACAAACTTTACAAACTTTTATCTCTTATACCTTTTCGCTTTTACCGCCCCTATCCTTCTGGCCCTGCTCTTTTTCTCCGCATACGACAACGGCTCATCCTTTATCAGCGTCGAAGGAATGAACCCGCTCTCGTTCATCTTGCCTATCTGCGATTTAAAATGGCGTATCCTGTCCCGGACGGCCGCGGCTTTTTCAAACTGGAGCTTCTTCGCGTAGCCCTGCATCTCGGCCTCGAGCTCGGAGAGCAGTTTCGGGATCTCGTCCGCGGTTAAATACTCGCCGCCTTTTTCCGCGGCAATCGGCACGGTGAAGTAATCCTGCTCGTAGACGCTGTTTAGTATTTCTCTTATCTGTTTCTTGATGGTCGCGGGGGTGATGCCGTGTTTTGTGTTGTAAGCCCTCTGCACTTCACGTCTGCGGTTGGTTTCAGAAACTGCGCGGTTAATCGAGCCGGTCATTTTATCCGCGTAAAGAATAACGCGTCCGGCCACATTCCTTGCCGCGCGTCCGATGGTCTGGACGAGAGAGGTTTCTGACCTTAAAAAACCTTCCTTGTCGGCGTCAAGAATAGCCACGAGCGATACTTCAGGCAGATCCAACCCTTCGCGGAGCAGGTTTATTCCGACCAGCACATCAAAATCTCCTGCGCGGAGCGATTGCAGAATCTTTATCCTTTCAAGGGTTTCAATGTCGGAGTGGAGGTATTTGGCCCGTACTCCTATATCCTTGAGGTAGTCGGTAAGTTCCTCGGCCATTTTCTTGGTAAGCGTCGTGGCGAGGACCCGCTCGCCTTTATCCACCACGGTTTTTATCTCGCCGATGAGGTCGTCAATCTGCCCCGTGGCCTTCTTTATTGAAACCTCGGGATCCATAAGCCCTGTGGGGCGGATTATCTGCTCAATCGGCTTGCCCGAGGCCTTAAGTTCATAATCGGCGGGGGTGGCGGAAACATAGAGTATCTGGGGGATTCTCTTCTCAAATTCCGGAAACTTCAAGGGCCTGTTGTCTATTGCCGAAGGGAGGCGGAAGCCGTATTCAACCAGGTTTGTCTTCCTGGCGCGGTCGCCTTCGTGCATGCCCCGTATCTGAGGCAGGGTTATGTGGCTCTCATCCACCACAATCAGCCCGTCTTTCGGCAGGTAATCCACTAGCGTGAAGGGCGGCTCCCCGGGCTTTCTTCCGTCAAGGTGGCGAGAGTAGTTCTCAATGCCCTTGCAGGTACCCACCTCCAGCATCATCTCCATGTCAAAGCGGGTGCGCTGTTCCAGCCTCTGCGCCTCTACAAGCTTGTTGAGCTTCTTCAATTCCGCGAGCCGGATATCAAGTTCTGCTTCAATGTTTTTCACGGCCGCCTTAAGCTGGTCGGGAGGGGTGACCCAGTGCGCCGCGGGGAAAATGACGGCGTTCTTCATCCGTTTCTTCACTTCCGCGGAGAACCCGTCTATCTCCGTGATTTTTTCTATGGTGTTG
>CAIWWK010000217.1 GCA_903916325.1 Candidatus Firestoneibacteriota bacterium
CTATGCCGGTTCGACGACCTCCCTCAAACTGTAAGCATGATAGCCCTGAAGTGCCTGCGAATGCGCAGGCAGCGAAGCGCCGGAGCGGCTTATGAGCAGGCGCCCCTTCGCCCGCTCCAAAAATTTCCCAAAAAAAAGCTAAGATTAGAAAATCCGGGTAAAAATCCGGCTACATCTCTCCCGAAAATGACCGCAAATTTGGAGTCAAAACTCCCCCAAAAAGAGCAAAAAAAGCCCGAAAAAAACCGAAAAATGTCCCTAAAAAGAAATAATTCGTCTTTTTCTTTTTTTTATTGACAGGTTCTATATGTAGTGGTAGTATTAACTCGCAAATCAATAGATAGTGTTTTTGAGGTGTTTATGAGCAAAATCCATATGAGAAATCCCGCGCAAATGGCGGATAATCGGGGGGAACAAAATGTTCCAGAACACATTTTTGGACGAGGCAGCAAAGTCATCGTCCGGGGAAGCAGTATTGAGTAATTCAAAGAAGAAATTGCCTGAACTAAAACTGACGCCAAACGCGCTTAATGTACTTAAGAAAAGGTACCTCAAGCATGTGAGCGATAAAGAGACGGAAGAGCCGGAGGAAATGCTCTGGCGAGTTGCCGACAACATCTCCCTGGCTGAAAAAATCTATGACCCCTCCATCGCGCCGGAGAAAATGAACGCGATCAAGGAATCATTCTATTCTGTTATGGCCCGTCTCGAATTTCTTCCGAACTCTCCGACGCTCATGAACGCGGGGCGCGATCTTCAGCAGTTGTCCGCGTGCTTTGTCCTCCCGATAGAGGACAGCATGGATGGCATCTTTGACGCCATCAAGAACGCGGCGCTCATTCACAAGAGCGGCGGCGGAACCGGTTTTTCTTTTTCAAGACTGCGCCCGAAGGACGACAAGGTGAAGACCACCGGCGGCGTTGCTTCCGGCCCGATCTCCTTTATGAAAGTTTTTAACGCGGCGACCGAAGCCGTTAAGCAGGGCGGCACGAGGCGCGGCGCCAACATGGGCATGCTCCGCGTGGACCATCCGGATATCATGGAGTTCATCACCGCGAAGAGCAACACGAAGGAACTTACCAATTTTAATCTTTCCGTGGCACTTACCGACAAGTTTATGGACGCGGTCGCGCACGATGGAGAGTACGATCTCATCAATCCCAAGACCAAGGTCCCGATGAAGAAAATGAAAGCGAGAGATGTCTTCAGTCTCATCGTGGATTCCGCGTGGAAGAACGGCGAGCCCGGCGTAATCTTTATTGATAAAGTAAACCGGCACAATCCCACCCCGGAGCTTGGCGAAATAGAGAGCACCAACCCGTGCGGCGAGCAGCCCCTGCTTCCCTACGAAGCCTGCAACCTGGGCTCCATCAACCTCGCAAGGTTCGTTGTCAAAAAGAGCGGCAAGCCGGAAATTGACTGGAGCCGCCTGAAAGAGGTTACCCACGTGGCGACCAGATTCCTTGACGATGTTATTGATATGAACAAATATCCGCTTGAACAGATTGACAAAATGGTCAAGGGAAACAGGAAGATTGGCCTGGGTGTTATGGGCTTCTCCGACATGCTGATAGAGATGGGAATCGCGTATAATTCCGACGCGGGCCTTGAAGTTGGCGAAAAAGTCATGAAATACATAGACGACGAATCCAAAAAGGCCTCGGCAAACCTGGTAAGAGAGAGAGGGCCTTTCCCGACATTCACGACAAGCGTTTTCGCGAAACAGACGCCTTTAAGGAACGCGACCACAACGACTATTGCCCCGACCGGCACGCTTTCCATCATAGCCAACTCCAGCGGAGGCATAGAGCCGCTCTTCGCGGTCTCTTTTGTGCGGACTATTCTTGACAACACAAAGATGATAGAAGTAAATCCTATTTTCGAGCGCATCGCGAAGGAAAGAGGATTCTATACGGAAGATCTTATGAAAGAGATAGCCAAGTCCGGCAGTCTTCACGGAGTCGAGGGCATTCCCGAAGACATAAAGAAAATATTCGTGACCGCCCATGACATAGAGCCCGAGTGGCACGTGAAGATGCAGTCGGCGTTCCAGAAACACACGGACAACGCCGTCAGCAAGACCATCAACTTCGGACACAGCGCGACGAAGGACGACGTGCGCATGGCTTACATGCTTGCGTACAAAGCCGAATGCAAGGGCTTGACGGTTTACCGTGACGGCAGCCGAGACGAGCAGGTGCTCTCCACGGGTTCGACCGAGCACGGAGCGGAAGCGGTTCCGGCGGCTGCGTTAACGAAATCCGGGCACCAGAGAATAATGCCAAGGCCCAGGCCTTCGGTAACCAGGGGAAAAACCCAGAAAATGAGCACCGGATGCGGCAGTCTATATGTTACAATAAACGAGGACGAGCACGGAATGTGTGAAGTCTTCGCCCAGATGGGAAAATCAGGCGGCTGCGCGGCGTCTCAGTCCGAGGCGACCTCAAGGCTTATTTCGCTGTCTCTCCGTTCAGGGATAGACATTGATTCCATTATGCGGCAGATAAAGGGCATACGCTGCCCTTCGCCTCTCTGGGACAAAGGCAGCATGGTTCTCTCCTGCCCCGACGCTATAGCAAAAGCTATAGAAGGGTATCTCGCCGGCGGCAAGAGCAAGGCGAAAGACGGTTCGGTGATTGCGCCCGCGGACGCCTCTCACGGCGGTAACGGAAATAATGGCTCAACCACAAAAGATCTCGCGGGCATCTGCCCGGAGTGCGAGAGCGTGCTGGAATATGTGGAAGGCTGCGTTCTTTGCAAGGGATGCGGCTACTCGAAGTGCGGATGAAACTTTAACGCTGTTTCCCTGCCGCTTCGAAAGGGGCGGCAGGGATTTTTTTTTGCTATATTTCCAAATTGACTCACCAAAGGAATAAAATGACGCCAAATCAGAATGGTTTTTTCGGGCTCGGCATCGCGCCGGTTCTCCTGGAGAAACTGAACAAACTCGGTTTTCACACTCCGACTCCTATCCAGTCGAAAGGCATCCCTATCGCCATGGAAGGAAAGGATGTTATCGGCATCGCGCAGACCGGCACGGGCAAGACGCTTGCTTTCGGCCTGCCGGTAATCCAGCGCCTGCTTAATAAGCCCGGCAGGGCCCTCATACTCGTTCCGACAAGGGAACTTGCTCTGCAGGTCAACGAGACGGTCGTAAAGTTCGCGCCGGCGCTCGGCATCCTCTCGGTTGTGCTTATCGGCGGAGAGAATGCTGGCAAGCAGCTGGCTGACCTTAGGAGAAAACCCAGGATTCTAATTGCCACTCCGGGACGCCTTAATGATTTTATCGGACAGGGCGCGGTAAAACTTGTCGATGTCCATACAGTTGTCATTGACGAGGCCGACAGGATGCTGGATATGGGCTTTTTGCCGCAAATCGAGAAGATTCTGAGGTTGATCCCGAAAGAAAGGCAGAACCTGCTTTTCTCGGCTACCATGCCTTCGGATATAGTAAAGATCGCGGCTACGCACATGCACCTTCCGGTCAGGACGGAGATCGCTCCTTCCGGGACGGCCGCCGAGAATGTTTCTCAGGAAATATTTGTGGTGCATAAGGACGCCAAGAAGAATCTCCTGCTTGAGATTCTCAAGAAATACACCGGTTCAGTCCTGCTCTTTTCAAGGACTAAACGCGGCGCGAAAAAGATAGCAGTACAGCTTCGCGAGAAAGGCCACTCCGCCGCCGAAATACATTCGGACCGGTCTCTTTCGCAGAGAAAGGAAGCGCTTGCCGGTTTTAAGTCAGGCAAATATAGAATCCTTGCGGCGACAGATATTGCCGCAAGGGGAATAGATGTTGTCGGCATTGAACTGGTAATAAATTATGACATTCCGGAGGATCCGGAAAGTTACGTGCATAGAATTGGGAGAACCGGCAGGGCAGGACAGACAGGACACGCGATATCTTTCGCAACTCCTGACCAAAAGAAGGATATAGCTGATATCGAAAGGCTTATCAAGACAACCATTGCGCGTTCCAAGCTGCCGGGTCTTCCCGCGATGGATTTTGACAGGGGGGAGCACAGAAATTTTCCGCCGGACCGGAATGTAAAAGTAAACAAGGACGGGCAGGCCTGGAGGCCGAAGCGAAGCGGCGAGAGGAATGCAGGCGGTGAAAAAAGAAAGTATCATTTCTACCGCAAATAGGGTATAATTAGACACAGGTGTTGGCTGATTTGTGCCTGACTTTAGCATGTTTTGTAAGGGTAAAATGAGAACTGACTTGATTAAAGGTCTGAACATAGGCGGTAAGGTTTCGAGAGTGCCGATAATTCAGGGGGGCATGGGTGTTTGTATCTCCCTCTCAGGACTTGCTGCAGCGGTAGCAAATGAAGGCGGAGTTGGCGTTATCGCCACGCCGGGCATTGCCATGCACGAAGCCGACCTCGGCAGCGATTTTACCAATTCCAACAACAGGATTCTCCGCAAAGAAATACAGAAGGCAAAACAGCTTACCAAAGGCGTAATCGGCGTCAATATTATGATGGCCCTTTCGAACTTCGGCGAGCTCGCGCGGGTTTCGATTGAAGAGGGCGTTGATGTTATCTTCTCCGGAGCCGGCCTGCCTCTTGATTTGCCCGGATATCTCAAAGGCTCCACCCAGACCAAACTCGTTCCCATCGTTTCATCTGAAAGAGCCGCGCGTATTATCCTGAAAAGATGGAAAGAACGCTTCAATTATATTCCTGATGCTTTCGTAGTTGAAGGTCCGAGAGCAGGCGGCCATGTTGGATTTCGCGTTGAAGATATCACAGATCCAGAATATGCGCTTGAAAAACTTACCGTTAACGTGCTTGCCGAAGTAAAAAAATTCGAAGAACTCTACAAAGTGAAGATCCCGGTAATAGCGGGGGGCGGAGTTTTTACCGGCGCTGATATATATAAGTTCCTTAAACTCGGCGCGGCAGGAGTCCAGATGGCCTCCAGGTTCGTGACGACCTATGAGTGCGACGCTTCCGAAGAGTTCAAGCAGATGTACATTAATTCAAAAGAAGAAGATATTATGATAATCAAGAGCCCGGTCGGCATGCCCGGTCGCGTCATACGGAATGAATTTATCAACGAAGTTAACCGCGGGGAGAAGCAGCCGTTTAAGTGCCCTTACAAATGCATCGTTACCTGTGATGTCGTAAACGCTCCTTACTGCATTGCGGAATCTCTGACAAATGCTGCGAATGGCAATCTCTCCAAGGGTTTTGCTTTTGCCGGCGCAAATGCGTACAGGTGCAAGAAAATGTATCACGTGAAAGACCTAATTGCCGAGCTTATGTCTGAAGCCAACGAAGCAGCTCGTCTGGATCAGGGAAAATAGCGGTATCCTAAACTTATGAAAGTTTCCGGTTTTACCATCATAAAGAACGCTCTCCTTTACGATTTTCCAGTTGTCGAATCTATCTCTTCTATTCTGACTCTCTGCGATGAATTTGTGGTTGCCGTCGGCAAATCCAACGATGACACGCTAGGCCTGATAAAGAGCATCCGCTCCGATAAAATAAAAATAATCGAGACCGTTTGGGATGAGCAGCTGCGCAAGGACGGCAAAGTAATGGCCGTGGAGACAAATAAAGCGCTTGCCGCCTGTACCGGCGACTGGTGCTTTTATATCCAGGCTGATGAAGTCCTCCACGAAAATGAAATCCCGAAAATTCAAAAAACCATAGAAAACAATCTCCTAAAGCCGCGCGTCGAAGGCATAGAAGTTAACTACAAGCATTTCTACGCCAGCTACAAGACCTTTCAGGACAACCGCAGGGAATGGTACGCGCACGAGATACGCATAGTCCGGCGCCGCTCTGATATATTTTCCTTCGGTGACGCGATGGGCTTCCGTAGAAAAGATGAGAAAGGTGAATGGCATAAACTCCGCACGGTAAATTCAGGCGCGGTAATGTTTCACTACGGATGGGTCAAGCCGCCGTCAACCATGAAGTTGAAGAAGATAGAGACGGACAAACTCTATCTGCCTGATGAAGTGACAAGCAGGGAAAAGGAAGTCATCACCGATGAGAACATCTATCTTGACACCACGGATCTTGCCCTGTTCAAGGGGACTCATCCCAAAGTAATGGAAGAGCGGGTAAAGAAAGCCGACTGGAGTTTTGATGTTTCAAAACTCAGCAAGACCCCCGCCTGGGCGCGGGCTATAAGGGTCTTTCTGCATCCCCTGCTCAAGCGAATAGGAAAACTGCTGGGAGCGAAAGAAGTGCAAAGAAGATATTACAGGTGAAGGAACAAAGATTAATCTACTCTAACCGTCAGCTGAAAAAACTGATGCCTGCCTGAAAAACGTTTGTTTTGCAGTGATATTAGCAATGGACAAACCCCGCAAGACCCGATAAAATAACTCCCAAGGTGCTCTTTTTTACAAGGGGGGTTGAATAAAATGAAGAGACGACTTGGTTTATGTTTGAGTATTCTGTTCCTTTCGGCGGCATTTGGTTTCGGCGCCAACAATGTTCTGGGAAACAGGCAATTGAGGCAGTCCGGCGGAGACAACGTCAAACAGGGTGATTTTGGCATTGCTTTAAAAGCTTTGTACGGCATGCCCTCGGGACTTTCAGCAAACGGTTTGAACTCCGCGATAGGCGCGAACCTGACGCTGGCTGACCACAACACGCTTAATTTCATTTCGTTAAACCTGAGCCTGGAACTCGCGGCTGACTATATTGTCTACACTACGAGAGCCGGGATAGGGAATTCACTGACAACTTTAAATCCAAAGCTCCTGTTAAGGTATGACGTAAAGATTCCTGATTTTCCCGGTTTGCTGTACTTGGAAGCCGGCGGCGGCGTTTCGATGGAAACCCTGAATCTCCTTGGCGTTTCTTACACGAACAACGATCCGCTTTACCAGGGCGGTATAGGATATGAGACCGGCTTGGCGGACAACTTCAATCTTCAAGCGGTGGTGAGTTATGTTTATGTCCCGGAAAGCAGCATCACGGGTGCGACCAGGGACGGCGCGTATCTGACCTTAAGTCTTGGCATAAATTATGAGTTTTCACTTGGGGGAGGTAAAAAGAAATGAGAAAAATTCATTTTATCGTGCTGATACTCGGCGTGCTGCTTGCCGGATGCGGAACAAACCCCATATTTACCATGATACCTGATTATGGCGCAGGCGCTCTTAACACTATAACGGTAACCATGAGCGCGGCCACGGGAACCGATCCGGCGCCTCTTGGTTCCCTGACCGTTATACCGGCCAAGAATCCGGTTATTACCTGGATAGACAATACCGGTCTCGCCGATGTTAAACTCAGGGTAACGGTAACTCAGATTGCTTCCGGTGTTTCGACGGTCTACTGGCAGGTTTATTGCACCCGCGGAGTTTTAACGCAGGTTACTTATGGCACAACGCCGGTGGGCGGAACTGTTGTAACTGCAAAGAAAATCCTCGGAACCGGAAGTTACAAGGTTAAGGTAGAGACAGGTCCGGATTTCTCTATTGCCTCGCCCGCAATCACTACTTGCGGAACAGCCACATTGATAGTTCAGTAAAAATGATTCTTCGGGGCGCAGGCGCTAAATCTCCTGCGCCCTTTTCACATCTGAAATAAATCTTTGTTTTATAATGCTTTTCGCTTGAAATACCTCGACTCTGAAAGTAAAATCTTCCAATGCTCTCAAGAATACTCAGCGCTACAACCATAGGCGTCGATGCATATATAGTAAATGTTGAGGTTGACCTCTCTTCCGGCCTTCCTAGCCAATCTTCCATAGTGGGTCTTCCCAACGCTTCAGTAAAAGAAAGCCGCGACAGGGTTAAGCTTGCCGTAAGGAATTCCGGTCTGGAATATCCGTTCAAACGCCTGACAGTTAACCTCGCTCCCGCTGAAATAAAAAAAGAAGGCGTAAACTTTGACCTGCCAATCGCGCTCGGAGTTCTATGCTCTTCCGAGCAGCTCAAGACTTCGCCTGAAGGGTATGTCTGTGTCGGAGAACTTTCGTTAAACGGCGACATAAAGCCGGTGAAAGGAATGGTCTCCATCGCGTACGCCGCCAGGCAGGCGAAAGCCCGGGGGCTTCTGGTTTCACCCGAGAACGCAGATGAAGCAGGGATAGTATCCGGAATAGATATTTTCCCGGTAAAAAATCTTGTGGAAGCGGCGGCTTTTCTGAACGGAGAACTTTCAATTAAAGCCCACAAAGCGGACATTTCCGGATGGTTTGTCCCAGCCTCCGAGCCTGACTGCGACTTCAGCGAGATAAAAGGGCAGGAGCACGCTAAGAGGGCTATGGAAGTTGCCGCGGCGGGCGGCCATAATATAATTATGGTAGGGGCTCCAGGTTCGGGCAAGACTATGCTCGCAAGAAGGCTTCCGACAATTCTTCCCGATATGGAACTTGAAGAAGCTATTGAAGCGACAAAGATACACAGCGTCGCGGGAAGACTCCCTGGTAAAAAGCCGGTTGTCACATCCCGGCCGTTCAGGTCTCCTCACCATACGGCAAGCGATGTATCGCTGGTGGGCGGCGGGGTCAATCCCAGGCCCGGCGAGGTCAGCTTAGCTCACAACGGCGTTTTATTCCTTGATGAATTGCCGGAGTTTAAGAAGAGCGTGCTTGAGGTCTTAAGGCAGCCGCTTGAGGACGGGTTTGTAACTGTTACAAGGGCAAACGCTTCGGTTGTCTACCCGGCCAGGTTCATGCTGGTCGCCGCCATGAACCCCTGCCCTTGCGGTTTTTCCGGAGATACCAGGAAAGAATGCAAATGCGGCACAGGGCTTATTGCAAAATATCTCAAGAAGATCTCGGGGCCGCTGCTTGACAGGATAGACATACATATAGATGTTCCTGCCATAAGGAACACAGAACTTATCTCGGATATAGCGGGGGAGAGTTCGGAGAGCGTGAAGAAGAGAGTAAAGGCGGCCAGAAAGCTGCAGACGGAAAGATTTAAAGGTTCAGGCTTTTATTACAACGCCGCGATGCCTTCAAAAATGCTCAGGAAATACTGCAAACTTGACGCGGAATGTGTTGCGCTGCTTAAGCTTGCTATAGAAAAGTTTGGGCTTACCGGCAGGGCGAATGACAAAATACTCAAGGTTGCCCGTACCATCGCCGATCTTGAGGGAAGCCCTGCCATCCGTTCACCCCACCTTTCAGAAGCAATCCAGTACAGGAACCTCGACCTGTATTTCTGACCGGTCATGAGGCGCGTCTCTTGACAAGTCGTACGCAATGTAGTACTATTCAGCAGAGGTGCCACAATGACTATAATCAGCGTAAGCAAGGCAAGGCAAAATCTTTACAGGCTTATTGATCAGTCCGCGGCGGCTCACGCGCCCATTCAGATTACCGGGAAAAGAAATACCGCGGTCTTGGTCTCCAGTGAAGACTGGTCTGCAATGCAGGAAACCGTCTATCTCCTTTCTGTCCCAAAAATGAGGGAATCGATAATAAAAGGTTTGGAAACGCCCGTTAAAAATTGCTCAAGGAAATTGAATTGGTAAAGTGGATTCTTGTCTATACAAAACAGGCGCAAAAAGACGCAAAGAAGCTTGTGTTCTGCGGATTTAAAGCTAAAGCCGAATACCTCTTGAAAGTGCTGGAAAAAAATCCGTTTCAGAATCCACCGGCATACGAAAAACTTATCGGTGACCTTGAAGGAGCGTGTTCGAGAAGGATAAATATTCAGCATCGTCTCGTATATCAGGCGTTAAAGGAAATCCGGGTTGTAAAAGTAATAAGAATGTGGACACATTATGAGTAAACGCGGGTAGGTATAAGAAGCTCGTTTTGGCATCACGGAGGATATTGTAATCCTATGACCATCACACTCTTGGTAATAATAGTGCTTTTAAACCTTGCTGTTCTCGCGGTTGTATTTATTTTCCGCGGGGGGAAGGAAAAGGATTCCGGAGTCCGCGAGGAGCTGTCCGCGGGGCGCCAGGAATCCGCTTCAAATTCAAGGGCTCTCAGAGAAGAGATAAGCAGCTCTCTTACCGGGCTTGCCCGTTTGAATGAGGAAAAACTGGAGAACATGAGGCGCTCCATGGAAGAGCGCATTAAGTCGCTTCAGGACGACAACAGCCAAAAACTTGAAAAGATGCGCCAGACCGTTGACGAGAAGCTTCACGAGACGCTTGAGAAGCGGCTCGGGGAATCTTTCAAGCAGGTTAGCGACCGGCTGGAACAGGTGCACAGGGGGCTCGGCGAGATGCAGTCGCTTGCAGTCGGCGTGGGAGATCTGAAGAAGGTGCTTTCAAATGTTAAATCCAGAGGGACGCTCGGGGAAGTCCAGCTTGGGAATATTCTTGAGCAGGTTTTTGCTCCCACCCAGTATGTCAAAGATTTTGCGCCGCGGCAGGAAAGCCGCGATCATGTTGAATACGCCATAAAATACCCGGGGCGCGACGGCGAGCCGGTTTATCTGCCGATTGACTCAAAGTTTCCCGTTGAAGATTACCAGCGGCTTATGGAAGCGCAGGACAGGGGCGACGCGGTGATGGTTGAGGAAGCCGCTAAGGCGCTGGAGAAACGGATAAAGGGGGAAGCGAAGGATATAAAGGACAAATACCTCAATCCGCCGGTTACAACCGATTTCGGCATACTCTTTCTGCCGTTTGAAGGGCTTTACGCCGAGGTATTAAGAAGGCCCGGGCTTTACGAGACGCTCCATACCGAATTCAAGGTTGCGGTCTGCGGCCCGACGACCATACTGGCTTTCTTAAACAGCCTCCAGATGGGTTTCCGGACAATTACCATTCAGAAGCGCTCGCAGGAAGTCTGGCAGCTTCTTAGCGTTATCAAGAACGAGTTTTCCAAATTCGGAGACCTGCTCGACAAAACGCAGAAGAAACTCCAGGAAGCCGGAGAGACCATAGAACAGGTCGCGAAGAGCACCAAGAAGATGGACAAAAAACTTTCTGATGTTGAAGCTCTCCCGGGCGAAACTCCGGTTGATCCCGGCACGCTGCTGCAGTAATGTTTCCGGTGCGAGACAAAAGTAAAAATGATAAAAGAAGGTTGATGTCACCGATAAGTCAAAATCAAACTCCTATCGGTGGCATCGGTGCTGTTATCGGTGTAATCGCACAAAGTATTATTTTTGCAGCTATAGCTTCTTCTTGTTATCAAAGAGATAAGTCCCTATCATACCCGCCCTTTCCTTTATGCCGAAATTCTCGGCAACGAGCACGCTCGCGGGTTTAACCGAGAAATCCCCGAACTTTTCGTTTATCGCGTACATAGTATCCTTTAATATTCTGGCTTTTTCGTATTCGTCCAGCACAAAGGCCTGCCCGTTCTCCGGCGAGAGCTGAGAGACGCTTACCCCGACAAGACGGACTTTCTTTGTAAGGGGCATAAGAGAGTCAAATATTCCCGCGGCAAGGCGGAATATCTCTGCCCCTGCGTTGGTCGGATCATTAATAGAGACCTGTTTCCCAAAGCCTGTGAAATCCTCCCAGCGGACATAAAAATGCACGGTTCGTCCTTTCTGCCCGTATTTTGTAAGCCTTCTGGAGGTCTTCTCGCAGAGCATGCGCAAGAAGCCTTTTATCACCGTGAGGTCGTAGGTGTCACGCGGAAGAGTATGCGAGTGTCCGACTGATTTTACAACCCGGTCCAGAAAATATGAACCTATAATGCTCTCGTATTTTCCCTGCCCCATCAATTTGAGTTTTACGCCGTTTATGCCGAACTCGGCTTTTAGCAGGTCCTCTGAGGCCTCCCCCAGCTGTTTCGCGGTTATTATGTTGAACTTAGCGAGATGTTCCGAGGTCTTACTGCCTATTCCCCAAAGTTCCTTCGCCTCGAGCTTCTCAAAGAGAGGGGGAATGTCCTTGTCCCAGATTACTGTCAGCCCGTCGGGTTTCTTCATGTCTGACGCGAGTTTCGCGACAAGTTTGTTAGTCGCGATGCCTACTGAACAGGTAAGATCAAGCTCTTCCCGTATCATCCGCTTCATCTCCATCGCGGTCTCTTCCGGCGTTTTCTTGAGCTGGGAGATGTCCACGAAGCATTCGTCTATTGAATAGACTTCCACGAGGTCGGTGAAGCGCAGCAGTATGTTGTGCATTTTAATTGAAACATCTATGTACTTTTCAGGGTCGGCTACCACGACAAGGACCGGAGGGCAGAGCCGCTTTGCCTCGGGGATGGTCATTCCGGTCTTTACCCCATAAGCCCTGGCTTCGTAAGAGGATGTGGTGACGATGGTTCTCGCGTAATTTGTCTCGGGATCCGCGTCTCCGGCAACTACAATGGGTTTGCCTTTAAGGAAAGGGTTTGACGCTTGTTCGACGGAAGCGAAGAAGGAGTTCATGTCTATGTGTAGTATAATGGGCGGGGTCATGATGATTAATGTTGTCCTGTAGTATGGGTTTAAAAGTTTATAAGGTTCATAAGGTTTATAAAGTTTGTAAAGTAAAGGCTAAACCAAACCAAACCAACCTGAGTTTTAAAAGTTTATAGGCCACACTTCGTGTGTCCTGTTTTGTTAGGTAAGATATTGTTTATGCCGTACTCCGTCCGGCATGGCAAAATAA
>CAIWWK010000218.1 GCA_903916325.1 Candidatus Firestoneibacteriota bacterium
AGCCCGCGGGACTGCTCCTGGCAAAAAGAAGAGTTGACGGCGAGCTTGAGATAGTGCGCCGGATGATAGAGGCGTCAAAAGGCGGGATTGATTTTGTCTGGATGGGGGAGGACCTTGGAACCCAAATTGCGCCGATGATAAGTTTGGAACTCTACCGCAGGAATATAAAACCTCTGCACAAGAGGCTCGTGGATATGGCAAAGGGCTATAGCCTCCCGGTCATGGTGCATACGTGCGGTTCCTCAAGCTGGGCGTACGAGGATTTTATTGAAATGGGCGTTAAGGTGGTTGATACCCTCCAGCCGGAAGCGGCCAATATGTCGCCGGAGTACCTGAAAAAGAAATTTGGAGGCAGGCTTGCGTTTCACGGCTGTATCAGCACCGCCGGCCCGGTCTCGTTCGGCACGGCGGAACAAACCATAGAATACTGCCGGCATACGCTTGAGGTCATGATGCCCGGCGGCGGATACTGTTTTGCTCCTACCCACCAGTTGCAGGATAATTCTCCCACGGAGAATGTTCTGGCAATGTATGATACGGCAAGGAAATACGGAAAATACTGAGAGGGCGGCTATTCAGGGCCGTTTAAAGACCAGAATTGCAAAAAAGGATACTTGTGAAAAATTTCGTTAGCTCCGACAGGATCACGGTAAAAACCAAATCCATAAAGCAGGAAAAACGCCGGCCCGAACATTTCGTGAAGCTCGAAAACGGGAATTGGTTCATTGATTTCGGCAGGGCGTATTTTGCGGGGCTTGAACTTGAGTTCAAAACTCCTGAAGCCGGAAGGATTATTACGGTTCATTTGGGCGAAGCTCTCTTAACAGGCGGAGGGGTGAACAGAAGCCCCGGCGCAAGCATCAGGTATCAAAGATCCGAACTCACGCTGAAGGAAGGTCAGCTGCTTTATACCGTTCCTCTTCCGGAGCGCGACGCCAGGCTTATGCCGGACAATGTGGGGCCGGTCATGCCTTTTCGCTACGTTGAAGTTGAGAACGCTCCTGAACTAAGGCCTGAAGACATCCGCCAGGTTGCCGCTTACTATCCGTTCGATGAAAATGCCGCCTCCTTCACCTGCTCCGACGGCAGAATAAACGCTGTTTGGGAAATGTGCAGGCACACAATGAAGGCAACCAGTTTCTGCGGAATATTTGTTGACGGAGACAGGGAGAGGCTGCCTTATGAGGCGGATGCGTATATAAATCAACTGGGGTGGTACTGCTGCGCCGGTGATACCACGCTTCCGCGTTACACGCACGAATCCCTGATACTCCGCGCCTGCTGGCCCACCGAATGGATAATGTTCTCTGTGCTTATGGCCTGGGAAGATTATCTGCATACCGGTGAGCTTTCAAGCGTCAGGGAGTTTTACCCGGACTTAAAAGCCAAGACTCTTTACGCTCTGCGCCGCGCGGACGGGCTAATCAGCACCGTTGAGCCGGCAATGCCCAAAGAAGTGGAGAAGGCAGTTCATTATGACAGCGCCGGGTGGGGAAATGTGATACACGACATTGTTGACTGGCCTGCCGGGGAGCGCGACGGGCATGAGATGAAGCCCGTGAATACCGTGGTAAACGCCTTTCATTGCAGGGCGCTTGAGCTTATGTCAAAACTTGCCAAAGCGCTGAAAGAGGTTGAAGACGAGCTTCTCTTCAAAGCGGCCTTTGAAACGGCCGCGAAAAGCCTCAATGAAAAGCTTTTTGACAAGAATAGCGGGTTGTATGTTGACGGCGAGGGAAGCGGTCACAGTTCCCTGCATTCGAATATGTTTCCTCTCGTTTTCGGGTTGGTGCCGGAGGAGCGCAGGAAAAAGGTAACCGAGTTCATCTCAA
>CAIWWK010000219.1 GCA_903916325.1 Candidatus Firestoneibacteriota bacterium
GCGCTTCGCGCGTCTTGTTCTGATAGGTAGGATATTATTCATGCCGGACTACGTCCGGCATAGGAGAATAAAGTTTATAACGTAAACATAAAAGATAAAAGTTTGTAAGGTTATATAAGGTTTATAACGTTCTTAACGTTTGTAACGTAAGACGGTAAAAAGTTAGTAAGGTTTATAAGGTTTGTAAGCCGCGCTTCGCGCGTCTTGTTCTGATAGGTAGGATATTATTCATGCCGGACTACGTCCGGCATAGGAGAATAAAGTTTATAACGTAAACATAAAAGATAAAAGTTTGTAAGGTTATAAGGTTTATAACGTTCTTAACGTTCTTAACGTTTGTAACGTGAGGCGGAAAGCGGCTAAAAGTTTGGAACTTTAGTACTTAGATATTGTCTATGGTATAATGGACTTATGAAAAAGACAATGCTGTTCATAATAGTCGTTGCTATAGTTGCGCTCGCGGTATTTGCAGGGTGCGCGGTGAAAGCGCAAGGCGACAAACTCTACACCTGTCCGATGCACGCGCAGGTACTCTCTGACAGACCGGGGCAGTGCCCTATTTGCGGTATGGACCTGGTTCCTGTAAAAGAAAGCGGAAAACCTGTATCGGGTTCTCCCTCGGTTCTGACTATAAGCGGGGAACAGGAACAGCTAATCGGGGTTAAAACCGAGAAAGCAGGCAAGAGAAAGATGTCCTATACGGTAAGGGCCGCCGGAAAGATAGCCCATGACCCGGACCTCTACAACTCGGTAATAGAATACCGCCTTGCCGTTAAGTCATTCAACGAGGCAGAAGGCGAGGCAAAAGAGCAGTCGCGTTCTTCGCTTGCATCGGCAAGAGTTAAGATGCTCCACGAAGGCCTCTCAGAAAGAATGATAGATGTTTTTGCCGCTTCCAAAGATGAACCGGAATACCTGCTCTTTGCGGGAAAGCCAGGAGGGAAACTACTTGTATATATTCAGGTTTATGAGTCGGAGATAAGTTACATAAAGGAAGGAGCCAAAGCGGATATCTCGGTAGTCTCTGCCCAGGGGAAAATATATCAGGGAACCATCCTTTCACTTGACACTTATGTGGATAAAGACACCAGGACTCTTCGGGCCAGGGCTGAGATAAAAAATATTGACGGAAACCTGCGTCCCGAGATGCTTATTACCGCCGCGATAAAATGCGAGCTGGGCGAAAAGCTGGCAGTACCTACCGACGCGGTTCTTGATACAGGGCTGAAACAGACGGTCTTCGTCCGGACTTCCCCGGGAGTTTATGAGCCAAGGCAGGTCAAGGCCGGCTTAAAGGGCGAAGGGTATGTGGAAATAACTTCCGGCATAAAAGAAGGCGATGAAGTGGCTGTTTCCGCCAACTTCCTGCTTGATTCAGAATCAAAACTCCGGGGTATCGGGAAATAGCGGGGTTTTAATCAGCTGACTCATTTTTTTCGCGAGGCTAAATGCTGGAACGGATAGTCGATTTCTCCGCCAGGAACAGGTTTCTGGTTATTATTCTCGCCGCAGCGGCAGTGCTTGGCGCAGTTTACTGCCTTTACAATATTCCTCTCGATGCCGTCCCTGACCTTTCCGACACCCAGGTAATAATTTACTCCAAATGGGACAGAAGCCCGGATATCATTGAAGACCAGGTCACCTATCCGATTGTCACCAGTCTTCTCGGAGCCCCTAAAGTAAAAGCCATACGCGGCCTCTCTGATTTTGGTTTCTCCTATGTTTATGTAATCTTTGAGGACGGCACGGATATTTACTGGGCAAGAAGCCGCGTCCTTGAATATCTCAATAAAACCACATCGAAGCTTCCTCAAGGCGTTACGACAGAAATAGGACCTGACGCGACCAGCGTCGGCTGGGTCTACCAGTACGCCTTGGTTGACAGGACCGGAAAGCACGGGGCTTCTGAGCTTCGCAGTTTCCAGGACTGGAACCTGAAATATCACATTCAATCGGTTAAGGGCGTCGCTGAGGTGGCCACGGTTGGCGGTTACCAGAAACAATATCAGGTAAATGTAGACCCGGGAGCTCTTGCCGCCTACAATGTGCCGCTTTCCGGAGTGATTGAGGCCGTAAAGAGCGGGAACAGCGATTCAGGCGGAAGGTTGATAGAAATATCCGGGGCTGAATACATGATACGAGGGCGCGGCTACGCGAAGAGCGCCGAAGATATAGGCAACATCGCGGTAAAGAGCGTTAACGGAACTCCGGTGCTGGTAAAGAATGTCGCCAAGGTCACGGAAGGTCCGGACATCAGGCGCGGCGCTTCAGATCTAAACGGCGAAGGCGACGCGGTTAGCGGTATTGTCATCATGCGCCAGGGCGAGAACGCGCTGAAAGTAATAAACAGCGTGAAAGAGAAAATTGCCGAGGTCAAAAGCTCGCTGCCCGAGGGAGTGGAGCTTGTAACGGTCTATGACAGGTCAGACCTGATAAAACGCGCCATCGCAACCTTACGGTCCCAGCTGATAGAGGAAATGATTATCGTAAGTTTTGTAATCCTGCTTTTTCTCTGGCATTTCCCTTCGGCCTTTGTGCCGATAATAACCATACCGGTCTCAAGCCTGCTGGCTTTTATTCCGATGTATTTCATGGGCATTACTTCAAACATTATGTCGCTTGCCGGTATTGCAATCTCCATAGGCGTGCTGGTGGACGGAGCTATCATTGAAGTTGAGAACGCGTACAAGCGCTTGGAACTCTGGGAACACGGGGGAAGGATTGGAGATCCGCACGAGATCAGGATACAGGCCCTGAAGGAAGTTATACCTTCGGTATTTTTCTCGCTTCTGGTAATCGCGATGGCATTCCTGCCTGTATTCACGCTGGTCGACCAGGAAGGCAGGCTGTTTAGGCCTCTCGCTTATACAAAGACTCTGGCGATGGCAATCGCCGCGCTGCTCGCCCTGACGCTGGACCCCGCTATAAGGCTTTTATTTATGCGTATGGATAAGTTCGCTTTTAAACCCGCCTGGGCGGCAAAGACAGTCAACGCTCTTCTTGTCGGTACCTATCATAAAGAGGAAAAACACCCGGTGAGCCGCCTCTTATTCCGCCTTTACCAGCCGGTCTGCGAGTTCTCGCTCAAACATTCAAAAGCCGTGATTATTTCGGCAGTTGTCTTGATGCTCGCGACACTGCCGGTATTCCTGCGGCTTGGCTCGGAGTTTATGCCCCCTCTGAATGAGGGCACGGTGCTTTACATGCCGACAACGCTTCCGGGCATATCCGTGACCGAGGCAAAGAAACTCCTGCAGGCGCAGGATATGCTTCTCAAGGAGATACCGGAGGTAGAAAATGTTTTTGGAAAAATAGGGCGGGCCGAAACCTCGACCGATCCGGCTCCATTCTCCATGATGGAGACCGTCATAGTTCTGAAGCCTGAGAGTGACTGGAGAAAGCATAGCAGGTGGTACTCTTCGTTACCCGAAGCGCTCCGGGCGCCTTTTCGGCGTATTTGGAGAGACAGAATAACCTATGATAAATTGATTGCCGAGATGGACGGCAAGCTCAATATACCAGGCGTTACCAACGCCTGGACTATGCCGATAAAGGCCAGGATTGACATGCTCTCCACGGGGATTCGCACCCCCATTGGAATAAAGATTATGGGGTCTGACCTTAAAGTGATAGAGGGTATCGGGCTTGATATTGAGAAGGCGCTCTCAGATGTCAAGGGAACCAGAAGCGTGCTGGCGGAGAGGTCCTTCGGCGGTTATTATCTGGATGTCAAGTTTGACAGGAACAAGCTCGCGAGTCATGGAATTTCCATTGACAGCGCCCAGATGTCCGTTATTTCCGCGATAGGCGGAGAGAATGTTACCGAAACGGTTGAGGGGCGGGAGAGGTATTCGGTAAGCGTAAGATATCCAAGGGAATACAGGGACGACCGGGAAAAACTAAACAGGATTCTTGTTGATACCCCGTCCGGAGCTATGATTCCTCTTTCGGAGGTAGCCGATATTTCGCTTTCCGCCGGCCCTTCGATGATACGGGATGAGAACGGCCTCCTGACCGGATATGTTTATATTGACCTGCAGGGAACAGACACAGGTTCGTATGTAGAGCGCGCGAAGGCAGCTGTTAACGCTTCTATTAAAGTGCCGTCGGGCTACTCCCTGATTTGGAGCGGGCAGTTTGAAAATATGGAACGTGTCAAGGAACGGTTAAAGATAGTGATCCCCCTGGCTTTGTTTCTTATTGTGCTGCTGCTCTACGCCAACACAAAATCTCCGGTAAAGACGCTCATGATACTGCTCGCGGTGCCGTTCTCTCTTGTGGGAGCAGTTTGGGCACTCTACCTGCTCGGCTATAATCTTTCCATAGCAGTCTGGGTCGGAATGATTGCCCTCCTCGGGCTTGACGCCGAGACGGGAGTCTTTATGCTGCTTTTCCTTGACCTCTCATATAACTCCATGAAAGAGAAGGGAGAATTGAAGACCGAAGCGGATTTGAAAACGGCTGTAGTCCACGGAGCTGTTAAGCGGATTCGTCCTAAGGCAATGACTGTGACTGCAATTCTGCTCGGTTTGCTGCCCATCATGTGGTCCTTCGGCGCAGGGGCTGATGTTTTAAAACGGATTGCCGCCCCGATGATAGGAGGAGTTATTACGAGCTTTATTCTGGAATTACTGATCTATCCTTCACTTTACTATATGTGGAAGAAGAAAAGCCTGTAACCAAATGCAGGGAAAAGGGCTGTGCGGTACAGGTGTTTAAGGGGGAGTCATGGACAAAAGCCGCAGTTACAACAGGAACGCATTTGTGAAGCTGCACGAGACGAGTTCCAAGGCTAAGGAAATGCTTGCCAAGCAGAAAAGCGGAGTGCTTGCAGAAAAAGAGCTTGCGCGTGAAAGCAAAAACTTGTGCACTACGAAATCAAAGATGCTCGGCAAGAAGTGCAGGTACTAAGAGCCCTTTGCTGCCGCCGGTCGTTTAAAATTCCAGTTTTTTGCTGTATGACCAGTCTCATCTAAAAATCATTACTATTCTAGTATGATTCATAATACCTTGTATGTCGCATTCTGTTTTTCGGGAGGAAAGATGAAAGTTCTCATTGTCGGCGGCGTTGCCGGCGGAGCTTCAACAGCGGCGAAGCTAAGAAGACTTGACGAGCAGGCTGAAATAGTGATGTTCGAACGGGGAGCTGAAATTTCCTACGCGAACTGCGGGATTCCGTACCATATCGGCAATGTTATAAAAGACAGAGATCAGCTCACAATTGTTTCAAAGCAAAATTTCGAGAATATGTTCAAGGTGAAGGTAAGGACTCTCTCCGAAGTGCTGGCAATTGACAGAGTCAACAAGAAAGTCACGGTAAAAGATCTGCAGAGAAACGAAACCTACGAAGAAACCTACGATAAACTGGTGCTCTCACCCGGAGGGCAGCCCGTCAAGCCGCCTATTCCAGGAATAGAATGCGCGTGCATTTTTACGGTAAGAAACCTCTCGGATATGGATGCGATAAAAAATTATATCGGCGTGGCTGCTCCTAAGCGGGCGCTGGTTGTGGGAGCGGGGTTTATCGGATTGGAGCTTGCCGAGAATCTTGCAGGCCTCGGAATGCTTGTCTCCGTTGTTGAACTTGCCGGACAAGTTATGAACCTGATGGATTTCGAGATGGCTGCGATTATTCACCAGCACATGAAAACCAAGAAAGTGGAACTTTTCCTGAATGACGGCGTTAAAGAATTCAAGAATGGCTCCGGTTGTATGACGGCCGTGCTGCAGTCCGGCCGCGTGATCAAGTCGGACATTATTATACTTTCTATAGGCATTAGGCCTGAAGTTAAGCTTGCAAGGGATGCCGGGATTGAGATTGGAAAGCTCGGAGGCATCAAGGTTGACCGGGAATTAAGAACTTCCGACCCGGACATTTACGCTTTGGGCGACGCTGCTGAAACCAATGACCTGGTCTCGGATTCCACTGCCCTTGTCCCGCTGGCAAACGCCTCAAACAAACAAGGGCGCATTGCCGCTGAGAATGTTCTCGGCGGGCACGAACTCTATGCCGGAACGCCGGGTACCGCTATAGCCAAAATCTTTGATCTGACTGCCGCTATCACGGGAAGCAGCGAAAAGCTGCTCAGGAGAAGAGGAATAAAGTACGATAAAGTATTCCTGCTGCCGTCCTCACACGCGGGCTATTACCCGGACGCCTTCCCGATGACAATGAAACTGCTCTTCTCTCCGGAAGACGGCAGGGTGCTCGGCGGGCAGATAGTAGGCCCTGACGGAGTAGACAAAAGAATAGATATAATCTCGGTGATGGTCCAGCTGAAACGGACTGTTTATGATCTTGCGGCTCTTGAACTGGCTTACGCGCCGCCGTATTCGTCGGCGAAAGACCCTGTGAATCTCGCCGGAATGATAGCCGTAAACCAGATTAAAAACAGGAATGTAGCGGTATTCTGGGATGACGTAAAAAGGCTTAGAGAAGACGGAGCTCTTTTTGTTGATGTCAGAACTTCGCTGGAATTTGACCTCTCGCATATTGAAGGCGCGGTAAATATACCGCTGGGCAGCATCCGCGGAAGGCTCGCTGAAATACCGAAAGACCGGAAGGTTGTGGTTTACTGTAACCAGGGGAAGACCGCGTATTTTGCTTTGACGGTATTGCTAAACTCCGGTTATAAGAATGTTGTAAACTTAAGCGGAGGCATAAAGGTCTATTCCGCGGCAACAGCAAAACAGGAAAATACGGGTATATTCGAGAATGTGATGGTGGACAAAGCGGAGGACATTATGCAGGTTAAACCGGGTACCGGAAAGATAACAGAGATTGACGCGAGCGGCTTGCAGTGCCCAGGCCCAATAATGGCCCTGGCAAACAAGATGAAAGAAGTCGGCCTCGGCGATGTTATACGCATTACGGCAAGCGACCCCGGGTTTAGAAATGATATTTCTGTCTGGTGCGAGAAGACCGGTAATGTGCTGGCTTCAATGAAAGACGAGAATAAGAAAATAGTGGCAGAAATACAAAAAGGAAAGCGCCTTGAGGAAAAGAGCGGGGTAATTCCTCACGACAAGACGATAGTAGTCTTTTCCGGCGACCTTGATAAAGCCCTCGCGGCCTTCGTTATAGCCAACGGCGCGATTTCCATGGGGCGCAAGGTCACCCTCTTCTTTACTTTCTGGGGACTGAATATACTCAGAAAACCCAAGGGACCTTCTGTCAAGAAGGGCCTGCTGGATAAAATGTTCGGAATGATGATGCCGAAAGGAACCGGAAAGCTTGGGCTCTCAAAGATGAATATGGGCGGGATTGGCCCGAAGCTGATACGCCATGTTATGAAGAAAAAGAATATTAATTCCCTTGAAGAGCTGATGGGAGCTGCAAAAATGTCGGGAATCAGGATAATCGCCTGCCAGATGTCAATGGATGTGATGGGCATAAAAAAGGAAGAACTGATAGACGGCATTGAGATAGGCGGCGTGGCGAATTATCTGGGGTCGGCGGAGGATGCGGATACTAATCTCTTCATATAATGGGTTTTAACGCAGGAATGGTTTAGGCCAAACGGCAAGCATTAAGCTCGAAATTCGAAACAAATACAAAAGGCAAAACGTAAACAGACAGGCGGTATGCTTTCGGGCTGCCGCCTGTTCTTTTGTTTTGTTTGTTTTTTGTTTTTGCTTCTTGTTTAGAATTTAGTATTTTGGATTTAGTGCTTGGCCTTATCTTATTGAGAGTGTTTTTAGAGTGAAACTCCCTGCTAAACAGGTTATAATGTAATGCGGAA
>CAIWWK010000220.1 GCA_903916325.1 Candidatus Firestoneibacteriota bacterium
TCAAGCGGCATATTGGCGGCAACATCCCCTCTCAGCGTGAAAACCTGGTCTGTAGCACTGTCTACAACCCTGTCTACCGCGTAGCCATTCGGGGCTCCCGGGTTTGAGGATTTCAAATTCAAGACCGCCCAGGTATATCTTCTTCCTCTCCACATCTGGCCGGTGTCTGCCGGTTTTGTATCAAATCTCCACCAGCCCCAGACCACGGGGTAGGTTATTTTAAGCTTTTTGTTTGGGCCATCAACATTTATACAGGTCGGAGGCAGGTTAATGGGATCAACCGGATCTCCCGGGTAATTGACAATGTCTGTTTTATCACTGGTCTCACAATATGAATTCTGCCCGTATCCTATCGGAAGATTGGGAATATTCGGCCAGCTGTCATACCTCAGCGTCGCTACATTAATATAGGCAAGGTCCCTGTCCGTAGGAATGTCGTAACTGAAACCGTCTGCCTGAAAGAGGACGGGACCAAGATTTAAGGCAGGGCCCCACCAGTGAAGGGTTTGCAATCCTTTATTCGGCAGAGCGTCGGTCTGGCCCGGGACAACTTTTATCTCGTAGTTTGTTATATTGGTGACCTTACCGATAGGATGGTTCCAGTTCATTGTCCAATCCGGGGAGATAAGGTGTCCGAAGTATTTATAAGTCAAGTCCGCCATAGTTGGAACATTAATGAATTTACCCCCGTTGTCCCTGTCCGCCAGCAGGTTATAACTGTAGGTGCTGCCGTCATCAGCGGTTTTTGTGACTGTACAGGGATATTTTTTCGCGTCATAAGGCCCGTCAGGCCAGAAGGAATGCCCTTTCGCCTCGAAAAACACTCTTGAGAAGTGCGGCCACGATTCCGGTGTAAATTTTATGGTATCGGAGGTGTAGTAGGCGACAAAAGGGTCGGGCGTATCACCTTCGGCAAACAAGACGTGACTGTCCGTGCCTGTGAATTGAGACTCCCCAAACGCCCCTAGAATATTAATTTTCTGAGAACAATCTATTACAGGACCGAAAATTGAACTTTCCTTAAAAAAAGAACAGGCGCCGTACGACTTGCCAATCAAGGCATTGCCGTTGACATGCAGGGGTCCGTTAAGATTCGTGCGGTAAAGACTTCTGGTGCCGTTTTTTACATCCAGGAATTCAACGAAATCGGTAGTTGAGTTCATTTCGAGCCTTGCCGTCTCCGCGAACCTCGCGGTGGTGGAATCTGTCACGGTTGAAGTGCTGACTGGATACTCGCCCACGCTCGCGACAAGAGAGTAATGAAATCCCCGGCCTATCAGCGCCATGCTGCCGATGCTGTACTGACCTCCTCCGAAAGCAACATCCTTGCTGACACGGTACTGGTACAGGTCATAGTACCCGCGCAGGTCGTGTATCTGCTGAGAAATTCCTGCCCTCGCTATCCAGGAGGCCTTGATTCTCTCCGCCTCCTTCACCACGCTCTTGATGTTAACGGTGGTCAGCTGGAGAAAGACTCCCGCCAAAAACATTATCATCACCATAAAAACCATGGCCAGTACCAGCACTGAGCCGCGGTTCCTCTTCATGCCTTTAGCCGCTGTCCTTTTCATTTTAGCACCAGCCTCCCGGTGACTTTCTCGCCGGCCGTGTTAGTAACCATGTATATGTAAATTCCTCTGGCAACGGTTGAACCGCTGTCATTTTTCATATCCCATTCAATAAGCCCGGTATCGTCCTTTATGGTCCTGGCAAGCTCGCCCGATACGGTATAGATGCGGACCGTGACGCCCGTCGTCAGGTTCATAAACTTGACGGTCTGCCCCGATGCGCCCGCGTCAGCCGGGTTCGGGAACACAACCAGCGATTTTAAGTCTGCCGCGGCCTGGACAAACCTGCCCAGCCGGTAAGTCGAAAAATGCGTTAAATCCGCGTAAACCAGCTTGTGGACTGTGTCTACGACGGCAGAATCAACGATGACCCACCTGCCATTGGTCAACAGCAAAAGCTTAAGGTTGTTTTCCAGGAAACTGTCATTTAAGCCGGCGGAAGAATAATCAATTTTTAGCCGAACAGTTTTGCCGGGCTGTATGGCGAGACCCAATAAAACATTGAAGTCAAGCGTGAACGGGTCCAGGTACGACGGAAACTTCAGATTGTTATAGTAGGCGGCATTAGCTCCCGCGACTAACGCGTCCGCGGGCGTTTCTCCGAAGATAATAGTATCCTGGCTGAAACTACCGGGAGTGACCTCTATGATGTACTTGCTGCCGAAAATGGTCTGCGTGGAACCGGAGGTACTGTCAAGCATCACATAGAAATCATAACTCGTAGCGTCCTGGAAGACGGAAGAGCTCACAACCATTGAATACTTACCGAGCGCCTGGCCTGAGGGAAGAATTACAACCATGCTTGTATCCGCCGTGACGCTGTAAGAAAGTGATGCCCCCGTGTTAAGTTTCACACCTGTCACAACCGGCGTGCTTGTGCCGCCAAAGAAACCCCCGCCGCTGACGGTCATCGTAAGACCGCTGGTCGCTCTGCAATGATTAGGGGTTATTACCCCGAGTATCATCGGCGAGGAAACCACGGTTACCGGCGAAGAAGAAACTGCCGCATTAGGATTCCCGGTCGCGAGTATCAGATTATAGGCGCCGGTGAACGGCATTACGGGCACGGTAGCCGACATTGACGTGTCAGAAAGAACAGAGAATGAAAGCACATTAGTCTGCGGCGAAGTGTCTATTTTAAGGCTTCGGACATCCCCGCTGGCAGTCCCTCCGTAGAAACCGCTCCCGTAAATCATTATATTGCTGGTCCCGTTATTGTAAACTTGCGCCGGATAAAAGGACGATATGTACGGGGCGGCGGTGCTGATAACAAGCTTCAGACTTGTCAGGTTCGTGCCGAGGCTGGTTGTGACCTTTACGTTATAAGTCCCTGCCTTTGTGTTTCCCGGGAAAACCACGCCAAAAATATCAGAGTCTGTCTCCGTTGTGTAGGAAAGCGCGCTTGTCCCTGCCGCATCGTCAAGCTTTACCAAGGTTACCGTGGCCGAGGGAGTGCCGCCGTAAAAACCGGAACCGGAAATATCATTTATGACGATGGTGGAGCCGGGCGTTGAACTGTTATTGTAAGCGCCTGCCGGCGAGGGCCCTGGTCCCGGGGTCATAGCGGAGATATTCACCCCGTAGACGCTGCTATATAACCCGGCCGAAGTTGAATTTGAACCTCCGCCGTTTACGGCAATCATATTGTAATAATTGTTTGTGCCGAGGCCGCCGTCATATAGCGGAGGCATTACTGCCAGAAGCGTTGTGTCAGAATAGACAGTCACTGACGAAGCCGTATAAACCGTCGTGGTTACGGGAGTGGACCTGAGCAGAAAACTGCGCACATCCGGAGCGTCCGCCCCTCCGTAAAATCCGGCGCCGGTAACCGAAATCGTCTCGTACCCGGTATTGCCTCTTGCGGCCGGCGAGCAGGTCAAGACCGTCGGAACCGCGGTCGTCACGGAAAATTTCTGGGCGCTTGTTGTGTTTGAGTCGGAGTTCGTGTAGACCTTGACATTGTAGGAACCGGTACGAATACCCGCGGGAACCACAGCGGGTCCAATCATCGTGTCAGA
>CAIWWK010000221.1 GCA_903916325.1 Candidatus Firestoneibacteriota bacterium
ATTTCCTTGCCGTATCATACATTGCCAAAACATTCTCAACCGGAGAATTATCCTGCAGCTGGTGGGTAGGAGCAAAACAGTATCCGCCGCCGGGCATCATGACCTCAAGCGTGTGCCGGCAGTATTCCCTGGTCTGTTCCGCCGTGCCGAACGAGACCGGGCCGGCGGTGCTGATACAGCCGTGAAAAGCCAGCCTGCCTCCAAATTTCTTTTTCAGGTACTCCGGCGCCATATTGGCCGCTTCCGGCTGGAGGGTATCGACCACCTTAACGCCCATTTCTATAAAATCCTCGTAAGCCCAGCTTGAGGAGCCGCACGTGTGCACCATCACCGGGATGTTAAAACTCTTTGCCATATCCACGAGCCTCTTGTGCAGAGGTTTTATATTCCTGCGGTAGAGCTCCAAACTTATCATCGGCGCGATCTGGGTTCCAAGGTCCTCCCCCATCCAGACAAAATCAATCCCGCCTTTTGACGCCTCTATCATCCGGCGCACTATCTCAAGCTCGCCGTCAACTCTTCTTTTTGCCAGGAGCAGTCCCGCGGGCTCATCCGTCATAAAGTCTATCAAAGTCTGTTCCATACCGCGCAGCATCCCGTTTGTATTGATAATATCTCCGAAGCCTGGGCTGCCGATGCCTACCGCATACTCTTTTAGTTTAGCGCATTTCTCTTTTACTCCGGAATAATCAAAGTTGTCAGGATCGGGGAGGGGCCACTCGGCCACTTCCTGCTCGGTAGCGTCTTTGAGAGGGAACTCGCAATAATCCCAGTAGCCTCCGCTTTCATTCTGCACCCAGCGGCGCCTTACCCCGCGGTTGTCGGAAACCACGCCCCGTTCCGGGAAATCCTTATGCAATTTCGGCCCTTTGTAATCTGACCAAACGCCCCTAAAATCCACTCCAAGCGCCTGAAGCAATCCTTCCCGGTCATCAGCTTTCAGTTTAAAATGTTCTTTCAGCCTTTTGTCAATTCCGGGATTAGCCTCATAATTCACAGGCACTCTGTCCGGAACTCCGCTTGCAAATGCCGTTAAAACGCGTTCTTTTGAGTTCAAACTGCCTCCTTTTGGAACCTATCCCCGGACCGAAGCATATTCTTTCAGCAAGCGCAGATACAACTTATAATCAGCCAGGCTGACGCCCGGAGGCGTCTGATGATCAACAGACGGAATATATCCGCCTGACCTCATTACGGGGAGTATCCTTTCAAACTCTTTTCTAATTGCCGCTTCGCCAAGGTGCATAATGGTCTTGTCGAACGCGCCTATCATAAGAAGCTTCGGATGCCTCTGCCTCAGGAGATTGATATCTACGCCGGCCATGCGCTCAAGCGGCAGAAAACCGTCAAAACCGCTCTCCAGAAACCAGGGAACAAGATCATGGACCAGCCCGTCCGTATCCACGAAGACCTTTATTCCGCGCTTCCTTGCCAAAGGGACTATTCTCCCGTAGTAGGGAGCAAGGAATTCATCAAAGAGTTCTTTGGAAATCATCGGCCCGTGATTGTAGGACATATCCTCGGCAAAAACAAGGAAATCGGGAACGGCAAACTTGCAGTAGTCATCCAGAACGCGGAGATTATATTCAACCAGGTCTTCATTTATCCGTTTCATAAGTTCAAAGTTATCATAGAAGGCGCAAAGATGATCTTCTATTCCGAGCATTTTTCTCGGCCCCCAGAAAAACCCGTCAAGCTGCAGCCACACAACCGAGTCACCCCGGCGCTGCTCATTTCCATATTTCTCGGCGGTTTTCAGGTCAAAAACAGGCTCTTTCGGGAACATGAAAGGCAATATCTTGTTGTATTCATCAAGGTTGTGGATATGCTTTAGCGGCCTCGGAAAATCTTTCGCGAGAAAACTGACCCATTCCTGCCGGTAGGAATCCAGCCCGAGATACTCTCTTATCTCCCAGGAATCTTTTAACTCTGACGGGAGCCCTTCCGTTTTCCAGCGCTCAAGCGTCTTGTCCCACCAAGTGGCCCATTCTACAACAGGCAAGCGGTCCACAGGCTTAAAGGACATTAAATTAATAAAACGTTCTCTGCTATTCAAGCGCTCTCCTTAATTATAAGCCGGAAAATTCGCCTACAGGTTCCCGGCCATCCACTTCACTCTTTTCTCATTCAGCGGCCCAAGCACCTCGTGCGCCCAGTATGTGAAGACAATCAACTCCTTTTTGCACTTAAGATGATTGTACGCCGCAAAGACGGTCGAAGGAGGGCAGATGCCGTCGGCAAGGCCCACCGAAACCATGGTCTTAGCGGTTATCATCGGAGCAAGATTCATTCCGTCAAAGTAGCTGAGCGTCCTGAATATCAGCTCCTCGTCTTCGGGCTTGAACCTCATATAGTTATTCAATTCAAGATACGGATTCCCGGTGGCAGTTTCCACGGCCCGCCTGTAATGGCAAAGATACGGCACATCAGTTATTACTGTTCTAACCCTCTTTCCCGCCAGCGCCGCGGCCGCGATGGAAAGCCCGCCTCCCTGGCTTGCTCCCATCACTCCGATGCGTTTCGGGTCAACTTCCTTCCTGGTCTCAAGCAGGTCAAGCGCCCTTATGCCGTCCATAAATGCATATGTATAATAGTAGGTGTCGGGATCAAGTATTCCCTGTGTCATCCAGCCGATAAAATGGCCTGCCGGGTACTTAGCGTGGTCCTGGCTCTCCCCGAACTGCCCTCTTGTATCAACCGAGAATATCGTATACCCCTGCAGTGCCCAGCCTATCCAGTCATAGACAAAACCTTTCCCTCCCGAGTAGCCGTGGAAACAGAGAATAGTCGGATTCTTCGCGCTTCCTTTCGGGCTCAAGTACCACCCGCAGATGCGCCCGCCGCCAAAGCCTTCAAAGAA
>CAIWWK010000222.1 GCA_903916325.1 Candidatus Firestoneibacteriota bacterium
ATTTTTGAATTTTACTTGAAGGCCTTTCCGGCTTGACTTGATTCCCAACTCAGCAAGCCCCTCCGCAAAATTCAAGGGAACATTCCCTGATGCGGAGATAACTCGGTTTATTCTGCATAGCTTCTTTTCGGGCGCGCTAATCTTTTGCGGTGCGGGCCAGATATAATCCAATGCTCTCATTTGCCCTCCATAATCTTATCTAAACAATTATACCCGAAATGTCTATGCCATAAAAGTTATATCAAAACTGGCGCAAAGCCGGCTCCAAGGCCTATTCTTCTTACATATATGTAGACTGTGCAGTTCTGCAATTATATTGATATTGGTATGGGCTTCCGTTATAATTGATCCTTATGAACGATTTTAAGTTCTGGGCGGCGGCAGGCAGGCTTTCGGGGTTGGGGTTGACCCTGGCGGCTGTTATTGTAATAGGGCTATTTATAGGTGTTAATATTGACAAAAAATTCGGTACAGCTCCCATATTTACGCTAATATTGCTGGTTGCAGGAATTGTCGGCGGTTTCATATACATCTTTAATGAGGTACGCTCAATAAAATGGAAATGACTACTCTTTTAAAGATATTGATTGGCGCGGCAGTCGGAGGCGCGGCGGCGACACTTAACAACATCCTGCTTGTCTGGACCGTTAAGAAGGCGCTGGCCGGAGCCCCCAAGAAAGGGCGCGGCGTCATGTTTATCAGCCTCGGAGCAAGAATGCTCGGACTGTTGCTCGTAGTGTTTGGCGCCTCGGTTATATCGGGCAAAGACACGACCGTGATGTTCTCTCTTCTTGGAATGCTCGGAATAATGACGTTTCTTTCTCCGAGGAAGAGATATTCCGGAATGGGTAAAAAGGCGGGCAAATGAACGAAGCCGGCCCGCTAAAAGAATTTCTCATACCGAATCCGTTTCACGTGCCTGAAGTGGTCTATATGTCCTGGATCGTTATGGCTCTTATCATTGTTTTCTTCATTATTGTCAGGCTCACGCTTAAAACCCTCCCCCGCGGCGCGCAGAATGTTACCGAGTTCTTCCTCGAGTGGATAATCAAGCGGGCGGAAGAATACATGGGCAAAGAGGGACCGAGGTTCCTCCCCCTCTTCGCGCTGCTATTCCTTTTTATCTTTATTTCCAATCTGCTCGGACTGATTCCGGGCTTCAAATCCCCGACCAGCAACATCAATGTGACGCTCGGTCTTGGGCTTATAATATTCTGCGCGACCCACTATTTCGGCATCAAGGCAAAAGGATTTTTCGGATACTTTAAACACTTTGCCGGGCCGCCATTCTGGCTTGCCCCTCTTCTTTTCCCAATACATATAATTGGCGAGCTCATCCGGCCGCTTTCTCTCGCGTTCCGTCTATTCGGAAACATACTCGCGAAAGAAATACTTCTTGGCATACTCGCGACGCTGCTCGTCACCTTCGCCTTCACAGACATGCCGTGGATAGTACAGAAGATGCTCGAGACAGGTTCCCTGATACTTCGCCCTCTCATTATGGTGCTTGGAGGGCTGGTTTGCTTTATACAGGCTTTGGTTTTCACGATGCTGGCCATGGTGTATATTGCCGGGGCGGTTTCGACTAGCGAAGAACATTAAAAATGATGCGCAGAAGTGCGGATGCGCAGATGCGCAGATGCGCAGTCTTCAGATATCTGAATGTTCAGGAAAACAACGGATCAACTAAAAAACATTCCGTCAGGGGCGGAAATCCGCCGGCGGGAATATAATATGCAGCACAAGGAGGCAATATGGGTACAGATATGATTTTCATAGTTTCTATCGCGGTAGCAGGAATTGCAATGGCAATAGGCTCTCTTATGACGGCGAGCGCACAGGGAAACGCGCTTGCTAAAGCTATGGAAGGCATCTCCAGGCAGCCGGAAGCTTCAGGAGCCATAAACGGCACGCTTATTATAGGACTCGCGTTCATTGAATCTATCGCGATTTACGTGCTCGTTGTGGCGCTCATCATTCTCTTCGCAAACCCGTTCACGGCTCCTTACATGAAAGTGGAAACGCTCCGCGCCGAGAACCAGGTTTTGTCGCTTGAAATGGAAAAGAAACAGCTTGAGGCCCAGATGGCCAAGACGGTTGAAGCAAAGCCGGCGGAAAAGGCTGCAAAAGGAAAATAAATGCTCAATTTTGAACCCTACATACTGTTAGCCACCATAATCACATTCCTGATAGGCATGGTACTTATCTGGAATGTTTTCCTGAAACGCTTTCTAAAGGTGCTTGAAGACCGGGCCGCGGGCGTGAAAGAGAACATTGAATCCGCCGAGAAGAATAAAACCGAGTCGGAGAATTTAAGGCTTGAGTATCAGAAGCATCTTGACGAGATAGACAAGAAAGTCCAGCAGGCAATAAAGGACGCGACCAAAGAAGGCATTGAGCTGAAAAACGATATAATTCTCAAGGCGCGGCAGGAAGCAAAAGATGTTCTGGACAAGACTTACGAAAAGATAAACCTTGAGAAAGAAAAAATGCTTAAGGAGCTGAGAATAGAGGTCGTAAACATGTCTGTGGCCATCGCCGAAAAACTTATAAAAGAGAATCTCTCTCATAAGGTAAACGACAGGATCGTGGATGAAGTCCTGGCGGAAATTGAAAAAGGCGGCAAATAATGCCGGCAGGCACACTCTCAAAAAAATACGCCTCCGCGCTATTTGGGGCCGCCCTTGAACTCGGGGTTGACGGCCCTGCCAAGATACAGGAAGCGCTGGCCTCTGTTAGTGAAAAGCTTGAAGGCCAGGCTCTTTCAGCGCTCCTTTCCCCGTCAATACCGGCACGGGAAAAGACAGAAATGTTTTATTCTCTCGCCGGAGAGAAAGCTCCGCGGGAGGCGCGCGCGTTCCTGTCCCTCTTGCTCGAAAAAAAAAGGCTTGCTCTCTTTAATGATATTTTTGAAGTCTATTCCTTGCTCTGCGAAGAAAACAAAGGCGTCAAGCGCGCGGAAGTATTCTCCGCCTCGGAACTTGATGCGGCAGAAAAGGAGAAGATTAACTCCGTCTTGGAAAAAAGCTACAAGAAGAAGTTCAAACTAACTTACGCGATTGATACGGGGATGATAGGCGGGCTTTCAATCCGGATAGGCAATGACCTGGTGGACGGCAGTATCAGAACCAGCCTGCTGGAATTAAGGGA
>CAIWWK010000223.1 GCA_903916325.1 Candidatus Firestoneibacteriota bacterium
GAGCCGGATGGAGGGTGTAGCGTAAAGGCTAATGAACTTCTTGATATTCTCAATATCTTCTTTTTTCTTGGTCAGCTCATAGAAAACCTTGTTATCAATTTTGATAACTTCCAGCAAATGCGACTTTACAAGCTCTGAGAGAGACTCGTCAATATCTGCGGTCTTATCGCCGCTAAGTTCCAGGAGAGTTTCGCGATCTAAGCGGGACGCGGGATTTAGACCGAAGAATCTTACTATGTCAAGTTTGGTGAAGTCACAGATATGCAGGCCGATAAACCTCAGCATATCGGCGCTGATATGCTCTTTTAAAAGCGTTGCTCCAATATCCATATCCACCCCCCCACCATCAGTAGTGTGACCCTGTTAATGCCTTTTGTCAAGAGCGCAATGGCAGTGGTAACTTTGTATTGAATTTCAAAGGGCAAAATGATAACATTAAAAACTGTTAGCAATCAGCTTTTAGACCGGAGGCAGTAAAATATGATGCAATTTCTTCGCAAACACATGAAATGGATATTCCTTGTCGTAGCCCTCTGCTTTCTCGCCACAATCTTCTTTGTCTGGGGGATGGGCAATACGGACACAAACAGCGAAAACAGCGTGCTTGCCGTTGCCGGCGGAGAGAAAATAAGAGTCGCCGAATTCGAACGCAAGTGGGCCGATGTCATCCAGGCAAACAATATTGACGAGTCAAATATGCCTGCCTTCCAAGCCATCCTATTCAAAAAACAGGTCCTAAACGAGATGATCTTTGACGTCCTAATCAATAAATACATCTCTTCCGGCGCCATAAAACTCACGGACGATGACAGGGAACTTGTAAAACTCTACATAAAGGCCATCTGCACCCAGCAATACAAGACCGACTACACATCCCTCGACGCTAACGGCTTCAAAACAGTTGAAAACATGGCAAGGAATTATGTCCTCCGCTTGAAGCTCAAGAGTTCAATTCAGGAACAGGTAAAATTATCCAACACAGAGATCACCGAGGAATTCCTTAAGAAGAACGAACTAAGAAAGTTCAAGTATATAAATATTGACGCGGCAAAGTTCGCTTCCCTTACCGCAATCGGAATAAACGACGCAAAGAATTATTTTGACACAAACAAACTCAACTTCAAGACCCAGGAGAAATACAGAATACAGGTTGTTTCCGGAGATATCTCAATTGAAAAAGCAAAACTGCTTGCCGCGGACGCGACAAAAAAGAATGACCTTCTCGCGGCTTCCGCACTCGTAGGGCTTAAAGCCGGCATAGTCGAGTTCTCACTCTACGAGCTGATACCAGGGGTAGATTTTGACGCCAGCGAAGAGATAAAGAAGTTCCTCAAGAACTGCCCGGCAGGCGAGGTTTCGGCTCCGATAAAAGCCAGGAAAGGTTATGTAGTCGCGAGGTTCCTGGAGAAACTGCCCGCAGGCGAGATGGCCTTTGACAGCGTAAAAGGCGCTATAGAGAATAAGCTCAAGACCGATAAGTCTGTGCCTCTCGCTGAAGCAGAGGGAAATAAGATTATATCGGAACTTATTGCCGGCAAGAACTTTGAGCAAGCAACAACCGGCTACAAGGCTGCAATCACGGACTTCGTAAAGTCCACCGACACTCTCAAGGCAATAGACGACTATTCCTTCCTGCTTAACGGCGGTTTCACAATACCCAAAGCCGGCGGGGCAAGGACTGTAAAACACAATGCAGGCTGTTTTGTTGTTCAGCTCGTTGATGTAAAGCAGCCTTCTCAGGAACAGTTCAACAAAGACGTAGAGGCAATCAAGAAGAATATGACAGAATCAAAACAAAAGGCGTTTGAAGGCGAGTTCGCGGGATGGTTGAGGAAGAAGTACAAGGTTGTAGATAATTCGGACAAGATCTTTAATAAAAGTTTATAAGGTTTATAAGGTTTGTAAAGTTTGTAAAGTAAGAGCGATAGACCAAGTATAGAGAATTTATGGTATCAGCTCAAACTTCTAAACGTTGCGAGGCACGCATAAGAAGACAAAAACCCTCCTGAATTTCGGGAGGGTTTTTGATTTTACTTTATAAACCTTATAAACTTTGCACTTACCTTACAAACTTTTAAAGGACTATATTTTTTTCATTATTAATAACGCAATTATAAACCCTACCACACTGCTGAGCGTTAACTTCAGCGATGCCCCAATCCAGATCTTCATAAATGCAAGATCAATTGCAGCCGGCTGATCGGGGGACCCTATGCTGTAGCCCTTAACGAAAAGGTCAGTTATCATATTGTCCGCAGGAAGCAGTTTCCCGACAACCTGGCCTACAACAGACCCGAGTACTACACCAACGATAACCACCATAAAATAGAACCAAAAACTCTTTCCTTCTGCCATTGTAATTCTCCTTTAATTGATTTTATGGAACAACCGGAGGAGTTATCTTGCCGTTTATTACTCCACAAAGAGCCGTGACCTGCGCGCGCTTTGAAGCAGACAAGTAGCCTGCGTAAACTTTAGGCCACCCGCTTTCATTCTTTATTTTAAAGATGTTGAACACGTCATTGCCGGTCATCGAGGCAATAACAAAGGCCTGAACAACATCCCCGACCGGTTCCCCTTCATTCAAATATCTCATCACCATACCCCTGTCAGCGCCAATCTGGGAAGACAGAACCTCCGCGCATTTGGTCATATCTGGAGTGACGCTCGCCGGTTTGGTCTTTGCGGCAATGGCCGGAGGAAAAACTGTAGCGCTGTCAGCGGAGGCCTTGGCTGCGACCGAAGTTTGGATAGAAGGCCCGACACCGTATTTTTTCCAGACATCAGCCCAGGTACCGTGTTTTAAAACGTCTATTATGTCTCCGAATCTATTTCCTGAGACTTGCGCGAATTCCGCAGCCTGAAGAATATCGTTTTCCGGTACCCCTGATTTGAACCCGTAATACTTTATATCATAACCGGAAACCCCGGTGAGCTGCTGAATAAGCTGCGCCGCTTTGTCCTGGTCAACTCCGCCATAAGTTGAAGTCACAGCGTCCTGCTTGATGATTTTGGCGCTCAGCGCCGAATACTTGCTTTGAATGTTGGTTTGCGCATTTGCATCCACATGATAGTCAGTGTAATACTTTTTAAAATCGTTCCCATATACCCTCACGATATCATTTATGGAATTTCCCGTACTTGAAGCGACACAGCAAGCCATCAGGACTTCGTCAATCTTTAATTTAGCTGTTAGTGATTTCAGTACTGATTTTGAAAAACCTGTCTCGTCGGCCATCCGTTGTAATGTTGCGTCATCGGAGTTTGCCGCCGGAGCCGGGGTTGCTGCAGGAACCGCTTTTGCAGCCGCCGGATTAACAGCCGCGGAACAAGCGACAGACAAGCAAAGAGCCGTTATTGAAACAAACAATCTTTTCATAAACCTCCTGTAAATCTACTGGAAGTATAGCAAAAACCGCCTGTTTTTACCACAGGTTAAGACCCCGGCTACCCTTCTTCCCCTTCTTTTTGCTTCCTTTCTTGTGAACATTCGGCGACGGTTTTTCTTCATAACCTTTTAAGGAGCGCTCGGTATACTCACCCAGAGTTTCCTGCTTTTCTTCTCCGCCGCCCTTCTTCTTCAACTTCGCGTAAAGATCCCTTGCTGAGACGATTGAAGCTCCAAGAGATCTTGCGAAGTACTGAATCTCTTTGTCCGAGGTAACTACCATACAATCCCTGGGATTCTGCGCTCCTTCAACAAGGTCCTTAATCAGGTCATCAGCAGTCTGGCCTCCGCTTGAGTAATAGACATCCACGCCGTCCACCTGACCGCGGGTCCAATGCAAACTATCGGTATTTGCCGCGTCGAAGACAACGCTTACGCGGTTGCTCGAGGATGATGCGTAATCTGAGAGCAGTGAAATGAAAGTATTTCTCTGGTTCTCGAGTTTATTGAAGCTGTAGTCATCGGCAAAACCGCTGGAACGGATTACATTATAACCATCGATTATAACCCACATCGGCCCTCCAAAAGAAATGCAGTTGGATTACGCGGATTAGGAAAGAGATTACACAGATTAGACCGGTTTGAGTGCGAATATCGTATTAATCCGCGTAATCTCTTTCTGTAATCTGAGAAATCAATCACCGTACACATCTGAGAGAACATAGAAGGAGCCGGTAACGACTATTAACGAGTTCTTGCCGGCGAGTCGTTTGGCTTCCTTCAGACCCTCTTTAACAGTTTGAAAGGCCTTACCTTCATAGTTCCCAAGGACAAATTCCGGGGAAGCCGACCTGTAATTAGACGACTTCACCGCGATTACTGCATCAGCCAGAGGGAAAAGAATATTTCTGAAACCCTTAATATCTTTATTAACGGACATTCCGACTACAAGAATAAGATTCTTGCCGGGGAAGAAATCTGCTATCGCTTTTCTAAGGACCTTTGCCGAGGCCTCGTTATGCGCAGCGTCAAGAAGCATCGCGGGATGTCCGGAACGGTAGTCCAGTCGGCCGGAGAGTTTAACATCCTTTATGCCTATCCGGACTGCATTGGCTGCTCTATCTCCGAGCCCAAGCGAAACCAGAGCGCTCACCGCCGCGCTGACAGCCAGGGCGGCGTTTTCGGCCTGGTGGGCGCCTATCATCTTGATTGCAAGGCCATTATATGAGCCCGCGGGAGTTGTCAAATTAAACACGCTTCCTTGGGTAGAAACTTTAATACTTTTTATTAAGATATCCCGCCCGAAGAGGACTGTCCCGGAAGAGTTTTTTTTCGTCTTGGCCAGAAGAACGCGAAGGGCATTCTTTTTCTGCCTTCCTAGTACGCACGGGACAAACCGCTTTATTATTCCTGCTTTCTCGCCGGCAATCTTCGCAATTGTGCCGCCAAGTTCTTTTACATGGTCCAAACTGATTGGAGTAATTACTGAAACAAGCGGAGTAATAACATTTGTTGCATCAAGGCGGCCGCCCATGCCGACTTCCAGCACGGCAGCCCCGCAATTTGAGCGCTTAAAATGAAGGAAGGCCAAGGCAGTGTAGACCTCAAAGTAAGTTGGCATGCCGAAGCGGGTTTTTACGAGTTTCTTGACAGCTTTCCGAAGGTCCGGAACGAGGACAGCTATTTCCCTATCACTTATATCCCGGCCGTCTATCCTGATGCGTTCATTCATAGAGCATATATGGGGAGAGGTGTAAAGGCCAGTCTTTAAGCCGGCTGATGAGAGAATAGATGCTGCAAAATACGCTGTTGAACCCTTGCCTTTAGTGCCTGTGATGTGAATACAAGGAAGGCTTTTGTGCGGGGAACCGAGCAGGTTTAGGAGATGCTCCATCCTCTTGAGGTCAAAATAGGCGGCGTTATACGAATAAGAAGTGGTCTTTTCGTAATCCGTGAAGCCATTGAGCCATTTAAGCGCATTCGTAATACTGATGGGCATTGTTTTTGTGCTTTCGAATTTCGAATTTAGTGCTTCGAATTTTGCTTAAACGAGCTTGCCTTCTTTCGCTGCCACCACATATTCCATGCAGAAATCATCCTTATTGAGGAGAGCCCTGGCCGCGGCAATAAGAGACATCATCTTTTTGTCAAGCGGATCAATTAGGGCGGAATCGAGCCCATTACACATAAGCATCACAACGAAGGCCTGGTTCATTAATCCTCGAAGAGGCAAACCAAAGGAGATATTGCTAAGCCCGCAGGTGGTCTTGATGCCGGGGAAACGAGCCTTAACTTTCTTTATGGATTCAGCGGCTTCCAATCCGTACATAGTATTTGTGGAAAGCGGAAAGATGCAGGGATCGACGTAAATATCTTCAACCTTTATTCCGTGCTTGAGCATCTTCGGTACAAGACTGTCCGCGATCTGAAGCCTGCGGTCAACCGTGTCAGGCACGCCTTTTTCGTCTATGAGAAGAGCAACTGCCATCGCGTTGTATTTCATAATGACCGGCATCATACCGTTGATCCTCTCTCCTTCATCGGTAACCGAGTTTACAAGAGGCCTGCCGTTCTTATTCGCTGCAAGCGCGGCTTCAATCACCTTGGGGTTTGCGGAATCGAGGCATAGCGGAAGAGCTGTATGGGACTGGACTATTTCCATGAGCCACTGCATATCGGTGACTTCAGAAGCGGGATTCTTTCCGGCGTTAACATCTATCATGTGGGCGCCGGCTTCGGTCTGTTCCTTGGTTTCTTTGATGATGTGGTCTTTATTTTTCGTCTGGATGGAATTTCCTACTAGTTTTCTGGTGCCGTTTATTCTTTCTCCGATGACTATCATATTAGGCCTCCGGTTATGCGCGTTTCGCGCGGATGATTGGTGCGGGATGCTTGGCTCGAAAATAGAAAATAGACCGTAATCGACATTACATTTTCTAATTTCGATTGTCGATTACTCTACCAAAATTTCGCTTCAGCGAAATTTTGGTGCCGGGAGCGGGACTTGAACCCGCACGGCGTGAACCATGCGCCCCTTAAACGCACGTGTCTGCCAATTCCACCATCCCGGCAAGTCGTTGTTGATTAAAGGCAAAAGAC
>CAIWWK010000224.1 GCA_903916325.1 Candidatus Firestoneibacteriota bacterium
CACTCTTTCCCTACACGACGCTCTTCCGATCTAGGCAAAAAGTTATTACTCGCAGGCAATAGAGAAAGGCGTAAAATACAGCGGAATATTCGCACACGGAAAAATTGGGCAGGATTACCTTTCAAAAGGAAGATATGCGCAGGCTTTGATAGAGTTCGAGCACCATAATAAGCTGGTGCCCGGAGACAGGAAAGGACTTCTAGGCCAGGGCATCTCCCTTCATGCGCTGGAAAGGATACAGGATGCCATCGATACCTACAAAAAAGGGCTGGCAGTAGCTCCCGGAAACTCGGAACTGACAAAATATCTTGAACTGGCTCAGAAACAGAAAGATAAGGACGCCATTGATTATATTTATGACAGAAACGGTGTCCCTGTCCTCCGCAGAAGCGTGGCAAAAGGAAAACTTATATTCTCCGCCGAGAGCAACATGGATAAAATTATTGGCTACAGCAGCGACAAATTGAAACTCGGCCTGCTGGACAAGATGGGTAAAACTTTTCCCGGCAACACAATAACTCTATGTATAGATTCCAGGTTGCAGCGCATTGCCTCCTCCGCCCTAAGCACTCCGGGCGCCGTTGTTATTCTGGATCCCAAGACCGGGGCTATACTTGCTGCAGTCTCAAACCCTAAATTCAACCCCGACAAAGTAGAGAAGGAATTCTCGAGATATAAATCAATGAAGAACAATGTTTTCCTCAACCGCGCGTTCGAAGGCCTTTACGAGCCCGGCTCAATCTGCAAGATAATAACTACTTCGGCGATGATTGAGTGCGGACTTTCCGAGAAGGAAATCTTCCCGGTTAAATGCAACGGTTCTATGGTGATAGAAGGGAAAGTGTTTTTCTGCTGGGAAAAACACGGAAACGTAAAAAGCGTTGAAGAAGCCATTGACCAGTCCTGCAATATTGCATTCCAGAAGATCGGATCCGTGCTCGGCTATGACAAAATCTACGAATACGCCAATAAATACGGTTTTAACACTCCGATAGACATGCAGCTTCCTGTGGCGACAAGCAGCGTACCTCTTGAATGCGAAAGCAAATATGAACTTGCGGACAGGTCCACAGGGCTTGGGAAGGATTTCCGCATCACTCCTCTCATTGCAGCTTGCATGGCCTCAACAGTAGCTAACGGCGGCATGCTTATGAAACCTTACATTGTAAAAGAAGTAAAAAACATATTAGGCGACGTGGTTTACAAGGAAGAGCCTGCGGTTATGAAGAACGTTATTAAGAAAGAGACGGCAGCTCAATTAACTCTCTACATGGTTGATGCTGTTGAGCGAGGGCTCGGCCAGAAAGCGCGCGTGCAGGGAATGAAAGTGGCTGGAAAAACAGGCACCGCAAGAACTTCCGGAAAAGGGCTCGACGGGTGGTTTGTCTGCTTTGCTCCGGCGGATAATCCAAAGATAGCCATGGCTATCCTTTGTGACGCAAGCGGAAAAGGCATGGAAGTGGCAGCTCCCGTCGCAAAAAGAATAATATCAGAAGCGTTAGGGCAATAGAATCAGGAGAGTCTTAGTTTCCTAAAAGATGCCTTCGCAGCATATCGAGTGCGGTTTGAGCAGACTGTTCCTTGATTTTAATTCTTTCGCCTCTAAACCGGCATTCTTTCACCTGCATTCCTGAAGGCGTGGAAAGCGCGATATAGACAAGTCCAACAGGTTTTTCCTCTGAACCTCCGCCAGGCCCTGCGATTCCCGTAACACCCAGGCTTATATCTGCATTTGAAAGTTTTTTGACTCCGAGCGCCATTTCAACCGCAACCTGCTTGCTGACTGCCCCGAACATGTTTATGGCGGTAGGCGGAACATTTAAGAGTCTTTCTTTTGCCTGGTTGCTGTAGCTGACTACTCCAAGTTTCAGAAATTCTGAAGCGCCAGGAACATTGGTCAATTTGTCAGAAATAAGTCCGCCGGTGCAGGATTCAGCAACCGCGAGCGTGAGTTTTCCGGCCTTCAAAAGTTCAGCGACCTTGCTCTCCATGCTTCCTTCGTCAACCGCAAAAATATTATCTCCAAGCCTGCGCAGGATCTCTTTCTCAACCCTGGATATTGCTTCTTCCGCGGCTTCAGTCGATTTTGCTTTCGAGGTGAGACGGATCTTAACTTCGGTGTGGGAGGCCAGCAAAGCTATAGTAGGATTGGTTGAAGCTGTGAAAATATCATTTATTTTTTCGTCAACCGTTGATTCTCCGAGTCCAAAGCATTTAAGAGTCCTGGATCTTATTGTTTCCTCAAGTTTGAAAGTCTCTTTCAGGAACGGAAGCACGCTCTCTTCCGTCATTTTTTTCATTTCTCTCGGTACGCCCGGCATCAATATGAAATACTTGCCTTCCTCGTTTTGGAGCCGAAGTCCCGGCGCGGTCCCGTTGCCGTTCTCAATAACTACGGCGCCTGACGGCACCAGCGCCTGCGAGAGATTGTTCTGAGCCATTTTCACCTTTATCTGCGAGAACATTCCACGGATCTGTTCAAGGACTTTTTCGCTCAGGATAAGCTTGCGATTAAGCAGCTTTACCACCGCGTTTTTTGTGATGTCGTCAACTGTTGGACCCAGTCCCCCGGTGATTATTATTACATCGGTTCTTGTACCTGCCAGTTTCAGAACATTTATGAGGCGTTCTTCGTTATCGCCTACCGAGGTTTTGTAAAAGACATTGATTCCTATTTCGGCGAGTTTTTCTCCAAGGAATGCGGAATTAGTGTCAATGAGGTGTCCGAGCAGGAGTTCGGTTCCGACGGTGACTATTTCAGCAGATATTTGCTTTGGTGTTTCAGGCATATTATGATTTTAGCAAATCACGCCGCTAAACTCAATCATCAATTGGAGCTGCTGCAGGAAGTACTTCAGGCGGGCAAAATATTTTATCTCCTCCATGTGTTTTCCACTCTTTCCATAAAGTGTACGCAAGAAAGAGCCCCGGCATGATGACGACAGCGGTCCAGAGCGGATAATACCTGTATTGTTGGTCGCCCGGACCGGTTACATTCTTCAGCAGGTCGAAACAATAGCCCGCCAGCACGCTGCCGGGTATAAAGAAAAGAGTCCGAAGCATCGCGTTTGCTCCGCAAAACTGCCCGTATTGTTCCCTCGGAAAGATTCTCATATACATTGGTATTTCGGAGGTAACAAGTATTGCCGTGATACAGTTCTGCGCTATCGTGAACATGTACAACCATAGCAGGTTTGCTTCTCCGAAATCCTTGAATATCCAGACACATTGGAGCAGGTGAAGGATAAAATACGCGATAAGGCCCCAGATAAAGGTTCTGAGCGGATGAAATCGGTCCGCCAGCCAGGCGGCAGGGAAAAGAACCGCCAAGTTAACTATTCCGGTGTAAAAATTCATGTTACCCACATCTTTCATGGACAAGCCGAGTGAAACCGTGTTCCTGAGTATCGCGAAATTCGCAGAAGCAGACGAAAGCAGAAAGAAAACGCTGGTAAGGAAGACCAGAAGGTAGATTCTGTGGCTGAAGCATTCGCGCCAGTAGGTCTTTATGGCAGGGATAAAACCCGGCTCTTCCCCTGAAGGTGGCGCAGGATACTCCCCTTCTCTTACCGTAAAACACATTATCATAAAGCCAATCACATAGGCTGCTCCGGAGACGGCGAAAATCAGCCTGAAATGGTCTAGAGATGAAGGAAAGATGTACTTGTTGAAGAGCATAACCGCAAGAAATCCGGTGATTTTAAACATTGCTATGAACCGGGACATAACTTTTTGCGGAACCACATCGTTTATCAGATACCAGAAGAGCGTGTTGACAAAAGAAGCCGTGAAGTCGAAACCGATCAGGAAAATAGAAATGAATATCAGGGTCAGGACGGGTTTGGTAAGCGTAAGTCCTGCAATCTGAAATACCTGTGAAGTGCCCGAGAGCAGCGCGGCAAACGAATCCGAAAACCCCATCAGCACCATAAAAAGCCCTACGAAAGGCGTTGACCAGCGGAGAAACGGTATTCTGCGTCCCGTCTTCCCGCGGTGGCGGTCAGAGCGGAAACTTATGAAAGGCGTCATGAAAAATGTTATGAACGCGGCAAGAGACTTGTTTACCGCGGCGTTCAATGTATCAGAAGCTCCGAGAGCTTTGAGTTTTAGCGGCATTACCTGCTGGAGCAGCGCAATATCGAATATGTTAAAGATGAAATCTCCCCATAAAAGCCAGATGAAAAGAATAACCATTCCGCCAAGGGTGTATTTAAGCGTGCCAGAGGTAAAAATCCTATTTTGTGAGCCGGTAAAAAAACTATTGAATTGTAGCATGAGATGCCTCTTGTCGTTAGAAGGTGCTCTTAGTAAGGTCCAGAAGGATCTGAAGCTGCCTGCCTTCTTTTGTTACATAGAACAAGTAGCCTCTTTCGAGCGCGAGTTCAAACAGCTCTTTTGTAAGCTGGACATCAAACTGGCAGTATTCTATGACCTGCTGAATCTTTCCTTCCCTAAACCATTGCAGGGACTGCAGGCCGTCAGCAGATTTGCCTTTCCTCAGGTTTGCCATTGAAAGATGGTCAAGGCTGAGCCTGAAGTTGATCCGGTTCTTTACTTCCTCCAGAAGGTCAAGGGTCGGGATTTTTGACAGATCTGTTTGAGTGTAAGGCGCAAGGACCGCCCAGTCAAAACTCTTTATATTGAACCCTACGACCAGATCAGCTTTCTTTATCTCTTCTACGGCCTCGCTGATATTTTCCTCGCTGTATGCCAGGTATTTACCCTGTCTTGTTGAATAAAGGACCAGGCAGGCAATCTTCATCAGGTGTTTTTTATTCCAGCCGCCGACTTCCTGCGCGGATAACTGGGTTTCTATATCCAGGAATACTATGTTCTTGACGCTGAAATCCGCCGCAAAATTCTGCGTTTTCGGAGAGGCTGTGATTTTGGGAGGACAGGCCGCCGGTACAACTTCTTTGCCAAGACCTTCTTCGGTCAAGAACGCCTTGAGAATGTGTTCCGCTGCCGTTTTATCCAGAGGTTTGTTGCCGTTGCCGCATTTGTTAGACTGTATGCAGGAAGGGCAGCCTGACTCGCAGGGACAGGATAGTATCATCTTAAGCGTCGCCGGCACGAGTTCATGTATTATCTCATATGCTTTTTCCGAGAGACCAACACCCCCTGAATGAGCGTCATAGATAAAGATTCCCGGAGAATTGAACTGCGGATAAAAGTCATAGGAAACCCCTCCAAGGTCAAGCCTGTCGCAGAGAGCGAAGAGCGGGAACATCGCTATGAGAGCGTGTTCCGCCGCGTGAATACCGCCCTTGAAATCTCCGATATCGCAGTCACGTATCATTTCCTTTAGCGTGTTCGGTATCTCAAACCAGATAGCCGAGGTTTCGAAGATATGCGCGGGCAGAGTGAGTTCGTGCTCGTCAAAAATTACCTGGTTGTACATCTTCTTGCGGACATAACCGGTAACCTGTTCAGTTACGCGTACCCTTCCGTACCTGACTGTTATTTTTCCGTAGGATTTATGCTTGAATACTTCGAGAATCTCGACATCTTCGCTTGATCTCGGCTGCGTGTAATAATCAAAATCGGTTTCAACGGCTTTTACTTTTTTATTAAGCAGGTCGAGTTCCCGCACTTCATACTGTATCCCTGAATGGAGGTAGATGGCGGATGGAAAGCATTCTGACAGCACTCTTGGATAATCCATTTCTCCTATGATGCTGTTTTTGGCGGAATCAATTATGATGAACGAGTCGCCAATTGACCTAATACCGACAAATCGTTCAGGATGCCTCTGGTAACTGAAATAGAGGCCTTCCACGCTCTTCTGGAGCCTGTTCTTGGCTGTCATAGCCTCCAGGGAGGTCCGGAAGCTTTCACCGTAGTATTTGGCGTCTTTCTCCGGGGATAACGGCAGCTCAAACGCGGCGCAGTTCAGGTGAGCGTCGGCTATAACGCTGTTGTTTATGTCAATAATTGCCGCTTCGGTGTCTTTCGCAAAGAAGTTCTCGGGATGCAGGGCGAAGAATTGATCAATGGCGTCTTGAAGCGTGATCATTATAACAAGAGCGCTGCCGGCCCGTCCCACTCTCCCGCTTCTCTGCCAGGTGCTCATCATGCTTCCCGGATAGCCAACCATTATGCAGGCATCAAGGCCTCCGATATCTATGCCTACTTCAAGCGCGGACGTGGAAATTACTCCGAGCAGTTCTTCAGAGAACAGCTTCTTCTCAATTTGCCGTCTTTCTTCCGGCAGGTACCCCGCTCTGTAAGCGGCAATCTTTTGACTGTATTTCGCTCCCGATTGCGAAATCCACTGGTAAATCAGCTCAGTGACCTTTCTTGCTTTGGTGAAAACTATGGTTTTAAGCCCGCTGTTCAGGCATTCGCGCATGAGGTGCGCCGCTTCTGTATAGGGAGATTCGAGCGGATTCCACAGGCAAAAGTATTTCCCTGACTGCGGGGCTCCGCTTTCCGAAACAACGGAAAAATCCAGGCCGGTCAGGGTGTTCACAAATTTTTCCGGGTTGGCGATGGTGGCGCTGGACGTTATGAACTGCGGGCTGCTTCCATAATGCTCGCAGACGCGCCTTAATCTCCGCATTATATGGGCCACGTGTGAACCGAAAACTCCCCTGTAGGAATGGACTTCGTCAATAATAACATATTGGAGGTTTTTGAACAGCGCCGTCCATGTTGAATGGTAAGGCAGGATTCCAAGGTGAAGCATGTCCGGATTAGTAACTATTATGTTCGGGCAGTTTTGCCTGATCTTTTGGCGGCGGTATGAAGAAGTGTCGCCGTCGTAAATAGCCGCCAGGTTGCGGTCGCCGGGGAATAGGGCTTCCTTGAACTCATTTATGGTTCTAAACTGATCCTGCGCCAGCGCCTTTAACGGGTAAATGTAAAGCGCTTTTGTTTCAGGGTTCGAAAGGCAGCTTTCAATAACAGGAATATTGTAAATCATCGTCTTGCCGCTCGCGGTCGGAGTGACTACGGCGACATTTTTGTTCTGTTCTATCAGCGCCAGAGCTTCAGCCTGGTGTGAAAAAAGCTCGCGGATTCCGCGCGTTTCCAGGTAGTCCCTCATTTGTTTTGAAATGTGTTCAGGCAACGGAGAGAATTTCCCATCTTTGGGCGGTATACGGTGAACATGTATCAGGGCTTCTTTGTGGGCAGGGTCGCGGCTGAGATGATTTATAAGTTCCTTTATCTTGTCCATGAGCCGAGATTATAACAAATAGGGCGGAAAATTGAAAGACAAACGGGCTGTGCAGCTGCTAAAGCAGGCTGAATATAATCGGGACAGTGACGGCGGAAAGAACGGTTGTTGCCAGCGCTCCGGCAGCCGCAAGGTCAGCGTTCTTGCCGTACTGCTTGGAGAAAATGATGGCGGCAAACGCGGACGGCATTGAGGCCTGAAGCACTATTATCGCGCGGATAACGGGGTTCATGTGGAATGGTATGGTAATGAGCAGAACAACGAGCGGAGTAATTATCAGTTTAAGCAGCACGAGCGCTACCATTTTCTTCTCTGTAATTATTTTAAAGGCGTCCTTTAGTTTTATTCCTGCCGCCACGCCTCCGGTGACTATCATTGCCAGCGGCACTGTGATATCTCCGAGAAACGCCACCGGTTTAATAAGGGAGGCTGGTACTTGTATCTTAAGGAATACAAATGCGAACCCAAGCAGCGTTGCGGCAAGCGCCGGGGTCCTTAACAGTTTCCAGGAAAAAAAAGAACGCTTTTCGTTGAAGAGTTTAATGCCCAGGGTATAATTTAGTATGTCCCCGGCAACTCCGAAAAGAATAACAAAGATCATTTTATCCGGGCCGAAAAGCATTGCTACCAGCGGAAGCGGCATGTAGGTGTAGTTTTGGAAAGTATTCAAATAAAGATAAACATTGAGATCCTTTCCTTTAATCGAGAGCATTTTCGCCGAGGCTATGGCAAGCAGGTAGTTGACGAAAAGGATGTTTATAACGGCAAAAAGCGGCAGATAGAGAGAAGCAAAAAACATCTCCGGCTTGTAGCTGGTAAGCATCTTTGCAAGTATCAGGGACGGGATAGAGATGTTGAAGACTAGCTTCGACAGTTCCCCTATCCCGCTCTGAGTAATTAAACCTTTTTTCGCGGCAAGATAACCCGCGAGGACCATTACAAGTATTCCAAGAACCGAAAGGAATATGTTGCCGGCTGCGCCGCTGCTAAATATCGGAGTCACCCTAGCTCAGTGCTTCTTGTTTTGCCTCTGTTATGGCCTCTTCAAGAACTTTTACGGCCTCAAGCAGCGCCGCTTCCGGGGTTGTAAGCGGTGGACCAATCTTCACGGACGCGCTTCCGAATCCTACCGGAGCGAACATCATGAGTCCTTTCTGCAGGCTCTTTTTGACTATCTCGTGCGCCATATCGGCATCAGGATCCTTTCCTCCGGGCTTTACTATATGCAGGGCGTATACCAGCCCCGTGCCGTGAAGCGCCCCGATAATATCCGAATGCCTCGCCTGGATCTTGGCGAGCTCGGCATGCAGAAGTTTTCCGGATTTCGCGCTTTTTGCGACCAGTTTCTTCTTTACGATGTAATCTATATTTGCAAGCGCTGCCGCGCAGCAGACCGGATTACCGGTGTGAGTGCTGGTCATGGTGTTGGGTTCGTAAAGGTCCATTACATCGGTCCTTCCCAGTACCGCTGAAAGCGGCAATGAAGAAGTGATGCCTTTGCCGAAGACCGCTATATCCGGAACGATGTTGTAGTATTTAAATCCGAAGAAGGTTCCGCATCTGCCAAAACCTGCCTGAACCTCATCCATAACTAATAATATGTTATTCTTCGTACAGAACTTGCGGAGCTGCTTCATGAAGCCTTTGGGCGCGAAAGTAGACCCTCCTCCCTGGTAAGTCTCAAGTATTATCCCTGCGATTCTTGATTTTGGATCAAGCTTGAGGTTCTTCTTGAGATAGGCGGAGAAGTTCTTGAAACAGAAGTTATCGCAGCCTTCGTATCCTTTCTTTCCCCATGGGCAGCGGAAGCAATTAGGGAAAGGAGCCTGGCATACATCTTTGTCTTTGTTTACGATCCATTCTTTTAGCGCAGGACTCCCTCCGAGCAACTGAGAGGCAAGAGTTCTTCCATGAAACGCGCCGGTAAATGACACCATAGCTATCTTTTTGGGTCCGTATTTCTTCTGCCCCCAGGTGCGGCAGAGTTTAAACGCAACTTCGTTGGTTTCTGAACCTGTGGTGAGCAAAAATACTTTCTTCAAGGGTTTAGGAGCGATCTTTGCCAGCTTTTCCGTTAGCTTCTCCCTCATCTCAGAAGGGAAACAATAGTTATGAAGCAGTCCGTGTTTTACCTGCTTGATTATGGCGCTGGCAATGGCAGGGTTTGAATGCCCGGCGTTCGCGACCATCACTCCCGAGCTCCAGTCTATCCATTTGTTCCCGAATTTATCATAGACATTGAAATCCTTAGCGTGATCCCAGAGCGCCAGCGGCTGCCCGGACATTGACCTGGGTTCATATTTCCTAAGGTTTTTTAGGATCTTTACGGAAGCCTGAACCGGAAACGTGGTTGTCTTCATCTCCCTGTATTTCGTCTTTACTTTCTTTATCTTCTCCACTTTCAACTCAAATGCCTTTGCCATCTCCATCCTCCTGTGTAATTAGCAATCAGTAATTAGCAATCGCATTTATATCCAGCCCCTGCTCTCCATAGCCGAAACAACCTCTTCCGTAGCAAGAGTTAGAGCTGCGTCCTTGTGTGTCATTTTACGGTCTTTTACCAGCGACAGTATTTTTTCGAAACTCCTGCCTATTGTGGAATCTATGAACTCAAAAACCTCATCTGAGGACGTAAGTACTCCGGATTTTGCGCTTCTCCATTCTATATAAGAAGCTATTACTCCGCCGCTGTTCGCAAGAATGTCCGGGATAACGATAACGCCTTTATCAGTAAGGATTTTGTCTGCAGTTTTAGTGGTAGGGCCGTTGGCAGCTTCAACTACCATCTTTGCTTTGACCTTTGACGCGTTTTTCTCGGTCAAAACATCTTCTCTCGCAGCCGGCAGAAGTATGTCACAGTCAAACGAGAGCAGTTCTTCGTTTGTGATTTTGTCGCCTGCGAAACCGTCGAACCCGCCCGTCTTTTGAACGTGCAACATAAGAGCCGGAATATCTATCCCTTTCCTGTCATAGATGCCGCCTGAAAGGTCTGTAACAGCAATTACTTTAGCTCCCATCTTCTCCAGAAAGTAACATGTCCAGCTTCCAACATTTCCAAAACCCTGGACGGCGCATCTTAGACCTTTGATATCAGTTTTCAGGCATTTTCCGGCGGCAACTCCTGCTGAATAGGCCACACCTCTTCCCGTTGCCTCTTTCCTTCCGGGAAGGCCTCCTACGCCGAGCGGTTTTCCGGTTACACATTCCGGGATATGCAGCTCACCGTAGATTACAGCCATCTCTTTGGGAGTTGTACCCATGTCGGGGGCCGGTATATAGACGCCGCTCACAAGATCCGCCCTCATTGTATGGACAAACTCCTGGATAAGGTGCCGCTTCATATAGGTGTCCAGCTTGTGGCTGTCGATACGGATTCCTGATTTTCCGCCGCCGAACGGAATTCCCGTCAAGGCGGTCTTAAAGGTCATTCTTTCGGCAAGGTCCGTCGTTTCTTCAAGCGTAACGTTCGCGTCTATCCTGATTCCGCCTTTGGCCGGGCCTCTTGCGGTGTTGTGGTAAACAACAAATGCGTCGGCCACTATGAGCGTCTTGCTGTCGAGCCAGATATTTATATCAAGGATTGTCTTTTTTTCTGACCGCATGAGTATCTGACGCGCGTTGTCATTGCCTGAGAGCACATTTTTCACGGCATCAAGGTCGAATACGCTCATGGGTTCTCCTTGGGATGATTTGGCTGTTGCGCTATTCCTGCCTGGAAACTAATTTTACGCTCTTCCAGGGACACATGTCAACACATGCTCCGCAGCCGCTGCAGAGTTCCGCAACAACGCGGAATGACGCGCCTGCGCGTTCAATCGTTCCGTTGCTGCATGTTCCGGAGCACCGACGGCATTTTCTGCATGTGGTTCTGTTTATTTCGGCGACTAAAGACATCTTTGCCTCACATTTTTAAGCGGTTTATTCAAAGCTAAACTATTTCCTTTTCTTTAGCTCTTCCGGCCAGGTAGCCGCGTACACATATTGAAAATCATCAGTTAGCGAAGTGAACTGGTGTACCGTGTTTGCAGGTACATAGATAACCTGACCTTTCCTGACCTTCTTGGTCTCCTCTCCCAGCAAAAGCATGGCTTCACCGTAGAGAATTATATATGCCTCTTCTTCATCCGGGTGAATCCCGAGTTTGTTAGTTTCGTTCTTCTTCAAAGGAACAAAACCTATTTCAAGATTAATGGTCTCTTTCCTGTCGAGTATCGCGCCCTGCTGAAGCTCCCTTATTATCATAGACCCTCCGGTTTGATTATGCTTGATACGGCTGCGGTTAGCAACGAAGTATGTTTGGCGTTTATTACGCAAAATTGTTGGTTTTGATGTTTTAGACAAAAAAAGGGCCGCTTCCCGTATAGAAAGCGGCTCTTCAGGAAACTACTTAAAACAAACCAACGACTCTTCCGTTCTTGTCGATATCAACCTTTGTCCCCGCCGGAATTGACGGGAGACCGGGCATGGTGCGCATATCGCCGCAGAGAGGATATAGGAAACCGGCTCCGATAGAGGCCCGAATATCCCTGACCGGCAGTATAAAGTCTTTCGGCCTGCCTTTAAGGGAAGGGTCATGTGAGAGAGAAAGATGGGTTTTTGCCATGCATATAGGGAGCTTGTCCCATCCGTACTGGGTGTAAAGTTTTATCTTCTCTTCCGCTGCAGACATAAAGGAAACATCTCTTGCTCCGTAAATCTTTGTCGCGATAATCCTGATCTTTTCTTTGATAGATGCTTCAAGGGGATAAAGGAACTTGAAGCTGCTCTTCTTGTCGCAAGCAGCTACAACGGCCGCCGCCAGTTCTTTGCCGCCCTGTCCGCCTTTTGCATGTACTTCTGAGAGGCAGGCAGCATAGGCGCCGAATTCAATAGATTTCTGTTTTATGAACTCTATTTCTTTTTCAGAGTCGTCGCTGAACTTGTTTATCGCGACAACTACCGGGACGCCAAAAAGTTTTGCGTTTTCAATCTGTTTTTCAAGGTTAGTTATGCCTTCAGCCAGCGCGGGCAGGTTTTCGCGGAGAAGTTCATCGGGTATAGGCTTTCCGGGAACAATGTTGAATTTGCCGGAATGCATCTTGAGCGCCCTGACCGTGCAGACCATTACAACGCAGTTCGGAACTAGTTTTGAATACCGGCATTTAATGTTCATGAATTTTTCCATGCCCATGTCTGCCGCGAAGCCTGATTCGGTGACAACATAATCCGCAAGTCTAAGCGCCATCTGGTCAGCGATGATTGAGTTGTTGCCGTGGGCTATATTCGCGAACGGCCCGGCGTGAACAAAAGCAGGCGTGTGCTCGGTTGTCTGCAGCAAAGTTGGTTTTATAGCGTCCTTCATCAGCACGGTCATCGCCCCGGCCACTCCGAGGTCTTCAGTCGTTACCGGCTTGCTGTCCTTGGTAAAAGCTACTACTATTTTGCCGAGGCGCGCGCGAAGGTCTTTGAGGCTTGTCGTAAGCGCGAGTATCGCCATAACTTCAGAAGCCACCGAGATGTCAAAGCCGGTCTGTCTCGCGACTCCGTCATCTTTTCCGCCAAGGCCTACGACTATGTTGCGGAGCGACCTGTCGGAGATGTCCATAACCCTTCTCCATAATATATTGTTAAGGTCTATATTAAGTTTGTTGCCTTTCTGAAGATGATTATCCAGGAAAGCCGAGCAGAGATTGTGCGCCATGGTTACGGCATGCACGTCTCCTGTCAGATGCAGGTTGAAGTCTTCCATTGGAAGGACCTGGGAGTATCCTCCTCCTGCCGCGCCGCCTTTGATTCCGAATACCGGGCCGAGCGATGGCTGTCTTATGCAGGTAATTACTTTCTTGCCTATTGCCGCCAGGCCGAGAGAAAGGCCTATAGTAGTGACCGTTTTTCCCTCGCCCAGAGGGGTTGGTGTGATTGCTGTAACATCAATGTACTTGCCCTGTTTCCTTGATTTCAGACGGTCCAGAAGTTCAAGTTTTATCTTTGCCTTATCGTCGCCGTAAAGTTCGAGCTCTTCCCGTTTTATTCCGCATTTTGCCGCTATCTCAACAATCGGTTTTGTCTTTATTGATTGAGCGATATCTATGTCTGAAGCAATCTTCGGTCTTTTTATCTTTGCCATTTGTTCTCCTCTTTCCGGATTACCCGGCTATGATGACATTAAATCCAATCGCGATTTTAGCATAAAATCCCGGCCAATGCCACACGACAGATCAAAGTCTCCCGCCGCGGCTAAAGCCGGATATTCGCCCTGGGATCGTCCTTGCTCTCTTTTCTCAGTTCTTCAAAAAGTGCTTTGGTTTTTGCCGTAAGCGTTTTGGGAATCAGCGCTTTGACTCTAACAAGGAGATCTCCCTTGGCGCCGGAACTTCCGGAAAGCCCCTGCCCCTTCAGGCGGAAAACAGAGCCGTTCTGGGTATTTGCAGGTATCTTTAAGGTAACTTTACCTTTGAAGACAGGAATATCAATGGAAGCGCCGAGGGTGAGTTCGTGAAGGGCAACCGGCACCTCGCAGTGAAGGTCATCTCCCTTCACCTCAAAGAAACTGTGGGGTTTTATTTTTACTGCCAGGAAAAGGTCTCCCCTTGCTCCTCTTCCCGAAGGATTTCCCTGCCCGCCTATCCTTATCTTTGAGCCGTCCCTGATTCCCGCAGGAATATTTACCGTGAGGCGCTTTGCTTTTGATGTCCTGCCTGCTCCGCCGCATGAAGGGCATGACGCGTTCCTTGAAAGCCTCCCTTGTCCGCCGCAGGATTCGCAGTCTTCATTCACTGAGAGTAGGAAGGTCTTTTCTCCGCCCAGGAAGGCTTCTTTCAGGTCAAGTTCAATGTTGGCTTCAACATTAGCGTTCCCGCCGTAGGATTGCTGCTGGCGGCGTCCCTCTGCGTTCCCAAGATTGCCGCCGAAGAATGTTCTAAAAAAATCAGAGAATCCGCCGGCATCCTCGCCCCCGAACATATCTTCGTCGAACTGGAATCCGCCAAAATCGCCCTGACCACCGCTTGAATGCTGCTCTCTGCCGCCGGGTTGCTGTGGTTGACCTTGCTGTCCCGCGTACTGCTGCCAGTTATTCCAATCAGAACCGAGGTGATCGTACTTGGAGCGCTTGCCGGCATCAGACAAAACCTCGTATGCTTCATTAATCTCTTTGAACTTCTCTTCAGCGCGTTTATTGCCCGGATTCAGATCAGGATGAAACTTCCTCGCGAGTTTGCGGTAGGCGTCTTTTATGTTTTTTTCGTCGGACTTTTTGTCCACACCGAGTATTTTGTAATAGTCTTTATAATCCACAACGCCTCATTTATCTGAAATTCGTAAACTGCAGCGGAACGCCGAAGTCTTTGGCCCTAAGCGCAGACATAACTGCCTGAAGATCATCCTTGCTCTTGCTGACAATCCTGAGCTGCTCACCTTGTATCTGTGCGTTCACTTTGAACTTGGCATCCCGTATATATTTTGTAATCTCTTTAGCTTTCTCCTGCGGTATTCCCTCTTTGAGCGTAATCTTCTGCCTGACGGTCATGTTGCCGGAGGGTTCAATTTTTCCGGCATCAAAGGACTTCGAGGAGATGCCTCTCTTTATGAGTTTGGATTCAACTATGTCCCAGAGGCTTTTCATCTTGAACTCGTCGGCCGCAAGGAGGTTTATCTCTTTCTTAGCCTTGTCAAAAGTTATTTCCGCCGGGGAACCCTTGAAGTCAAATCTGTTTGCCAGTTCTTTCTGCGACTGGTTTATCGCGTTATCGGCTTCCTGCATGTCAATGGAAGAAACGACATCATAAGAAAATTCATTGGCCATTTTCAACCCCCTGTCTCCGTAAAGTAAAGTCTTTTATGCTTTTACCTTTGTGTGATCCAAAATCAACTGGCTTGCCGTCAAGCTCAAACCTGACAGCATCTTTGTTCGCAATGTTCACAAGCACAAACTCATTATTCGCCTCCCATTTCTTCTTGTCTCCGGCCTTCAGCAGCATTTTGTTGAGCGGCTCATTGTCGGTCACTATTTCAAACCAGCATTCATCCGTAACATCCGCCGTGAGCACCATCCGGGGTTGGCCGGAACCTGATGCAGCCGCTTGAGCGCCCGCTGCTCCCCGCGCGCCGCACTGCCTGATACCCAGAACCGCGAGAATTATGAAAACTATCGAAAGAGCGATAAGCGCTCCAAACTTTGCTCCCTCCGTGATCTTGAAGAACTGCCGTTTCCGGAGCGATAAACGCAGGGATCCCGGGGTAAATTCTTTCTCGGGTTCTAACTCAGGCGGTGTTGCCGTATCGCCCTTGAGTTCCCTGTAAAGCAACATTAACTCATCGCCGTTAAGGCCGAGATGTTTTGCATACGTTCTCAGGAAGGCCCTTTCGTAGGTTGGTCCTGGAAAACCGGTGAAATCGTTGCGCTCCATACCTTCCAGAAATTTTAAAGGAATACGTAGCTCATCGGAAATCTTTTCAAGGGAAAATCCTTTTGCCTCCCTTTCATTCTTAAGTTTACCTCCCAACAAATTTTCGTTCATTTTTTCTCCCTTTTTCGTTATGTCGAAGAGTACCACGTCATTTGCGGCGGATGTGCCCGCCTGGCCGATTAGCGGCCGGCGAGGTCTCGCCTCCGGCGGACGTTTATTTTAGGGCATCAACTACGGTCGTTCCTTCCGGCGGCGTAAATTCAAAGAGCCGGTCTTCAGCAGAGCCGTTTATTTTTATATTGCTGAATTTAACATAAATGAAACTTGTGTCGGAATAATAAACCGTTATCTTTACCGGAAGCCAGGTGCTGCGGTCGACAATGAAGACCACTTTCCTGAAATCCGGATTTATTGATCTTGGGACTGATTCTATCGTAACCAGGTCTTCCGCTCCGGAAATATTTGTCAGTGTATTAGTAAAGTCGCGGCGCAAGGTTGAAAGGAACTTCGCGAAACCAAAAAGTATGTTTTCGCGGTTCTTGACATTCTTTACATCCTGTGTGACCGCCTGTTTCATGGAAGGCATGTAAATCCAAACCTTCCTTCCGTTGCATTTTACAAATTGTTCCTCGGGTTCCCTGTAATCTACCGAGAATTTATCGGGTTTTTTCAGCGTCAGCCGTCCCTTCATGACCGCCGGGTCGGAAAAATCTGAAAATGTTGTCTGTTCTATTTCTGCGCTAAAAACATCAATTTTATCGGAGAACACCGCTTCAAAATATCCCACTGCTTCATCGCCCGTAATCGCGGACAACTGAAGCCCCAGGAAAAACAGCG
>CAIWWK010000225.1 GCA_903916325.1 Candidatus Firestoneibacteriota bacterium
CGACTACAAATACATGTGCTCGGATCCGGGCCAGAACGCCATTATCGAAGCTGTCAAGGAACACAAGCTTGACAGGATAGTGGTCACGGCCTGCTCTCCCCGCATGCACGAAGGGACTTTCAGAAAAGCCGCCGAGCGCTCCGGCATTAATCAATATATGTCCGAGATGGCGAACATCAGAGAACACGATTCCTGGGTTCACGGCGACGATAAGGAAGCCGCGACGCTTAAAGCCATGAAGCTTATGGAAATGTCCGTCGCAAAGGTCAGAAGGGCTGAAGCTCTCTCAAAGATGTACGCGACCGTTGAGAAACGCGCGCTGGTCATCGGCGGCGGTATTGCCGGAATCCAGGCCGCGCTTGATATCGCGGAAGCGGGGCATAAAGTAGTCATAGTTGAAAAAGAACCCTCCATCGGCGGCAGGATGGCCCAGCTTGACAAGACCTTCCCGACGCTTGACTGTTCCGCCTGTATTCTTACTCCAAAAATGGTTGCCGCTTCACAGCACCCGAACATTGAACTTCGTGTTTACAGCGAAGTCGTGGAAGTGAACGGCTATGTCGGCAATTTTGACATAAAGATAAAAAAGAAAGCGAGTTCGGTTGACAATAAAAAGTGTATCGGCTGCGGCGTCTGCACCCAGAAGTGCCCGTCAAAGCGCGCGCAGTCCGAGTTTGACGAAAAGATTGCTCCCAGGAAGGCGATATATACGCCGTTCCCCCAGGCTGTTCCAAATAAACCTGTTCTTGACCGCGCTTCCTGCACATTCTTTCTTACCGGGAAGTGCAAGATTTGCGAGAAGGTCTGTCCTACTCAGGCGATTGATTACAATCAGCAGGATGAAATCGTAACCGAAAAATTCGGCGCGGTAGTGCTCGCGACCGGCTTTGATATTTTTGATTCCAATGTTTACGGCGAGTACGGCTACGGCGAATACAAAGATGTTGTCACCAGCCTACAGTTTGAACGGCTAATAAACTCTTCAGGCCCGACCGGCGGCCACGTGGTCCGCCTTTCGGACAAAAAGGAACCCAAGAACCTCGTCTGGATACAGTGTGTAGGTTCCAGGGACGAGTCCAAAGGGCGCCCTTACTGCTCGCGCGTCTGCTGCATGTATACCGCCAAGCAGGCGATGCTTATGAAAGACCATTACCCCGAAGTAAACTGCTATGTCTTTTACATTGACATCAGGTCCGCCGGGAAGAACTACGAAGAGTTTGTCCAGAAGGCGCAAAACGAATACGGCGTCATATATCTTCGCGGAAGAGTCAGCAAGATCTACGAGAAGAAGGATAAGCTCATTGTCCGCGGCGCCGACACGCTTTCCGGAAGCCAGGTTGAGATTGAGGCCGATATGGTGGTCCTTGCCAACGGCCTGGAGCCGAGGAAAGACGCGAAGAGTTTGGCTCAGATATTCCATGTCTCCTATGACCAGTACGGTTTCTTCAACGAACTGCATCCGAAACTCGCGCCGGTGGAAACTTCGATATCGGGAGTTTTTGTGGCCGGCGCCTGCCAGGCCTGCAAGGATATTCCCGATACGGTCGCGCAGGCCGGAGCCGCCGCCGCAAAGGTGCTCGGGCTCTTCTCAAAAGAAAAAATGGAAGTCGAGCCTTTGATAGCGAAAGTTGATCCGCTGGTTTGCAGCGGCTGCGAGACCTGCTACAATGTCTGCCCCTACAGCGCAATCGAGATGGAAGACAGGGAAGTTACAAGAGGGAACCTCAGGCATGTTGCCAAGGTTCTTGAGAGCGTCTGCAAGGGCTGCGGCGCCTGTGTCGGGGCCTGTTACTCAAAGGCGGTAGATCTAAAAGGATTCAGCGAAAGGCAGATACATGATCAAATTGACACAGTAACGCTATAAAAGTTTGTAAGGTTTGTAAAGTTTATAAGGTTTATAAGGTTGAGAAAACAGCAGGGTTTTACTTTATAAACCTTACAAACCTTAAGAACCTTATAAACTTTTAAAAGAGAAAGTTTCACAAAGATTATTAGTTGAGGACAATGGAAACCAAAGAAAAGAAACTAAACATAGTCGGTTTTTTATGTAACTGGTGTTCCTACGCCGGCGCCGACATGACTGGCCTTGGCAGGAATATTTATCCCGCCAACATCAAGGTCATCAGGATTCCCTGCACGGGCAGGATGGACCCTATGATGGTCATTGAAGCTTTCCACAAGGGAGCCGACGGCGTGCTCATTTCCGGCTGTCATCCCGGCGACTGCCATTATTCGGAAGGCAATTACTACTGGAGAAGGCGCTACGCGCACCTGAAAGAACTCCTGGATTTCTTCGGTATAGACAAGAGAAGGTTTCACGCCTCGTGGGTCTCGGCGTCTGAGGGGAAGAAGTTTGCGGAAGTGGTGAAGAAGGTGGTAACAGAGACACAGGATTGGAAGGATTCAGCAAAATGATGCGCGGACGCGCAGATGCTCAGATGCGCGGAAAATTCAAGAGAGCAATCTAGGGGAAAGTAAAGGATAATGGAAAAAGAGATGCAGGAAATAGCTAAGAAGCTTTTAGCGGAGAAAAAAGTTGACTGGGTTATCGGCTATGAGAATTCCTTTGAGCCGGGCGCCTCGCGTCCCGTTTTTATAAACAAGCCGGAGGACGCGGTCAAACTCGTATTCAACAAATCCTGCGTTAATAATCTCGCGGTTTATCTTCCCAAAGTAAAGAAACAGAAGGCGGCTGTCATTGCCAAGGGCTGCGATTTAAGAAGCGTCCGCGAAATAATCAAAGAGCACCAGATCCTGCGTGAAAATGTGGTCATCGTAGGCGTTGCCTGCGAGGGAGTTGAAAGCTCAAAGTGCTCAACCTGCAGGGAAAACAAACTTGACGGAGCGGATTTCACGGTCGGAACGGTGAAAGACCTTGGCCGCAAAGAAGACCTGTCTGATATAGAGAAATTTGAAAAGCTTTCCTCGAAAGAAAAGGAAGCCTTCTGGAACAAAGAGTTCGAAAGGTGTATCAGGTGCTACGCGTGCAGGAATGTCTGCCCGGTCTGTTACTGCCCCGACTGTTTCGCGAACAGGCTGATGCCGGAATATCTTAACAAAGTTGTGAATACCGCCGAAAATAAAGTCTTCCAGCAGATACGGATGCAGCATGTGTTCGGCAGGTGCACCGATTGCAGGGCCTGTGAAGAGGCCTGCCCCGTCGGAATAAAACTGTCGCTGCTCACGAAGAAAATGTCCAAGGACGCGAAGAAACTCTTTAATTATGAATCCGGCAAAGACACGGACTCGAGGCCTCCGCTCTCAACCTTCAAGGTTGACGAGGAAGGTATTGCGGAGATAATGTAAAATGCCAAACAAACTTATCACACAGGAAAACTTAAAAGCCCTCGTCAATGAGCTTGCGGCTTCCTATGATGTTTTCGCGCCCAAAAGGGAGAACGAGAACACTGTCTCGTTCGGAAAGATTAATTCCTTTGATGAATATGTTTCGGATGTGCTTCTGACCAATACCACAGCTAAAGATAAGGTCTACCTCCAGTCAGAACAGCTCTTTCAGTATGAAGTGAAGAAGGACACGGTAGAATTCAAAGAGAAGGCGTCGGGGAAAGAAGCGGTCATTTTCGGCGGAAGGCCCTGCGACGCGAGGGGCTTTGACGTAATTGACAAACTCTTCAACTGGTCGGGTTATGAAGACGGGCCCTATACCGGCGGCAGGAAGAACACCACGATAATAACCGTTTCCTGCGAGAATCCGGAGACAACCTGTTTCTGCACTTCATTCGCCGTCGGAAGTCCGGCAGATGGGAAGGGAAGCGATATTTTGCTGACTCCTGTTTCAGGAAAGTTCCTCGCGGAACTGCTTACCGAAAGAGGAGAGAAACTCGCGGCAAAATATTCAAAATACTTCTCCGAAGCCGGTGATGCTGAAACCGCGGCGAAGGCGGAGTTCGCGAAAGTGGTTGAAGCAAAGATAGCAAAGAAGCTTGACCTGGCCGCAGTAAAGAAGAACCTTGACGCTTCATTTGATTCGCCTTACTGGGATACCGTCCACCTGCCGTGCGTGAAATGCGGCGCGTGCACCTATGTGTGTCCTACCTGCTACTGTTTTGACATTACCGAAAAGAAGTTCGGCTATTTAAACGGCGAGAGGAACCGTACCTGGGATTCCTGTATGTCGGAGATGTTCACCAAGATGGCCGGCGGGCATAACCCGAGGACCGATACGAAGAGAAGGTTCAGACAGAGGTTTATGCACAAGTTCAGATACCACGTAGACAATTTCAAAGAAGAACTCTGCACGGGCTGCGGGCGCTGCATCCGCAGGTGCCCGGTGGGGATTGATATAAGGAAGGTTGTGGAAGAAGCGAAGTAGTGCGGATGCGCAGATGGTCAGATGCGCTGATGCGCAGTAAGGAAGAAGACAGAAGACGGTAGATATGAGTCATTAATTAATAATTAGCAATCCGGCGGAGCCGGCGCACAATGGCTTTGAAAACTTTTGCTTAAGACTATGGAGTGAATTGACAATGTCAATTCGCCAGGGTGCATCGGGCGGAACGGAGGACGGAATAAATAAACATGAACAACATATACATTCCACATAAGGCGAGGATTGCCTCCATTAAGCAGGAGACGGCCGATATTAAGAGCTTTCAGTTTGAGCTTCTTGACCCCGAAGTCAGGAAGAATTTCATATGGAAGTCCGGCCAGTTTCTTATTCTCTCGGTCTTCGGAGTCGGCGAGGCCACTTTTACATTCGCCAATCCGCAAACCAGAGCCGAGTATGTCGAGTGCAGCATCAAGAAGACCGGCCTTGTTACTGAAGCGCTCCACGATCTTGAGGTCGGCGATATTGTCGCTATCAGGGGGCCTTACGGCAACTGGTTCCCATTTGAAAAATTTAAAGGGCAGAGCCTGCTCTTTGTGGGCGGCGGCATAGGCATAGCAGCCATAAGGTCGCCGATAGAATACAGCCTGGACACCCGCGCTGATTTCAAGGACATTACAATACTTTACGGCGGCAGAAGCCCGCTTGATATATGCTACTTTGACAAGTTTGATGAATGGCAGGGAAAGAAAGCGAATCTGGTGCTCACGGCCGACAAGGGCTCGGAAGGTTGGAAGCATAAAGTAGGATTTGTTCCCGCGGTCCTTAAGGAAATGAAACCCTCGAGAGATAACTGCACGGTCATTACCTGCGGGCCGCCGATAATGATAAAATTTGTTCTTAAAGAACTGACAGATCTTGGTTTTGCTCCGGAGCAGATTGTTACCACGCTTGAGATGAAGATGAAGTGCGGTCTTGGCAAATGCGGGCGCTGCAATATCCAGCAGCTCTATGTCTGCAAAGACGGTCCGGTTTTTGATTACGCCGAAATCAAGAAACTCCCTGATGAATTCTAAAGGATATAAGCACCAAATCACAAATCACAAGCACCAAATAAACACCAAGAAACAAAAAATAAAAATTCAAAATACAGGTAATTATAAAGGCAGTTTGTAGTTTGTATTTTTTATTTTTATTTGTGATTTGGTGCTTGTGATTTGAAATTTAAGCCTAAGTTTTTTTGTGCGTAATCTGAGGGTTTTTGAAGGAAAAGGGAACCATCCTATCTGCCTTCGTCTCCGCCAAAGGCGGTTCGGGGGCCACGCTTCTATGCGTTAACACTTCTGCCGTGCTCGCCAGAACCCAAAAAGTCCTCCTCGTTGATTTTCACATGTGCAACTCTTCTGTTTTGCTCGGGCTGGAAGATACCGACAGAGATATTGTTCTAAACACTCTTAACGGTTCGATTTCGCCAGCCTCCGCAATCTCACTTATTCCGTCACATTCTTCAGGGGTTAAAATGCTGACGCTGGCCGGGCTTGACGGCCGGGAAGCGCTTAAATTCATTTCTCAAATAACTGAAGCATTTGATCATATGATTGGCGTGGTTCGTGACCCCGGGGACGTGTCCGCGGAGTTTCTTCAGAATACTTCGGGGATATTCCTTGTTGCTTCGCCGGAGCTGCCTTCGCTGAAGAACGCGTCCGCAGTACTAAAAAATCTCTATTCCAGGCATATTGAATCGTCTAAAGTTAAACTTGTGCTGAATAAGTTCGGAGGAGCGGCTCAAGAACTTTTCAATGCGGGCGCTGTCTCGGGGAGACCCCCTGAGTTCACGGTGGACAGGGATAACGCTCAGTCGCTCTTGTCCGTCAACTCCGGAAACCTGCTGGCCGGAAGGAGCGATAACAAGCTCTCGGAAGGGATAGACCGGCTCGCCGCTTGCATAAGAACGCTTGAGCCTGTTATCCTGCGCTCTGTGAGTTCGCCGCCGGCTTTAAAGCAAACAGGAAATGAGGAAGTTAAATCCAGGATACATTCCAAACTTATTCCTTTTATGAAAGAGAAGAATGTCGTTTTCTCCGGCCAGGCGGAAGAAGGAAAAGCGCTTTTGGATGAACGCGTGAGAGAGGCAGTTGAAGAACTTTTTGCGGGAGAGGCTCCGGAAATATCCGGAAGCGAAAACCGTTCCGCGCTGGTAAACGAGATAATCCAGGAAGCGTTAGGCCTAGGCCCTCTTGAAGACCTGCTTGCTGACCCGGGAATATCCGAGATAATGGTCAATTCAAAGGAACAGATATTTGTTGAGAGAAACGGGCGCATTGAGAATTCGGGCAGGAAGTTCTCCTCTGACAGCCAGCTCCTGCTCTGCATTGAAAGGATTGTCGCCCCCGTCGGAAGAAGGATAGACGAAAGCTCTCCCATGGTTGACGCCCGCCTGCCCGACGGTTCCAGGGTGAACGCGATAATTCCCCCGCTGGCCCTAAAGGGTCCGTGCCTTACCATTAGAAAATTTTCTAAAAAGAAATTAACTGTCGCGGACCTAATAAACTCAGGATCAGTCACGGAAGAAGCCGCCGGCTACCTCTTGAGAGCGGTTAGGGCGAGGAAGAACATAGTCGTGAGCGGCGGCACGGGCTCGGGCAAGACGACCCTGCTGAATATAATTTCCTCCTTCATTCCCGGCGATGAGAGGATTGTTACCATAGAAGATTCCGCGGAGCTCTCGCTTTCCCAGGGCCATGTGGTCACTCTTGAAGCCAGGCCGCCGAATATAGAGGGAAAAGGCGCGGTCAGCATAAGAGACCTTGTTAGAAACGCCCTCAGGATGCGCCCCGACAGGATAATCGTCGGCGAGTGCCGCGGCGGAGAGGCCTTTGACATGCTCCAGGCGATGAATACCGGGCACGCCGGAAGCCTTACAACCCTTCACAGCAACTCCCCGCGAGATACCTTGAGCAGAATTGAGACTATGGTGCTGATGGCCGGAATGGACCTGCCCCTGAGGGCCATCCGCGACCAGACTGCCTCGGCCGTTGATATCGTAGTGCATCAGGAGAGGTCCAAAGACGGGAAAAGAGGGATAACCCATATTACCGAAGTCTCCGGCATGGAAGGCGATGTTATCCTGACCCAGGATATTTTCAGGGAGCGGGAAGGCCGTCTGTGCGAGACCGGAATAACTTCAGCGATACTGCAAATGTAAGTAAATTTGACCCTCAAACAACCTGCTGTTTTTGTCAATTCTTGTCCTCATCGGCCGAAAAACACAAAGTCGAAAACAATAAAAAGACTGTAATTGTATGCCGGATTGTGATTATTATTACCTTGTCATAAGCGAGCAAACATTGTAAAATACTAACGAAACAGTAATGTTGCATCAAATAGTGACCAATGGGGGATTCAAAGGTTTCCACCGGCAAAAATTCCAAAATGAACTGTAATCCTAATATTTGTATTCGTATATCAATAATTTAGCATATGCAATAGGAGCAGCTTGCACTTAAAGAAAGCACTGAAATACTTCCTCCTCGGCACGCTTGTGGTTGCCTTTATGACAGGCGAAACTACCGCCGCGAATTATTTCACAACCGCAGCTACAGTCGTATCATTATCAGGAAGCAGCCCGAATTCTTTCATCGTCGGTCAGGCCGGGCCGAGAAAGTTTGAACGCCTTCCGAATGGTGTCCTTGTCGCTGTCTTCTACAGAATTCTCAGTAATTCAAACGGAACCACTACTCTGATATTTTCCACCGATAACGGCCTTACCTGGAGCGATGATATCACCATTGCTCCGAATACGGGCTTTCCTTCCGATTACAGAAATGATTTATGTGTGACCTATGACAATAATAACAATGTCTATGTGCTCACCCAAAACACGGACGCTGACTCTGGCGCAATAAGCCTCAGGTTTGTCAAACTCGCCTGGACCGGTTCAACCTTTAATGTTTCTGTTGTTAGGAATATCTTTGGAAGTCTCGACGGAAGTTCAGGTACCAGTCCTATTTATTGGTTCAAGAATGTTCTCGTTGACAAGGACGGGACCGTCTGGGTTATAGCAACTATAACCGCCAATCCTTCTGCACTTGCGGGTTATTATCCTTACGGCCTGATTGCCTGGAAGTCAACCGACGGCGGCAATACCTTTGCGTATGACACCACATTCAATTCAGGAAGCACTCAGGGAATGCTGCAGGGCAGCATCTCATCAACCGCGACAAGTGTTACATTGACAGGCGCTACTATCCCTGTGAGTTGGAAACATGGTTTTAGCGGAAACGATAATATGTGGATTAATGTTGGCGGCGAGTGGATGGTGTATACTGCGAGTTCAGGCGCGACCTTGCTCACTGTAAGACGCGGGTATCTTTCGCCTCAGACAGCCACTTCCAATATTACCACTCTTGGTACGGATACGGTGATAAGGGCTGGTGTAAATACCGACCTTTCGACATACCGATTTCCTTCAAGCGGTATAATAAACCTGGATGGCGAAAAGATAGCCTACACAGGTTTACTTGGCAACTGGTTCACCGGCTGCACGAGAGCTCTAACCATCAAAAACAATCTTGCCTTATCGGGAAGCATTAGCGCTGCGGCAACGACAGTCACAGTAAACGGCAATCTTATTCAAAACGGCTATGAATTTAATCAATCCAGTCTAATAAGGATTGATAACGAAATTATGTCGTATGCCGCTGGAGCCTGCTCGGCTGACGGAACTATTTTGACTGTAACCAGGAATGTGTTCCCGGGCTCCGGAATATATAATTCCGGCGGGACTTTGATTGCCACTTCAAGTGCCTCCGCAACAACGCATTCAAGTGGCGCCACCATCTGGCAGGGGGAAGCGACTCTTCACGTTCCAAAAGCGGTTATCACTGCCCCTTCAAGGTTCGCGCATGCTTACGGAGACACGGTCTGGCAGCCGCCTTATTGGAACAATACAGGTATTATGTCAACAACGCTTTACAACGGCTATCCCGTCATATTTTACAACACCCTGGTTGGTTACCCGCTGGTTTTCCAATACTACAACGGTTCAACCTGGTCCGCGCCTGCAAATGTTTTGACCCCTCCTGGCCCTGGTACAACGCCCCGCGCCAATGGCATGGCTTACACTTATTCACCCGTAACGACAGACAACGGTGAACTCAATCTTCTGGCCTGGCATAACGCCGACAAGACCGTAAAACAGTTCCAATGGACCGGAAGCACCTGGATCTCAAACTATGTCGCGTCCGATGTAACCTATATGGCAAACAACAACCTTGACGCGGGACTCACCACGAACGGGGTTGACCTTTGCGCGTTCTACGAGAGAATGACGCCGTCCGGCAATTTTGTCATCTGCAGTAAGATTGGCACAAAAACCGGAAGCACCTGGACCTGGGGCACGGAGACTACCGTGGTCACCGATGTTAATACCAACGGCACCGCATCAACACAATACCACGGTATGGACACAATTACTTATAGTGGAAAGTCCGGCTTCTATCCGGTCTTCTGGCAGGAAGCTTCGGGAAACGGTTTTCCTTATTATCTCAAGTTCGGGAAGGTGCAGACCCCTCTGTTTATCAGGTCAGTTTCTCCCCTGTCGGCGTCAAATACTTCAGTTGCTACGCTCTCTGTTTCAGGCAGCGGCTTCCTTGATATAAACTCGTCAAACAAGGTCTCTTCGGTAAAACTCTCAAACGGGGTGAGTTTCTCCGCGTGGACGGTATCGGATGATTTGACCCTGAATAGCGCGGTGCTTCCCGCCGGAACGGCTCCGGGCACTTATAATGTAATAGTGACGGACAGCGCGGGCTTATCCGCAACCAGCGCAATGGTACTCACTGTTACCGGCTCGGCGTATTCAGCTCCCACTGTAACAGGTATAACCCCCGCCGCAGGATGCAATGTTCAGCCTTCAACGGTGGCCATAACCGGAACGAACTTTATGGGAGGGGTGGGAAGCGCGGGCTTCACAAGCAGCGTGGCGTTGTCCGCCTCGGGCAATACCTATCAGCTTACGGGTTGGACTGTTGCAAATGAGAGCACCATAAACGGCGCGGTCCTTGCGGTCGGAACCCCCGTGGGAACATATAATGTCCTGGTAACAACTGGCGCGGGAGTTTCACCGGCGGGAAGCACTATGTTCACGGTCAACGCCGGCCCTGATGTGAAATCTATAACCCCTTCAAGCGGTTCCGAGGGCTCTGCGGCAACTCTTACCCTTACCGGCAGCGGTTTCTTTGGCGGGAACGGCAGCACATCGGTAACGGCAATAAACCTTAACGACGGAACATTTACGGTGGCACTGAGCGGCTACTCGGTTATCAGCGACAGTGTTATAACCGGCGCGGTGGTTCCGTACTCGGCCTTCCCGAGCACATATAATATTATGATTACCACCACAGGGACAACAAACCTCACCAGCACCGCAAAATATGTGATAAGCAGGTATTCATTCTCAGGTTCAAACGCCAAGCAGGTTAATTTGCCCGGCAACTCAGCAGGCCCCAATAACGTTAGAAGGCTGATTCTAAATTCAGACGGAAAGATAGCGGCCTTTTTCCCTGGAGGAGACGCGACCGGCGGGCCGCTGTGCTTCGCTCTTTCTTCCGATGGGGGAGCAACCTTTGGTTCAATCGTGACAATTGGTGGGGGCGCAGGAACTCTCAGCAACACAAATGTCAATTCTATATACAAAGACCCTTCAAGCGATAATATTTATGCTGTTTACTATAATACGACAATTGCCGGAGCGGGCGGGAGAAGACGAATCTCAATCAAGAAACTGTCCTACACTGGGGCAAGTTACATGTCGGGTTCAGAAATAACAGTTGTCACGAATACATCAACATCAACCATGACCACCTTTACGGATTTTGCGCCGCATATGTCGGTTTTGAAGGAACCGGGAGGAAGGTTGTGGGTGACCTACTCATTCTACCCCACCAGCATAACTATCAGCAAGCTATGCGCTACTTATTCCGATAATGACGGCACCTCCTGGAACGGAAATGTTGCGGGAGATTCCAATCAGCCGAACCATTTTGAGCCCGATCTTGGACTGCCCGCAAATGGAAGTTATCTGCAATCCTATCCTACTATGTTTTACTGGAACAGCAAGCCGGTGATTGCCTGGTCGAGCAACGGGCCGATAATCTGTATGACGGTTTTTAACGGCTCTGCCTGGTTTCAGATACCTCAATCTCCTGCCAACACAACTTCAGAATATTCTATATGCGCCACGGACGACAACAGGATAAACATAATATGGTCGAGTGCCGGCGTAATATATTACGCGTATTATAACGGTTCATTGTGGACAGCCCCAAACTCCGCGTTCCCCGTATCTTCAACGGCAGTCAGTTTCTGCAAGAACCCGTCTCTCGCGACGGACGGCACAAATCTTTGGGCGTTTTATATTAACGGAACGAGCATACCCTCAAGTTTGGTCTATAAGAAAAGGACGGCAGCAGGTTGGGATGACAATGAGACCACCATATATTCCAATTTTACACAACTGCAAAACACTGCGACTATGGAGCGCCTGTCTTCAAACTCTCCGTATATTCCGGTTATGACTTATGAAGGAACGACAAGCCCTTTCAATCTGCAGTTTATGAAAATAGGTCTGCCGCCAAAAGTTTCGACGCTATCCGTGACAACAGCGGTAAACGGGAGCGGCACGACTTTGAGCGTTACGGGTTCCGGTTTCTTCGGGGGGCAGAGCGTACCCAATGTTTACTGCGTCAAACTCTCTGACCCGAACAATACTCAGCTGTCATTCAATTCTGTCACTGATACAACAATTGGAATGGTAGTTGTGCCACAGGGAGTTTATCCCGGGACATATAACCTTATCGTTACAACCGGAGCGGGAAGCAATACAACGAGCGCCGTTAAATTTTCTGTGACCACCTCGGTTCCCGCGGTATCAGCAATCAGCCCTTCAACCGGTCCGACAAGCGACTGTACTACCATAAGTATTTCTGGTAATGGGTTCTATGGCGGGAATAGCAGTCCCAATGTTCTAAGTATCGCTTTGTCAACAAACCCAACCAATACCGCGTTAGCCGGCTATTCCGTGCTAAGCGATTCATTCATAAGCGGCGCGGTGGTGCCGTCAGGACTAATGAACGGCTCGTATAATGTGCTGGTGACGAACGGGGGAGGGACAAATTCATCAAGTGCGGCGAAGTTTGTTGTGACGACCGCTCCGCCAATTGTTTCTTACTCTCTGCCGCTGTCAGGCCAGAATGCGTATCCGACAACTGTTAGCATAGTCGGAGCCGGTTTCTTTGGCGGCACGGGCTCGGCCAATGTTGCTTCAGTCCAGCTCGGAACGACCCCGATATCATCCTACAGCGTTATATCTGACTCCTTAATAACAGGCGGCATTATCCCGGCCGGTCTTTCGCTTGGTTCGTATAATATAATAGTAACAACCGGTGCGGGCGGGAGCAACTCAACAAGCGCTTCGCAGTTTGGTGTGGTTGTCCCTGTTCCTGTCGTGAGTTCCCTTAGTTTTCCTTCGGGATCGAACAACTCGGCAACAACTCTGGATATCACAGGACTCGGTTTCTTCGGCGGGATTGGAAGCAGCACGGTATCTGCCGTGACCCTGATGTCTGCGCCGCCAACGGCTCTTATCTCTATGTCAGTGCCCAATGATTCAACGATTACCGGGGTAATAATACCGCCCGGGATTACTGCCGGCAGTTATGTCGTACAGGTAACCGCGGCGGGAGGAAGCAACACGACGGGAACGCTCTTTACCGTTACCCCTTCGACGGCTCCCGCGGTATGGTCAATCATGCCTTCAACGAGGAATAATACCGCGCCCTGCACCGCGACAATATATGGCAACGGTTTCTTTGCGGGTGGTATGAGTTCGGCTGTTACCAATGTCCGCCTGATCAAGACTTCCGGCACGGCAGCCACCATAACGCTCTCGGGTTTCAATGTCATTAGTGATTCGCAAATAGTGAACGCTGTTATACCCCTTGGTTTCCCGCATGACGGAGGTGGAACTTATCAGGTA
>CAIWWK010000226.1 GCA_903916325.1 Candidatus Firestoneibacteriota bacterium
GCGGGCTTTCTGGCGATCTCTTGCATCGTGATGGGCGCGGTTATAGGGTTGTTGCAGTGAAAAAGGCTTTCCGGGCATGATAAACAAATACGCGGGAACATTGCTCATATTTATTCTCTGCTCCGCCGGGAACGCCGGAGCCGGCCAGTCTTCCTATGACATTTACCCGGGCGGCTCCATAGCCCAGACCAGGGACGCGATCAGATCCGTAAACAGCAATATGTCAGGCGATATTACCGTAAACCTGCACGGAGGAGATTATTGGCTTGATGAAGGCCTCGCTTTTGACGAAAGAGATTCAGGCACCAACGGTTTTAATGTTGTTTATCAGGCGGCAAAAGATGAAAAGCCTGTAATTGACGGGGGAAAACAGGTGAAAGGATGGGTGCCGGCCGGGAACGGTATTTACAAAGCTTCCATTGGTTCGCTTCCTTCCACAGCATTGCCCTTCCGCCAGCTCTTTGTAAACGGGCGGAGGGCCGTACGGGCAAGAAGTCCAAACGCGGGAAAGTACAACAGAATCCTATCCTGGGACATTCCCGGCAAAAAGGTTTTGATCCCCGCCAAAGATATCTCCAACTGGTCAAACTTTAATAATATTGAGATGGTCATACAGCGCCACTGGGCCGTTATGCGCCTCCGCCTGTCTTCGTTTACAATCGCCGATAATATTGCCTATGTTTCCTTTCAACAGGAAGCAAACAAAGTTGGGCTTAAGGCTCCCCCGTCTTCGCCGCAGGCGTCATATCATTTTGAAAATTCGCTTGGCCTGCTTGACGCGCCCGGAGAGTGGTTTCTTGACACAACCGCCGGGGAAGTTTATTACAAGCCGCTTCCGGGGGAAGATATGAATACGGCGGAAGTTATCGCCCCGGTTCTCGAGCGGCTTATCACGGTACAAGGAACGCCGCTAAAGCGGGTTCATAATATTGAATTCAAGAATATAACCTTCAGGGGCTCTACCTGGCTCCTTCCCAACAGCGAAGGATTTGTCCAGGTGCAGGCAAACTGGTTCCTCCGCGGAACCCCGCCGGCTTTAGAATTTATGCCTTATGACTCGGCCGTGATGCCCGCCGCGATTCACCTGCAATGGGCGGAGAATATAAAAATCACAGGGAACACGATAAAGTGGGCCGGAGCGAACGCGGTAAATCTTTATCAGGGTACGAGCGGGAATGAACTGGCGGGAAATGTGATAACAGACATCTCGGGGAACGGCATATCCGTTGACCTTGCGCTAAATTCCAATCCCGCGCCTGAGAACCTTTGCAAGAATGACATAATCCGGGACAATTATATTGCAAGGGTGTCGAGGGACTATTACGGGTGTGTCGCAATCTTCGGCGGTTATACAGAAGGGCTGAAGGTGGAGCATAATGAAATATTTGATAATACCTACACCGGTATCAGTGTCGGTTGGGGCTGGACCGCGGCTGACACCGCCCTTAAGAACAATATCATAAGGTTCAACAAAGTGTCCAATGTCGTCAATTTGCTTGAAGACGGCGGCGGCATCTACACGCTGAGCAAGCAGCCGGGGACGTTAATAGAAGGAAATTATCTCTTAAATATAAACAGGTCGCCGTGGCCGGCCGCCGGCGGAATAGGAATAAACGGCATCTACCTTGACGGGGAGAGCGATTATATCACCGTAAAAAATAATGTGCTGGAAAACATAGAGAGAAACAGGCACGGCAACGGACCGGGTTTGCATAATGTATGGTCTCCTGAGCCGGATTCGGCTGTGAACGATCAGGGCGTCAAAGAGAATGCGGGTCTTTCGCCGGAGTGGCGGTATATAAAGACAGGCATTGAGGATTCGGCGTTAAATGTCGCGCCGGAAGCAGTCCGCGAGGTTTCCAGAAAAAAAGTTCTCATCAATTTCGGCAAGGGTGAAACCTTCAACCGCGGCAAAGGTTCCACGGTATCTGATCATCTGAAAGGTATCGAAAAGGCAAGGCTTCGGGCGGAGTTTGGTCCGGGAAGCGACCCCGGAATGTTTCCGCTGTCAAGGAACCTTGACTGGTCGGAGTTCAACAGCCTGGTCTTTAATGTTTTTGTGGAGGGGGATAAGGCCTGGAACGGGACCGTCCTGATTGGAGACGCCGCTTCCCACAAGGAATGGTCAAAGAATTATCTGGAATATCCGCTCCTGCTTCATCCCGGGGAAAACACGGAGATTCACATCCCGATTAATGGCCTTTATGCGAACAATTTCAGAAAGCTGGACCAGAAAGATATGCGGGTCCTTATATTTTATAATCCGGAATTCAAAAACGCCCTCTTTTTCGGAAATATCTACCTGGTGAGAGAGGAGTAGCGAAAGGGAAAGGGCCTGCTTAAGGCAAAGCGTCAGGTTTTTCGGAGGAAATATGAAGACAGGCATTCCTGTGTTTTTTGTTTTTCTGATTGCGGCGGCTGCTGTCGCGCAAAACATCGCTATGGTGAATTCCTTCCCCGGGGATTCCGCAATCGGGCCGAAAACCAACCCCGATAATGTCGGCGGTGTCGGGCCGGAACATGTGGTGGATTTCACCTGCGCGGATTTTGTCGTGCACGACAAGAAGACGGGAAAGGCGCTTCTGAAAAAGACGCAGACGGAGTTCTGGAAAGACGCAGGAATACCGGATGTATTAAAACCGAACGACCCGCGTTTTCTTTATGATCCGCTTTCCGGGCGCTACTTTGCCACAATCGCGCACGACAGGGTCCACAAACTGTATCTCGCGGTCTCTTCTTCTTCAGATCCGACTAAACCCTGGAAGGGGATTTTATTGCCCTGCTCTTCGCCGGATTTCGGATTCAGAATCGGGGTAGACAAAAACGGCTTCTACGGGTGCTATTGGAATTATAACAAAGACACCCGCACGATGATGGACTGTATTGTCATCCCGAAGGCCGACCTGCTCGGTCCGGAGGACCCGGACCTTTCAAACCTCAAAATATTTTCCGGAATAGAAATTGAGAGCTTTCCCGCGACAGACCTTGACCCAAATAAGTCGGCGGATGCGCCCGAAATACTTTTGAACCGTGAGTTTGGCAATTCTTTCGGCAAATTAAATCTGTATAAAGTGACCTGGTCCGGAAAAGCCCCTTCCATATCCAAACTGCAGAGTATTCCTTTGAGCAGGAACTATGTAAGCCCGAACGGCTCGTCGCTTAAAAACCAGGCAACCCAGCCCGCCCCCGGAGGCAAGCTCAGGGCCGATGAAGGAAGGAGAACTTGCGCGGTTTACGCGGCAGGGGGAAGCATCTTCTCCTGCAATGAAGCAAAAAGGGATATGGACTCGCGTTGCGGGATTTTCTGGTGCGAGGTCAAAGCAAGCGACGGAACTCTTTTACAGGAAGGATTTATAGATTCTCCCGACTGCGATTATCTTGCTCCCTCGCTGGCTGTTGATGCGAACGGGAATGTCGGAATCGGCTGTACAAGATCATCGGCCTCTGAGTTCCCTTCCGCCTGCATCATGGCGCGGGCTCCGAAAGATCCGAAGAACAGTATGGGCATGCCGGTCATCGCGGCAAAAGGCACAACCGCGTTCACAAGCAAGAGTACGGGGAAATACGGGACACCCTGGGGGAATTACAACTCAACCTGTCTTGATCCGGTGGACCCGGCGATTATCTGGAGTTACCAGGAATACGCGGCAAGTTCCACGCCCGATCAGTTTAGCACCTTCTGGGCGGCCTTCAAGGTGAAATGACCGGTTCTTGTCCGGTGAAGCTCAGGCCTTCCGTTAGTTGATTTTACACGGCATTTCTAATTCGTTCAAAGGGGCAGGTTTATGAAATATGAAAAAACAGTATTTGATGTTTCAACTTACAAGGGAGCGCTTTTTGCCTGCGGGAAGTCCTATGGAGAAGAAAATTACGAGGCAATAAACATAGGCCTGGACCGGGATATTAAGCTTTCGCAGAACGAGTGGAAATATGTAGAAAAGTGCATGCAGGTTAAGTGGAAATACAAAAAACAGGTTGGGGAATTGATTGACGGTATCGCAAAGGGAAGCGGCCGTGCATTCCTTGAAATAGCAAGGTTGAACTTTGAGCGTTTCGGAAGCTCCCACAACTGCACAGCCGTCGGGGCGACCGGACCGGGATCAAAAGACGGAAATCCTATCCTTGGCATGGACTGGGACGGGCCAATCAGTCTTTACCCATGGGCCAGGATGGCGCGGATTGACTCAAAAGAATGGCCGAGAATTCTATGCTATGCCTCGCGCCCCGGCCAGATTCCTTCCATCGGGCTGAATGAACTTGGCATGTCGGTGGTCTGGACTACAGCGGCTCCGGCAATACGCCACAGGGCGAACAAACCCGCGCTTGGAATCCCCGTGGGTTCTCTTGTCGCCGGCTTGCTTGCCTGCAGGGATTGTTCGGAAGCAGTTCAATTGCTTAAGGACACGCCTAACGCCGACGGTTTTATTTTCTTTCTCTCAGACGCCAAAGGAGAGGTCTGGGTGGTTGAAGGCATTCCGTCCCGCCTGTCATTCACGCGCTGCAAGAGCTCCATCGGCAGGGCAAATCATCTTGAGGACCCCGAACTGATAAAAATTTCACGCCAGATACTGCCTCCGTCTTCCCCGAAGAATAACAACCGCGCGAGAGGGGAACGAATACACGAACTCGTGGAGAAGTATGACGGCAAAATAGACAAGCCTGTAATGGAAAAGATGCTCCGTGATACCGCCGGCAAACCGGGAGAAACAATCTGCAGGTGGCGTAACGGCGATAACTGCATGACTATCGACAGTTTTATTCTCCTGCCGAAAGAACGCCGCCTTTGGACCGCGAGGGGCCTCCCGACCAGGCACGCTTTTGAATGCATCAAAGTATAAATACTAAATTCCGCAGGGACGCGTCAGTCAAGCGCGTCCATGCTCATAAGCGGCAGCCAGCCTTTATCCAGCCCGCCCTTATTTGCAAACCAGACCTTTGGCTCTCCGTCATCTCCGAGAATTCCGACAGCTATCTTTACTTCTCCGCGGGAAAAGCCTTTTGGGAAAACTATATCTTCGCTGAACCAGAATATTCCCGGCAGCCATTCCCGGATGTCCTGCTTGAACTTAACTATAACGCATTTCTTCCCCTGCGTGAATCTGAAGGCGTATTTATAATCGCGGTAGAGGGGCGCGCAGCCGACATTGTCAAGATAGGTTTCCGCGGTAATCTTTTGCCCGCCCTTTGCCTCAAGCGGAAGCTTTAACTGCCGCAAAGCAAACCTGTAGCCTATCATCTTGTCGAACTTCACGAGTTTGTCCATCCACTTTTCCGGAAAGAACACATTCTTGGGCATGAAAACAGACATGTGATACCGGTAGCCCTCATATATAATCTTATCAAGGTCGTAATTCTGGATGGCCCAGGTGGCGACATTCCCGCAGGTTTCCATTGTAACAGGAGCCCTCTGCCAGGAGTCTCGCGAACCGCTCGCCACTATTTCTTTTGGATAGCCGTCGTAAGTATGGTTCCAGCTTGCGTTATCAGGCACATCAGGATGGTTCGCAACTTTTAAGTCTCCGAAGCAATCCGTCCTCCAGCCCAGCCGAAGCGTCTTGCCGTATTTTGGGTTGGCGTAGTCGTGCGCGTGCGTTCCAAGCAGGAAGAGCAGCTGCGTCTTTTTGAACGCGCTGATATAAAGCTCCGCCAGTTTGCCCGCCGTCCTGTAATTTGTATTGCCGCCGCCTTCTCCCCAGAAACCGCCGTAAGCCACGTCAACGCTTTCAAGGGCAGGATGCCCGTCGTATCTTTCCCCAAAAGCTTTTACAAAGGCGCCGAAATGTTTCAGCCAGAGCGGATCATTGTGGTCAGGTTCAAAGCCCGAATAGGTGGACGGCACCCACTTTATCCCGGCATCCCAAAGCCAGCCGGGAATATCGACATAAGGTTTTGGCGGGCGCTTCGCTCCCGAAGGAGGCTCAGAGGAATCCGCTCTTGTGAACGGCTGGAAACGTATCTGCGCGGTCTGCCCCGCCTGCCATGCGGTCTTAAGAGTGTTGTCAATAATATCCCAGCGGAATTTTCCTTTTCTTGGTTCAAACCAGGCCCAGGGCCACCTGCAATAGGTGAGAGTGGTCCTCGGGATGTAAGCGATATTATCTTTTATTCCCGGACCGGAAAAAGTAAGAGGCCCGTATGTGTCCGCGGTAACTATCGTCGGATAAACCGGTTCTCCCTGAAAACGCTGGAAGGTTGCCGTGCCGCGGTGCGGGTTGGGAAGCCAGTCGTCCGATTCTTCCGGGCGGATTCTCTGAATGACCTCGTTTTTCCCGTAAACATCCCGCCAGTATTCAGGTTTTTTTCTTTCCAGGGGAGTAAATAAAACATAGGTCTTCAGCGATTTAAGGAAGGTCTCCACCTGGTCTACTCCCATGTGCTTTTCAAGCACTTTGGTCCAGGTTTTCGTTGACCCTTTCTTTGGCCTCATAAAAGTAAAGGCAGGAAGCTCCTGCAGGGTCTGAAGCGTTGTCCGCGCCCTGCCGGATTTCTTGAAATTCTTCTCCCAGAAACTTCTTTCCAGGATTTCCTCGGGAAGGTTCTTTACCGTTTCAGGCAAATATTTAATCAACTCCATAATGCAGGCTATTACCTGTTTCGGTGTCGCTTTCTTTATCTTCGGCACAGCGCGCTCCTTAAGCTTTTGACATTCTATCCAGAGATAATATGGCTTCGCGCTCCCAGCCGGAGCCAAACTTATGTTCGCGTTTTGTTGAGTTGTCCCAGTCATGCGGAATGCCGAGGCTGTCCAGAAGCTTGTGCGCCTGTTCCATCTGCTCTCCGAATAAAGAATTTCCGGAGAGGGCGATCCGCTTTTCTTTGATAAAGAGAGGGGCCTTCTCTTTTAAAAGCAGGGGTATTCTGTATTTGTTGAAGTTTTCCAGTGAGCCGAAGGTTTCTTTCATACCGTAATCTTTTGGAGTTTCTTCCATCAACGGTGCGTCCCAGGCCGCGGCCGCCGCAAACAGCTCCGGGTTGCGGAGAAGCAGACTCAACGCCCCCCAGCCGGATTTGCTGAAACCGAGCAGAAGGCGTGTTGTTTTTTCCGCCGGGTAATTCCTGTCAAGAAAAGGCAGGATATCATTTAGAAAAAAACTCTCGTCGTTTTGACCGGAATTGGGATTATCGCAATACCAGGGAAGGGAGTAAAACTCCGGCGCGGCAAGAATAAGTCCAAGCTCGTTGTGGAGGTTTGTTTTCCTGACTGCTTCCAGCCCGTCGCCATGTTCGCGGTTTCCCGCGGGATTCACCGGCAATATAAATAGAATCCGCACTTCTTTGCCCGGGTTGCCAAAGTTATCAGGTTCAACAACGCGAAGCCCGGCCGTGCCGCCCTGAAAACGGGAATGCAGCCTGAATGTGTCCGTTCCGGTTTCTTCATTGCGCTTGCCGGTTATCGTTGTTTTCTCGGTCATCTTTCACTAGTGTATAACAGGAACCAGTCAGAGTTCAAGGGGATTTGGGCCGCCTTTGAGCGGTAAAAAACCGGATACGCGGCTTTGTTTTAGGTTGCCAGAAGCGGCAAAGTTTATTATACTTAAAGAACTCGGCGCTGCAATTGCCGGGAAAGAGAGGAAAAATGAATTTCATAGATACAATAGTCATCATAATAGTCTCGACGAGCATAATTCTCGGGCTGGTGCGCGGGTTTGTTAAAGAGATAGTATTTTTCCTGGCGGGAGTCCTCGGGTTTGCGGCTGCCTCCGTTGCCGGTAAATCAATAGCCGGGTACTTGTGCATTGCCAACCCGGCGCTTGCGTCCGCCGCAGGTTTTGTAATTATTTTTATTTTTGTAGTTATGATAGTTATCGTGCTGGGCATGCTGCTGGAGAAAGGAATTAAGTCTCTAAAAGTTGGCGGGCTGGACCATGGCCTCGGGCTTCTGCTGGGGATTATCCGCGGGTTGCTGATTTGCGCGTTCCTGCTTCCTATTGTGGAAAAGCATCCCATATTCAATTCTTCGGAGTTAATAAAGACCTCTTTCACGGCGCCATATATATTGAATGCCGCCCACTGGATTGGAATGTATTTCAATATTGACCTGCTGAAACCGGATGCGGCGGTGCAAGCGGTTGAAGAGATGGTCAAGAAGATGTAGGCATCAATCCCGGCCGCGCTACTTTTCAATCCCGAAGAACAGAGGAGCGCAAATGATAAAAATCTTCCTGGCAGTTCTTGTGCTGTCCTTACCTGTCTTTGGCGCTGCGACAGACACGGAGGTGCGCCCGCTTCCGGAAGCCCCGGTTCTTCCCGGGGCCGGAAAGACCTATATTGACCAGGTATTTAAGACGCTGATCTTGCGCGTGACGGATGAGTTCGACGGGAAAGCTTCCCAGACCGCGTATTCTTACTGGCCTTCCTTCAATAAAGACTGCTCGTATTTTCACATAATGACTTCTTTCGGCCCCACCCTGTATTCTTTTGATTCGGCCGGTTTTAAGCTGCTTTCAAAGGAGAAACTCTTTGCGGCAAAGACGCCGGGCGGAAAAGCGCCGAATTGGGAAGATTCTATCTGGAGCGGAATAGATCCGGATTTGCTTATCTGCTCCGAGGGCCAGCGTCTCTGGAATTACAATGTGAAGACCAAGGCGTATACCCTGGTAAAAGACTTTTCAGAGATGCTTCCCGGCGAGAAACCCTGGCAGTTAAGCAGGTCAATAGATGACGAGGTCTTCGGGTTTACCAGAAAAGATTTGATAAAAAACAGCATCAAGGGCTTTGCCGTCTGGAAAAGGAGCGCGGACAAGCTGCTGGTGAATATGGATGAAACCGAACTTGACGAAGTGCAGGTCGATAAATCCGGAAGATATCTAGTGGTCAAGAGCGATAAGCAGGGAAGAGGGGTGATTAATGTTCACGTGATAGACCTGCAGTCAGGCACAGTTTCAGACCTGCTTGACGACGGGCCGGATTTTTCTCCGGGGCA
>CAIWWK010000227.1 GCA_903916325.1 Candidatus Firestoneibacteriota bacterium
GATTCAAGAACTGCGATTCTTGCCAGTTCTCTGGCAACTATTATAGCAAAACGGTCTCTTTCTACCAACTTTAGAACCTTATTCAAGCAACCAGATCTGAATATCTCCACAGCAAAACATTATTCAAAACTTTCATTTCGTTGTTTTAGAATGTCCCTAAATACTTTCAATGTTTCTTTTCCGCATTTCTCCCAGGTGTAGCGTTCAGCTGTTTTCAGTCCTTTCTCCCTCAGTGAAGAACTCAACATTTCACTTGAAAGAACCTCTTCCATTCTGGCTGCCAGCTCGGGAATAGAGTGAGGATTAAAATATAAAGCTCCTTCCCCGCAGATTTCCGGAAGGCTTCCTCCGGTTGATGAGACTACCGGGCAGCCGCAGGCCATCGCTTCCAGCGGGGGAAATCCAAACCCCTCGTAGAAGGAGGGCATTACAAAAAGGGAAGCGTTCCTGTAAATTTCTGCCAGAACCCTGTCGTCTTCCACGCTCTCTATCAGTTTGATGTTGCCGTCCGCAGTCAACGCCTTTTTATCTGTATTCCAGCTGTCAAAACCGACCAGGGCCAGCTTGTATTCCGCCTTCAGAGCCGGCGGCAGGTTTCTATACGCCTCAAGCAGCCCCTGTATATTCTTTCTTGGCTGAATCGAACCGACATAGAGGATATATTTGCCGCTCAATCCCGTATTAACGGAGGCATTTTTATTCAGGTTGAATACATTGAAGTCAAGGCCGAGATAAACACTTTTAACTTTTTGTTCCGGGTATCCATAACGATCAATTATCTCTCTTTTTATTGTTTCGGAACAGGTCAATATAAGATCGGCCCTGGAGATATTCTTTTCAAAATTCTCGCTGAAAAATTTAAAACGGTAGTCCGGAGTCCAATCGCGGTTTAGAAAAGAAAGATCAAAAACCATTATGACAGTCTTCCCGGCTTTGACCGATAATTCCGGCACAAAGTTAGTCTCGAAATAGACATCAAATTCCTGCATGCTTAGGGCCCTGCGGCTTGCAAGTTTCTTAACCCTTCCGTACAAACCCCGAACCTTCGGAATCTGCATAATGAACTTCCTGAGACCTTCCATTTTCTTAATGCCGCCCATTCCAGCGAGGGCAAAATCCAGCGAGTTTACCGACACCCCCCCATAATAAAAAGAAAACTCGTTGCCCGGGCAGGTCTTCAGGAATTCTTCTGAGATTTTCAATACATAGTTGCCGACACCGGTTTTCTTCGTCAGCAGCGGCTGCGCGTTTACAAGTACTTTCATTTCTTACCGGCCTTTAAGCGCTTCAAGTCAGCTTCTACCATCAATCCGACCATCTCTTCAAACCCCGTTTCAGGAGCCCAGCCCAGCGTTCGTTTTGCTTTCCCCGGATTCCCGATTAGAGCGCCGGTGTCAGCCGGCCTGTAAAATTCAGCGGAAATTTTAACCAGTATCTTTCCGGAACGGCGCGAGACGCCGATCTCTTTAACGCCTCTTCCCTTCCAGTCCAGCTTTTCTCCGGTATAAGCGAAGGCTGCATCTACAAAATCGCGTACCGAATTACTCTTACCGGTGGCAATGACATAGTCAGACGGCGAATCCTGGCAAAGCATAAGCCTCATTGCCTCAACATAATCCCCCGCATAACCCCAGTCGCGCTTGGCGCTGATATTTCCGAGCACCAGATTCTCCTGCAGCCCGAGGCTTATCGCTGCCGCCGCGCGCGAAATCTTGCGTGTTACAAAACCGGTTCCCCGAAGCGGCGACTCATGATTGAACAGTATCCCCGAGCAGGCAAACGACCCGCGTTCCTTCCTGAACAGTTCCACATACTTCTGCGCCAAAAGCTTGGATTCGCCATAAGGGCTAATCGGATTCGGAATCTCTGATTCGCCTATCTTCCCTTTTCCCGCACCGGCATAAATCTCGGCGCTGGAAGCTTGAAATATTTTCGCCTCAGGACACGCTCTTTCAGCGGCAGTGAGCAGATTCCTCACCCCTAAAGCATTTATTGACTTTGTCAGACCGGGCTTCTTGAATGAAAGACCGACTGAGCTCTGTCCGGCAAGATTATAGATTTCATCCGGTTTTGTTCTTCCAAGTATTCTTTGAACGGAGGATTGGTCAGTGAGATCAAGCCGCGACGCTTCAACATCTTTATCAGCTTTGAGATATTCAAGGTTAACAAAGAATTTTCTTGAGACGCTAAGATCCCCTCCAAAAACCCGGTAACCGGACCGTAAAAGGCTCTTTGCCAGGTAAGCTCCGTCCTGCCCAAAAACTCCTGTTATAAGAGCTTTCTTCATTTATTTTCCTTTCCCGGCCGTTCAGCCACTTTGAAATCCTCCAAGGCAAACCGCAGGTCTCTGAAATCATTTTCCGCGGCAACTCTCGGTGCGTTTGAACTAAAAGCTATCCTATTCACTCCGGGCGCAAGTTCAAGTTCCTTTCTGAATTTCTTTTTCCCTGAAGTTATTTTTGTTTTCCCGGAAGCCCCTTGGCATTCAATTGTCAGGTCTGACTCTGAAGCATAGCCCGAGTAAACAGACGCCTCGATGAGAACTTTTTTTGGCGAGCCGGAAAGGTTTACCAGTTGAACTTCACCTTTTGACGCGCACCAGCGCCATTTTCTGCCGCCCTGTTTTTCCTCAGGATAGAACCGGGAAAGCCAGAGAACATTTACCTGCTCAAGTCCTACGATTTGCTTTCTGAGTTCTTCAACGCCGGCGGAACCATATTTTTTTAGCACTGCTCCGGAATAGGCAGAAAGGTAATAAAAAGAGAGTCTCTTATTGGCGCTGACTATTGGGCCCGCGTTCAGAATAGCTGAAATATCCTTTTCAAGCGCAGCACCGTTATCCGCATATCCAAACCTGTCAATGTAGACGCCTGAGTAGCCGAGCGCAACAACCGCCTCCA
>CAIWWK010000228.1 GCA_903916325.1 Candidatus Firestoneibacteriota bacterium
ACGGGCTTTCAGTGGACGGGCTTTCATTGGGCGGTCGTGCTTGCCTTCGGAAAAGTCCTCGTTTCCGCCGTGGCGCTCATCGTTATTAATCTGAAAGTTGTTTCACTCCTTGCCTTCGCGTTGCTGGCGATAGCGATGGTTCCGGTCGCGGCGCTGCTTCCTGACGCCTGGCTCGAGCCGGTCCATGAGCTGGTACTTTTAGGAGAGGTAATTCTGGCTGCCGTAGTTATCCTTATCGCGGCGCTTGAAGTTCTTCCTTTCGTCCTTTAACAGAACCTGCATTAAAAATCCCACGGGGACATTCTATGCTTTCCCAGGCGAGGAACAGGTAATTATTCACTATGGTTGAAATAGAAGTTCTCCTTAATACGCTTAAAAAATACTGGGGATATTCCTCGTTCCGCGAGTTCCAGCTTGAAGCGATAAACTCCATTCTTGACGAGCATGACACGCTCACAATTCTGCCTACAGGCGGCGGCAAATCTCTCTGTTTCCAACTCCCCGCGATGATCAAAGAAGGAGTTGCCGTTGTCATATCCCCGCTGATATCTTTGATGAAAGACCAGGTGGACAGCTTGAAGGAATGCGGCATCCACGCCGAATGCCTTAACTCCTCAATGACGGGAAAGGAACAGCAGCTTGCCGAGTTGAATGTGGAAGTAGGCAGGGCAAAGCTCCTCTATATTTCTCCCGAGCGGCTTCTAACCGACAGCCTCCGCGCGCTGCTCCGCCGCGTGAAGGTCTCTTATTTCGTGATTGACGAAGCGCACTGCATCAGCCACTGGGGGCACGATTTTAGAAAGGAATACAGGGCTCTCGGCGTTTTGAAGGAAGAATTCCCGGGCGTCGCGGTGCACGCTTTTACGGCTACCGCAACGCCGGAAGTCAAAGAGGATGTGCTCAGTCAGTTAAAGCTCGATTCTCCGCATGTCTATTCAGGCAAAGTAGACCGGACTAACCTGACATACAGGATTGCCGGCAGAAAGGCCGACGGCATGAGGCAGATAGTCAATATCATTGAGCGTCACCCGCAGGAAGCCGGGATAATCTATTGTCTGCGTCGGGCTGATGTTGCGGCGATTTCCTCGCGCCTTGAGTTTCAAGGCTTGAAGAACCTGCCCTATCACGCGGGCCTGCCTGATAAGGTACGAAAAGAGAATCAGAACGCTTTCTCCAAAGGGAAAGTAAATATTGTCGTGGCGACCATAGCATTTGGCATGGGCATTGACAGGTCAAATATCCGTTTTGTAATCCACGCGGCAATGCCGAAGTCCGTGGAACATTACCAGCAGGAGACGGGACGCGCGGGAAGGGACGGACTGCCTTCCGAATGCATCATGCTCTATTCCGGAGAAGACGCTTCCTTGTGGGAATGGATAATGGCCCAGGGCAATGACGGTGAAATGAGCCGTGAAAAGCTTGATAAACTCCGGGATTTTTGTGAAACGCCGGCCTGCAGGCATGCAAGCCTTTCAAAATACTTTGGACAGGACTATCCGGACGGAAATTGCGGCGCTTGTGATTTTTGCCTCGGCGAGGCGGTTCCGCTTCATGACACGGGCAATACCGCGGGGACTATTATAGAATGCGTGCTAGAGCTGGAAGAGAAGTTCGGCGCCGATCACATCTCCAGCCTGCTGTCGGGGGAACTTACCGAAGGAGTCCGCAAATGGGGGCACGACAGCCTGGCGGTTTTCGGCTCGCTCGGTAACTCAAGCAAGCAGAGGATACGGGGAAAGATAGAGGGGCTGATAAAAGCCGGAAAGCTTTCAAGGGAAGGCGCCTACAGGACGCTTTCGGTAACCGCCGAAGGTCTGACGTCGGCGGGCATAAGCAGGACCGCCAGGAAAATTGTATTCTCAAACTCGCGCCCCGCGGCTCCGCGTTCAGCCGCTCCCGCGCAAAGAGCGATACGCGTCGGGCCTGAGAAATTATTCAATCTCCTTCGCATGAAGAGGGACGCCCTTGCCGCTTCCGCGGGCGTGGCTCCCGATGTTATCTTTAACGACGCGACTCTCATGGAAATGGCGGCAAAGAGGCCGTTGATGATGGATGAGATCGGCGAAATCTCCGGCGTCGGAGAAGAGAAACTTGAAAAATACGGCAGGATATTTTTAGAAGCCGTCAAAGCCGGTTTGAACCTCGTATAGCGAAATTCCAGGTCTTAGCGGCGCTGCGGCAGTGGTTCCGGGGTTTATCGGTGTCATCGTTGTCTTTTATCGGCGTAATCAAGCTGCATTTTGTTCTTAATCACTTAAGCTTCTCGAGCACGTCCTTCACATTCTTATTATTCGGGTCTATTCTCAGCACTTCTTTCCACTCGGCAATGGCCTTCTCTTTCATTCCCGCATTGTAATAGCAGAGCCCGAGGTTGTTATGCGCGTCCGGGTTGTTCGGCTGGGCCCGCGTGAGCGTTTCAAATGTCGCGGTGGCGGAAGGCAGGTCCTTGAGGTTTATATAGGCGACCCCGAGATTGTTGAGGATTCCGGTATGCGCCGGATTAAGTTTCAGCCCGGCCTTGTAGGCGTTGACCGCGTCCTGCAGTTTGCCCTGTGAAAGGTAAAGGTTTCCCAGCCCGAAATAAAGTTCCGGCGAGGCTCCGAGTTCAATTCCCCTCTTCAGATATTTCTCCGCGTTTACCGGGTCTTTCAGCCGGGTATAGGTCATTCCAAGCCCGTAATAGTTGACGGCTTTCTCGTTCATAGAAAGCGCCTTGCTGTAATACTCGAGCGCCTGCCCGGGCTGGTCCATGTTCGTGAGAGCCGCGGCGAGATTATTGTAAAAGGTTACCTGGGCCGGATTAATCTTAATGGCTTTTCTGTAAGCGTCCGCGGCCCCTGCATGGTCTCCTATCCTTGAAAGCGCGGCGCCGTAATTGTTCCAGAGGTCGGGATCATGCGGGTCAAGTTCAACCGCGCGTTTGGTGTTTTCTATGGCGGATTGGACATTCCCGGAGTTCTGCTGGATAACGCCGAGCGCGTCCAGCATGGTTTGGTCATCCTTGCCCGCTTTTCCCGCTTTATCGAAATAAACAGCTGCATCTGCTTTTTTCCCTATAAGTTCCAGATATTGAGCGGTAAAGAAAAAGTGCGCCGCGGTTATGGATCTGACGGAAAAGTCGCTCTGGGCTTTTGGATCTTCGCTGTTTCTCAGCTTGAAAGCGGTAATATCCTTCATTTTTGGTTTTTCATTTTCCCTGCAAACCATATACAGGATGCCGCAGGGAACTACCTTTATTCCGAGTCCCCTGATTTCCGCTATGTACTTGTGTATTCCGCTTCCCATGGTGAAATAGGACGGAATGCCGGCGAGCGTGACGGATTTAACATAATTCAGTCTTTCGGTATATTCTGTCGGCGGTATCTTTTTAAGCCCGGGATCGTCATTGCCGAAGATAAGCCCGTAGTCGTCATAAATCCTGTAGCCGGCGCCCTTCTTCTCCACCATCGTGAGGTAGGCCGTCGTAAAGGCCATGTGGTCTCCGACCACCACAAGCACTCTCCCGGGGTCGGCGGATTTCAGGATATTTATGCCGTTGTCATAGCAGGTCCAGTCATTGCTCCTGTCGCAATAATTAAAATTCAAGAAAACCGTTCCGCAAAGAAGGATAGCCGCGCCCGCGATTACTGCCTTCCGCTGTTTCAGCCCGGAAATAAAGAACGCGAAGAAAATAATCAGCGCAAGGTAGGAGGGAATATAGAACACGTTTATCATGTAAATGTTATTCGCGTTGAGCGAGAAGTTCGTTAAGAGGATAAACCCGGCGCTTGTGAAAAGGAAAATAAGCAGCATCAGCAGGGTGAAATATTTCGCCCGTTTGAAGAGCAGAAGCGCCCCGGGTATCGCGAGCAAAGCAGGAATAATAAGGAACTGCGAGGCGAGCGCTTTGAGGTAAATCCAGGACTGTCCGAGAAAGAGAGTGAATGTTCGCTCATTCCCGGAAATAGTCCCGTACTGAGCCCTTGCGATATGCCGGAAAAGTCCCGTTAATGTTTCCGGGTCTCCCCAGTTCATCGCCGGATGCGCGCCTGCTCTAAGCATCATGAAGATATAGAAGGCCGCGGCCGTCAGAAGGGCGGTACCGCCTGCCTTGAAGATTCCGCTTAGAGTATTGCCGCCGCGTTTCCGGAGCCAGGCAAAGAGCGCTATCAGGAAAAGCAGGGGGATAGCCGTATTGTGGTTAGCGAGAGCCATACCTGCGAGTATTCCTGTGAGCCAGAAGGGCAGCCCGTCAATTATTGAGAGGATAACCGCGAGCAGCAGCGCGATGTTTAGAGGATATATGCCGCCTTTTGCCTGAGTGCACTGCTGCCAGAAAGTAAGAGAAAAGGCGAAAAGGAGCGAGGCGAGAGCCGGAATCGCGGAGCCTTTGTCTCCGGAAGCCCGCGCATTGAGCCTTTTTAGCAGGATAAAAAGAAAGAACGCCGCAAGGGCTCCGAGCGCCGCTGCGAGCATGTTTACTCTAAAAGCTATGGTCCCGGCCGGTATATATGTAAAAAGCTTGCCCAGTATGATGAATAAAGGATAACCGGGAGGGTGCGGAACTCCCAGAGAATAAGCCGCAGAGACAACTTCACCGCTATCGCCGACAAAGATAGTCGGGCAGGAGCTAAGCAGGAAGAAAGCTAATGCCGTTAATGCTGTTAACGCGCCGGCCGTTCTTTTCATATAACGATTTTAATCTCAACAGGCCTTCAAGTCAAACAAAATCAATTGCCATGCAGGGCATTAATCGGTATAATAATTAACTATGAAAAGACTTCTGAGGCCTTTCTTCAAAATGTTGCTTCTTGTGCTCTTCTCCTTATCTGTATTTCTCTGCCCGCCGTTCTCCAGGGCAATAGCCCGCGCGGAAGAATGGGCCAAAATGACTCTTTCCATTAAAGACGCGAAACTCAAAGTTGAAATTGCCGATTCCCCGTTAAAAAGGGCGGCAGGACTCATGTACCGCGACAGCCTTCCGGAAGACGCGGGGATGCTTTTTGTTTTCCTTGCCCCCGAGAAAGTCAGTTTCTGGATGAAAGATACCAAGATTTCTCTATCCATAGCTTTCATAGACGCCGGCGGGGTTATTAAAGAGATAGCGGATATGCAGCCGAATGACATGACCCCGGTAACCTCAAAAAATAAAGTGATTTACGCGCTGGAGGCGAATCTTGGCTGGTTTAAGGAACATAAGATAAAGGCCGGAGATATTATCCCCGGTTTGGGTAAAAAAGAAGAGTAAGATATCCGGAAGACCCGCGGAGCGCGGGAAAAAGGAGGCATTAATGGAAAGCGTAGGAGTCATTCAGTCGATAGTCAAGAACACCTGGGCGATGATAACCATCATCGTGCTCATTTTCTTCTCTGTAATGTCGGTATATTTTATCGTTGAGAGAGCCCTGGTCTTCAGGTTCTCACGGATCAATGTCCGTTCCTTTATGGCAAAGCTGAAAAGCATGCTAAGGAAAGGCAGCAAGATCAGCCCTGACGGCGTCAGGCAGGCCATAGTCCTTTGCGCTGAAACTCCGGGGCCGGTCGCGACAGTCCTTAAAGAAGGCTTAAAGAGGGTCAACCATACCGAGAAGGAAATGGAAGATGCAATGGAAAGGGCGGCTCTGCTTGAGACTGACAAACTTGAGAAGAACCTCTCATTTCTTGGAAGTATCGGAAGCTCAGCCCCTTTCATCGGACTGCTCGGAACCGTCATCGGCGTTTACGAATCCTTTTCATCCATAGCGGAAGTCGGCGGCGGCGGGCTCCAGACTGTCGGAGCCGGTATAGGAACCGCGCTTATCGCGACGGTCGTCGGTCTCTTTGTCGCCATCCCCGCGGTTATCGGCTACAACCTGCTTATTAACCGCGTAAACAAGTTCGGGACAGAAATGAAGGTCGCGGCTTCAGACCTTATGGAACTTGTGGCCGGCAAGGAAGTGGTGGAGGCGGAGGAACACGATGATTAATACCACCAGGAACAAAAGAAAACAGTTTTTTGAGATAAACATCACGCCGCTTACCGATGTGGCGCTGGTGCTTCTCATAATCTTTATGATAGCGGCTCCGCTTATAGTGCAGTCGGGCATGAAGGTCAACCGCCCGGGAGCGGTCTCTTCGGATGTCCAGCCCGAGAAGAACATCATAGTCAGCGTTACAGCGGAGGGGAAAGTCTACCTGGCCAACACCGAAATAGCTCCGGAAAGACTTATGGAACCCCTGTCTGTCCTGCTTGTTGAGAGCAAGACCAAGATTGTTGTCATAAACGCCGATAAAAAGGCCGAACACGGGACGGTGGTCTCGGTAATGGACGCGGCAAGAAGAGCGGGAGCGGATAAGCTGTTCGTTTCCACTACCCAGATAAAGCAGGAGAAAAAATAGTTTGCCTAAACAGAGAAGAAAAAAGCTCAGGAACCCGGAGCGTATAGCCTTTATAGTTTCCCTTGTCGAGCATGCCCTGCTTGCGACGCTTGTTATCATAACAATGTCGACGACAGGATACCTCCCTTCAAAGCTCATAGAAATAGATCTTATGAGCATGCCTGATAATATTTCCGCTGGGGTGAACCTTCCCTCGGCGGCCTCCACTCCTCAGCCCGCGCAGGATAAAAACCTTAAACCGGAAGACCTGAAAGCAAAAACTGAGGGAGCGCCGCAGCCTTCCGGCAGTTCGCTCGCGCCCTCGGAGATAGGGGTAAACATTGAGTCCAGCCTCTTAAACACGCTGGATGTGATTGGTACCGGAGTGGCCAAAGACCTGAAGATAACCGGTGGAAAGGTGTCCGGTTTTTCGTTCAGCGGCACGGGAATAGCGACCGGCAAGCCTGACAATGTGTTCATCCAGCTTACGGTAAAGTCCGACATGAAAGATTCCATGCAGTTCGCGTCAAAGGATTTAGAAAAGAAACTGGATATAATTATCTGGCGTCTCACCAGCTTGTTTCGTCTCAAGAAGGAACAGTTCAAGTCC
>CAIWWK010000229.1 GCA_903916325.1 Candidatus Firestoneibacteriota bacterium
AAATGTCCGAAATCGCATTACAAGTGCGCTGCTCTACCAACTGAGCTACACCAGCCACCTTAATGTTAACATATAAAAGCTGGTGTAGCTTGCGAGCGCAGCGAGCGCTTACACCAGCTTCTTCAAAAACCAAACAAGCAGAAACATCTTTGTTTGATTACACCGATAAAGGCATTTGATGTCACCGATAAACCATCTTGCTTTATCGGTGTAATCGTCTCCAAATCGGTGTCATCATTCAAATGCACTTTCAAGACCTTGCGGTGTAGCCGCGAGCGCAGCGAGCGCTTACACCAGCCTCTTCAAAAACCAAACAAGCAGAAACATCTTTGTTTGATGTCACCGATAAACCTCATGGTCTCATCGGTGTAATCGTTTTAACATCTGTGTCATCACTCAAATAGCATTTTCAATAAATCAAAGTACTTTGTTCGATGTCACCGATACACCATCTTATTTTATCGGTGTCATCATTCAAATGCACTTTCAAGACCTTGCGGTGTAGCCGCGAACGCCCCAATAATTGAAACAAGTATAACAATTATATGAAAGTTTTGCAAGGAACACTGGAATACGGGAGACTTAAAGGGGACAGAGGACAGCGACTATTTCTTATCTAATAAGCGCCCTACAAGCCCATTATCGAATAAAAGTCGCTGTCCCCATTTGTCGCCCATTTGTCGGATTTTTAATAGTTTTTGGATACTATTCTGTTCTTACCTTCTTTTTTTGCCAGGTACATTGTTTCATCCGCAATCCCAACTATTTCCATGATATTCTTGGGAATCTTATGGAAATTAGCCAGCCCTATGCTGAAAGTTACAGGCCATTTCCTTTTTTTCATCGCCTGCAGCAATATTTTCCTGATCAGATGAATTCTTTTTACGACTATATTGTCCCCTATATCCGGGATTATCAGAACAAATTCGTCGCCGCCAACTCTTGCAAAGATATCCACTTCCCTGATGTGATATCTTATAACCTTTCCGATAGTCCTAAGGACTTTGTCGCCTTCCCGGTGTCCAAATTTATCATTAACCTTTTTGAAATTATCCAGGTCAATGTATACGGCGCTAAATGACTTGCTTTTCTTTAAGTGAATTCTCTTCACAATATCTGAAAACTTTTCTTTCAAGCCTCTTACATTTAACGCTCCCGTCAACATATCTTCTACTGCAAATGCGGCTTCCGCTTTTTCCATCTTTAAAGCTGACACGACATAAGAAATCATTGACAATATCAGCAGCAATGATAATGCGTTCCAATAATGCACTATGTGAGAGACGCCTGCGGGTAATTGCTGAAAGTTCATAAAAAACCAGATACAGGCGCTAAGAAAAGTAAACATTATGCCCCAAGTATTGCCCAGATACCAACTCACTAAGAGCACGAAGAAACCGTAAAAGAAAGTAATCCTTACATAATACCCTGTAGAGCTTTCCACCAATGAAACGAGAAACACGAGCAAGAAGGCGCAAAAAATAATAAAGAATTTAGAATTCCCGGAGCGCCTTCTATTATTTGATTCCTTTACCTTTTTTCTCATCGCAACCTTTGTCCTTCCCCGGGAAATGCGGCTATTTCAAGTTCCCATTATAGCAGTATACACTCAGTATGGAATAAATTGAAGTGGCGGCAGGTAATATATGTTTTCCCCTTGCTGCGACTACGCAATCAATACAAGCTGATATAAACGGGCAACGGCCTCTTACTCTGCTATGGCCTAAACAGCAGCTTTCCCGAAAGGCCCGGCTTGCTGTACTGCCCGGTCTCGTATCCGGCCTGCCAGACACAGTTTTGTTTACGGCCGGATGCCGGATTGGATATAACATTAAACTGCCAGATATCGCCCGGTTTCGGCTGTTTTGCTCCGATTACTTCGTAGGGCAGGCGTATCTGCAGAGTCCAGCTGTCGCCTGTTTTCTTGTAAGACGATTTGTAACTAAATATCTGCTCGGCGAGTTCTGCCGTGAGATGCTGCCTGTGCTTGAAAACTGCTTTTTCCCTGAGAATATATCTGCCCCGCGGCGCAATCATAAACGAGTAACTCTCTTTGCCGTTATTTGTCGCAGCTATCTGGAGGCGCAGGAACCAGAATTCTCCGTCGGTCCTGATTATATTATCCCAGATTTTTTCAAGCTCTTGCACGCTGCAGCCGGACTGCGTGAGGTTGAAAACAATTTCTGTTTTGCCGGCGCTTAGAGAAAATTCAAGTTTGCTCACCGGAAGGTACTGTCCCTTAATAAAGAAGGAAGTGAAATCATTCCAGAAGTCGTCTCCGTAATTAAAACAATGGTCGGTGCCGAGCGCCGCGTATTCCGCAACCCCGGAAGCCCCCTCCGGCTTTACATGAAACACGCCGGTCTTAAGCCTGTTTTTTTCATATACCAGGTAATTATTCCAGTCCTCTATGCGAGGAAGGAACGGAGAAGCCTGCGGAACCTTCTCCGCCGCCTTCAGGCATTTATTTCCCAGAGCAAGCGCTTTATCAAGAAAATGACCCGCTTTTGCCATACTCTTCGGGCTATGCAGCTCGTGAGGCCTGAAATCGCGCCTTATCTCGTTGTGAGTCATCCTTGACTGCAGGTACATCCTGAAGATGCCGAAAGGAAACTCTCCCTTTTCAAATACGGAAAGCGCATTTTCGGCGTCGGATATGTAGCCTTCAATATCATACGGAGAGAGCCAGTTCAGCAGATGCCCGCTCCAGCGGACCAGCGGTTCAGTGCGCGGGTCTCTGCCCCGGACCTGTTTCGCGCCGAGTTGCAGATGTTTCAAGCCGTTCTTGTAATGCTTCAGGAACCCGCCGCAGCTGACGGAGAAATAACAGGAATAGAAATCTATCCCGGCGAGTATCTCCTCGGCGTTCCAGATGCCTATCCGCGTGTTCACATCAACATAGAAAGCCAGCGTCTTGTAACGGGCCGGATCCATTTTGCCGGACAGCTTTATAACCCCGGCCGCCGAGCGCAAGGCATAACCCCTGAGCAATTCAGCCACCTTAAGCGGGTTTTGCGACGCCTTCTTCTTCTTCGGGTTGACATAATCTATTATCAGCTGGTGTTCATCCGGAGCAACCTTCGCGTTTACCTTCTTGCTCAGCCAGAGCGAGATATTCCAGGGATCCTTTTTGGCAAGGTCATTTAGCGCGCAGTAGGGCCGCAGGAAGAAAGGCTCCTGGATAAAATTCTTCCATCCTTTTAACTGCCAGCCTTCTGAATTGCCGCAGTTATAAAACTGCACATGGAGCAGAGGGACGATCTTGCTTGATACGCCTATCAGAGACCGGAGTTTCGACGCGGTCTCAAGGCTCACGCCGAAATGCTCCGCGTATTGGGCAACCCGCTCCTTCACGCCGGGCGTCCTTCCAGAGATTGCATCCGCCACCGTCTTCATATGAAAGTAGCAGAGCCAGCCGAGGTTCTCGCTGACATCCTTTATGATTCCTTTTGACGGGAGATAGGAAGCGAGAGGATCCATGACAGTGTGGAAAGAAATGGAATCCGCGCCTTTCTTCTTGGCGTCGCGAATAATCGCGTTCAGGTAGTCTTCATCGGTCCAAAGTACCCTGTCAATATTGTTCCCGCAATTATGGCAGGGCCCGACAAGATACATCGCCTCAACTCCGGGCATATATTTCTTCCATTCCGCCAGCCTGCTGTCCGCGGTGGGATATATATAAGAATCCGCGCTGTCCGTGATCTTGTGGCTGAACATGGATTTTCCGCGGTAGGCTTTAATTACTCCGGCCAGTTTTTCCGGGGCCGAGGTGCTCCAAATCCTGTGCATAAGGATCGGCTTTTTCTCCATCGCGTTCAGGGCTGAGACAGCGGTCGCTTTTATGAAATCGAAGGCATCCCCCGAACTTTCATAGTTCATATAGAGGCCGGAAAGATCCGGGCAGAGCTCAAAGAGCCTGCGGTAGCAGTACTTCCAGTAGGCAGCGATTTTGTCGTCGGAGAGCCGCCCGCGCGCTACATCTTTATCTCCTTCTTTGTAAAAAGGCAGCTTAAAGAAAGCGGCTACCGCGGGGGTAAAGCCAAGAATGTAGTTCTGCAGAAAGGTTCGAAGGCCGTATTCTTTTGCCGTCTTTAGCCCGAGGTTAAGAGCCTCCAGGTTTGCCGCGCGCTCTTCACGCGAAAGAAGAGGAAGCTTTGCATATTCCCGGTAATCCAGCAGGTTTTCAAAAGGATGGTAGGTGCCGGGGTAAATGACCAGCCCGTTAAAACGGTGCTCAAGGAGCTTGCGGCAGAAACTATCCCAGAATTCGGGCGTGTACTTTGTTATCGGGAAGCGCCTCTCATTTTCGGTGAAGCTCACCTCAAGCTTGTAGTTTCTGGTGTTGAACGGGAAATTATGTTTTACATTGAGAGGGCGCTTGCCTCCGAGCCTTTCCGCCAGCTCAAGAAGCCCAAAACATATGGCCGCCTGCGTGTGCCCTGAGATGATGTACTGCCCGTCCTTCTTTGACACGCAAAAATCGTCCAGGGAGTTTCCCAGTGCGGCAGGTTTTAATACAATCGCGCGGCCGTTCAGCGTAACGGTATTGCCGCAAACTTTCGCCCCGGGGATTTTTGAGGCCGCCCAGGCAATTCCTTTATTAATTATTCCTTCGAAAACATAGGTCATATAATTTTCCTCAGTTCGGGTCTTTTATGATCTGCTCCATAGGAAATCCGTAGTCATCAAAATACCTTGTTTTTCCGGACTGGCGGTCATTTTTATAGACAGTTTCGGTCTCCCTGTTTCCGTTTTGATAATAGCTCCGGTAGACGCCCTCCCTCTTGCCGCCAACATATGGGTCCTCTTCTTTCAGTTTCCCGTTTAAATAATATGATTTACAGACGCCGTCAAGCAGGTCCTCCGAATATATGTTTTTCCTTACGGCCTTTCCTTCCTTGTAAATAGTATCCAGGCCTACTCTCTTTCCGAAGAGATAGCCGGTTTCTTCGGTAATGCTTCCGTCATCATTATAAAGAGTA
>CAIWWK010000230.1 GCA_903916325.1 Candidatus Firestoneibacteriota bacterium
AGATTTTTTGTTTCCATGATATCATCCTCTCTTTGATTTTTGCCACAAAGGCAATTATTATGTGACTTTCATCACAATTATAATCATTGAATTCAAACATGTCAAGCATCTTGTTTTGCGTATTATCGCTTTATATACAACGTTTTATACGCACTAATTTCAATTTCGATTATACTCCGTGAATTGCAAATCACAACATCGCTATTTTGTTGTGTCTTCATAATGCATTGTATTATCTGTATATATTAATATACCTTGTTTCACATTAATGCTTTTATTAACTTATCTGACAATAGATTGGCTTATTATTCAATGTTAATTAATTGTGGTTTCCTGGTATTTAGGGTATTTATCGGAAAACTGTCTTTTTGGAGGGGAAAATGCCGTTATTTTGTTTTGCCGCGTCTAAAGGCATCAAGCGCTGCCGGAAAAGGCGAGAGGACACGCTCAAGAACTCCCTGAAGGAAAGCTATGGCAACGCCGTAATTTGTTATTGGAACCCCAACCTCTCTACACTTATGTATCCTTGAAAGCATTTCCCTGCGGGTCAGCATACATCCTCCGCAGGGAATGACAAGTTTGTATTGCTTCAGGTCTTCCGGGTAATCCCTGCCAGAGCAGATATCTACTTTAATATCTCCGCCTACATATTGCCTCAACCAGCGCGGAATTTTTACCCTTCCTATGTCGTCTTCAATGGCGTGGTGGCTGCAGGCTTCGGCTATCAGAATCCTGTCGCCGGGCTTCATCTTTTCAACCGCAAGTATTCCCTTTACAGATTCCTGAAGGTCTCCTTTGTAGCGGGAAAAGAGGATTGAGAAAGTAGTGCATTTTACGGCAGCCGGAGTATCCGCCACCATTTTAAGCACGGTCTGTGAATCAGAAACTACCAGGTCAGGCGGAACCTTCAGATTGGAAAGGGCATGCGCGTACTCCCTCTCTTTCGCTATGAGACAGGTTTGGTCATTATCCAACGCGTCGCGGATAGTTTGAACCTGCGGAAGAATAAGCCTTCCCTTGGGAGCCTGCAGGTCAATGGGAATTACAAGGACTGCGAGTCCGCCGGCCGGCATCAGGTCTCCGATAAGCGCGGGCGGGTTAAGAAATTCGTCGGGGGCGGTTTCAATCAAATGTTTCTTCAGCGCGTTAATAGTGCGGTCCCGGCTCTCCTCATCCCTGCTCGAACAGATAATTATCCGGGAAGAAACGGCTTCCGCCTGCCTTAGAAATTCCGGAGAAGGTTTTTTCAGATCTGCTTTATTTACCACTATTATGACCGGTGTGTTCCTTTTCTTTGCCTCGGCCGCGATAGTATCTTCATAGCCGCTCCAGGCATCAGGCTCAGTTACCAGCACAAGAATGTCGGAACGGTCGAAGACCTTAAAAGTCTTCTTTACCCTTAGGCCTCCCAATTCCGACTTGTCGTCAAACCCCGCGGTGTCCAGAAAAAGAACCGGGCCGAGGGGAAGCAGTTCCATGGCCTTTTCCACAACATCGGTGGTGGTCCCGGCAACGGAAGAAGTGATGGACACATCCTGCCCGGAGACGTAATTTAAAAAACTGGATTTACCCACATTTGTCCGTCCAAAAATGCTTATCTGAAGCCTTAGTGATTTAGGAGCGGTCTGCATTTTCGTCCCTGTAGCCGAGAGAGACAAGGCTGTAAGGCGAGAGAACCTTGTCAACCAGCTCTTTTCCGAGTTTTCCTTCAAGGAACTTCCTCAGGTTAGGCTCATTTGTTTTTTTAAACTCAGCAAGCAGAGCCGATGCCCGGTCATAACCGATATGCGGGAGAAAAGCAGTCACCAAAGCGGGGCTTTTTTCAAAGTACTCCCGGCACTTGCTCTCATCTGCTTTTATACCTTCAATGTGTGCCGTGAAAATCCTGTTGGAAGCAATCAAAAGGCCTGTAGTTTCTAGCATCGCGTGCGCAAGCAGGGGCATGAATTCGTTTATCTGCAGGGTCCCTCTCGCGCAAACTTCCGAAACCGTATTGTCATTGGCCATAACACGGTATCCTGTCTGCGTAACGGCTTCCGCTATAACCGGATTGACTTTCCCCGGCATTATGGAAGACCCGGCCTGTACGGCTGGAAGCTTTATTTCACCAAGCAGGTTCAGAAGGCGCAGGTCCGAGGAGACTTTAATAAGATTCACGGCGTTCGCCTTGAGAATGGCGGAAACTTCCACGAAAGCGTCATTGTTGGCGGTGGAATCCATTACATTTTCAGAGCGCGCAAGACCAAGCCCGGTAACTTCGCGAAGTTTCTCTATGACAAGAAAGATATAACTCTTCGGAGCCCCGAGGCCGGTACCAACAGCGGTTCCTCCAATATTTACCACGCGAAGGCGCTCTTCTGCTTTAAAAGCCCTCCACCTGTCCCTCGCGAAGGCTTCGGCAAAGGCGGAAAACTCCGCGCCCAGCGTAACAGGAACCGCTTCCTGGAGTTCGGTGCGCCCTATCTTCACGATTCCGGCAAACTCTTTTTCCTTCTTTTGAAATACGCCCTGCAGCGACGCGTTTGCCGCGGCAAGAATTTTCAGGTCAAATATGAGAGCTATTTTTAGCGCTGTCGGATAAACATCATTGGTTGACTGGTGTTTGTTCACGTCCTCAAGCGGGTGAACAAGCGAAGTCATCCCTTTATTTCCGCCCAGGAGTTCACTAGCCCTGTTGGCGATAACCTCATTTACATTCATGTTGGTCGAAGTTCCGGCGCCGCCCTGATAGGCGTCCAGCGGAAACTCTTCCAGGAATTTGCCTTCCGCTACCTCTTCCGCGGCTGAAATGACGGCCTTTGCCTTCTTTCCGTCAAGATACTTCAACTCCAGATTGGCAAGCGCCGCGGCTTTCTTTACCAGGGCAAGGGCCCGGACGAGGTTCTGATTGACTTTGACGCCGCTCAAAGAAAAATTGGATAAAGCCCGGGCAGTGTGGATGCCCCAGTAAGCGTCTGCGGGAATATTTTTTTCACCCAGCATGTCCTTCTCTACCCTGGATTTCATTGACAGGTTCTCTCCATTGAAATTGAACTTGATCCGGAAATCATGCCGAAAGCGTTGAGGGCTATCTGATCGGGGACAGCTGCAGGTTTGTTTTGACCGGATCTCCCGGTGCGACAACAACCCGGGTTGTGGATACCTTAAAGCCTTTTCTCCAGGCTCTAATTTCATATTCGCCGAATTTTAGTTCCCTGCTCTTAAAGTAGCCTTCCTCATCCGTTACCAGGTTTGCCGCTTCTTTTCCGTCATAATAGATGTTCACTATGGCCGAAGACAGTATGCTCTCCTCACCCGGGAAAACGGAATCTGACGTTACCCTGCCTGTAATTATGTTCCACGCCTGCTCAGGGGAAACAATGATATCAAAAAGCATGGTCCCCGTTTCTTCAACTGTCACTTGCGCGCTTGTAAAGCCGGCAATCTGATGCCAGAAAGCCAGCGTGTAGAGTCCGGGTTTTAATTCGCCGGTTGCATAAGTTCCATCTTCGGCAGAAGTCAGAGAATCTATCTCTTTGCCGCCCTTGTAAAGGCTTATCCTTGCGCGCGAGACCTTATTCCAGTTCTTGTCCAGCACATAGCCTTTAACCAGTCTGGACCCGGCCCCCGCGTTCTTCTGAGTAAAGTTATATTTATGCCCGCTGTCATCCGTTTCAGGCGGGCCGAGAGGAGCGGATTCAAGGTTCCCGGATACTTGCTTCTTTGCCGTATTTCCAAAATCCAGACCGAGAGAGAACCTGTTAATGTTCCCCGCATCGGAATAGGGTATGTAAGCGTAGTCAATAGAAAGTTCTCCAAGAGAAATGCCTCCCCCGAAAGAAAGCCCTCCGAGTGTGCTCCGGTTATTATAACCGCCGCGGAGATAAAGCTTGCTTGACCCGTCAATAGGAAACCCCAACTCGGCGCCCAAAGCGTAATAGCCCGTGTTGTCTGAGGGCATATTGTAATCGCCGGCTATGGTAAGTCCTTTCATGGGTATTATTCCGAGGCCTACTCTTACATTCATAGGCAGGTTTTCGGTTGTCGATGCGAATTTCAGGCTGCCTGTGAAGTTAGAGACGGCCACGGCAGCGTTGATCTTAGCACCGCCGTTAAGCAAAAGAGTGCAGAACAACCCCGCATCGCCGGTAAATGTTGAAGCAGTGTCTCCCAGGTTCAACGAAATATATTTCCCGGTAACTCCCAACCCGATCCCGCCGAAATCATAGGCCAGAGAAACTGCCGCGGACATGTCATAAGGGGAAATAGAACCGGTAGAATTGGCGGATGAATCATATGTCGCCACCGACCCTCCGGAAAAATAGGTTACACCTGTTCCTATGCGAAAATTCCCTATGGCAAAACTCAATGATGCCCAGTCATAGAACAGGTCTGAAAGGTATGCGGTGTGCATGAGAACTATAGAGGTAGAATTGCCGTTGATGAGGGAGGCCGGGTTCCAATAAACCGCGCTGGAGTCTCCGCAGACCGCCGAATAGGCGTCGCCCATTCCGGCCGGCTTGCCTCCGGCTCCAAGCTTCAGGAACTGCGCAGGCGCTGTGCCGGCGACACCGGAAGTGTTAGCAGCGAAAGCCCCTGCCGCAAGCACTCATATCATCAAGGCGTTTATTAATATTTTCTTATTCATAAGTATATTCTATATTTAAAGGTTCTTTTTATCAAGCAGAAAAAATAAAACCGTTTTACTGCCGCAGTCTATTTTCTGCCTTTCTTTACTGCTGTTTTCGAGGACTTCTTCTGAACCGCCTTTGCCGCCGGGTGTTTTGAGACCCTGCCTTTTGTCACAGCATACCTGATTATAGTCCTGTAATTCTTCGGGTCGCCCTTAAAGAACATTCCCGGCCCTTTTATATACTCTTCCTCGTGCTTACCGGAAAGCAGGTATTTGTTGTCTTTCGCGAACTCCGTGAGCCTGCTAATGTCTGCCAGCTCATCCGCATAGGGTCCGATATGCAGTATTTCCGCGGTCTCCCCGTACTCCCAATATTTCAATTCTACTTTCAGGCCTTCTTTCTGCCCCGGAAGCTCTACGACTTCTTCCGGCACCTGAATGGCAAACTCCGCCGACCACTGTTCCTTTGGAGCGCCCGTCCCGACAGTCCACCTCGCCTTGGGAATAGCCATGACCGACTTGTCCACTTCTTTAAGGCGGTAATACATTTTGAAAAGCGCCGAGATGCCCTGACCTGCTATCTTTTCCGGCTCGCCGGTAAGCGTGACGGTTATCACCTTCTGCCTTTCAATCTTATTTATCTGCGGATCCTTCAACCAGTCGTATTTTGACAGGTCAGGTCCTTTAGGCCAGAGGAAGAAGAGAATTGCGGCGCAGAGGACAACAATCCCGCCGGCGATCAAAAGAATTTTTTTCATTTGGAGCCTCCTGTTAAGAGCGCGACTTTACGCACGCCAGATAAATTTTCTCAATAGCCTTCACGGTATCCGCCAGTTCAAATTTTTCCTCAACGGTCCTGCGGGCAGCTTCCCCAAGCAATTTACTTTTTACCGGATCCTCAATCAGACCGGCCAGAAGGGTTGCCAGATGTTCATCGTCGCCGTACTCAAAAAGCAGCCCGTTCTTCCCGTCGGTTATTATCTCCGGCACTCCGCCCGCGTTCGTGCCGATGACAGGTTTCTCCATGGCCATGCCCTGGATAAGGACAAGGCCGAAAGTCTCAAAAACGGAACACATGACTACCGCGTCGGCAGCATCCATAATCGAGGGTAAATCAGTCCTGAACCCGAGGAAGCGTATACTCTTCTCCAGACCGGCATTCTTTACCGCTGAAAGCATTTCTTCATAATATTTCTGTTCTTCAGGGCCTTCCGGCCTGCCCGCGACAACAAAGACAGCTTCAGGATGGTTCTTTAAAACTTTCTTCGCGGCGGCAACCAGCACATGCTGTCCCTTACCGCTGTTAATCCTTCCCGCCATGCAGACAAGATAAGCATTTTCGTCTATCCCGTTCTCCCTCCTGAAACTTCCGCCAAACTTTCCCGGGCGCCATTCATCTTTAGTGTCAATGCCGTTATAAACCGTTACAACCTTCGAAGGCGCTATCGGGACAGTGTTAAGCAGATTTTTTCTTACAAGCTCGCACACGCACATCATAACCTTTAGACGGCTTGCCGCCCAGGCGTGAAACAGGTCCTTCTTAATCGCGGTGGAATAGACATGTTTCGTGCAGACTATCGGAACTCCCCCCGCAAAAGCAGCTGCGACTATAAGGTTGCTCACATCCCTGGTCCAGTGGGAGTGAATTATCTCAAACTTTCCGGCTTTGATCGCTTTCGCGGCTCTGAATATTTCCACGGGATTGAAATACCAGCTAAATCCGGTGTGAATCACATCAATCCCGCGTCTTAAAGCTTCCGTTTCTACCGGAGAACCCTTTTTGCACATTATGGAAACTTTATGACCATTCTCTTTGAGTTTAACCGAAACCGGGATACAAAAGAGCTCTCGCCCTCCCGCCACATTGCTGGAAATAACCTGAAGGATGTTCATATGGAAAAATTATAACACATTTTACGCAGAATGTTGCCAGCGTTATTAGCGCTGATTTTTATAGATATTTTCAATGATGTCCCCTGCTTTTTTCACGGGAATCAGCATATAATCCCTGAGAGTAAGGAGCCCCTCCAAAAACCCGGCGGCTATTGTTGACCGTACCTCTATCATCACCTCATCAACAGGATCCTCTTTGTTCTCCTCCACCTTGCCTAAAATGAACAACGGCAGGCTTCTCATCATCGCGCCGGCAAGGAAGAGCAGTTGGAAAGCGCCGATGTTCAGGAAGAGCACTCTAAAGGAAAAGTTCCCTATCCAGTCAAGCAGGTAACCGCCTAAGACAGGTCCGATAAAGGCAACTGAGCTCGTGAGGATGGTGTTGAAGGCAAGATACGCGGCGCGGTCTTTCTTAGGCGTCAGCCGAAACATTATGTTGAACTGCGCGACGCCCACGCCCGGCCAGAACGTTCCCGAGATGAGATAGAGCGGAATCAGCATCCAGTAGCTCCAGCCGACAAAGATAAATAAAAATGGAATCAGACCGATAAATCTTCCGCAGATAAGCATGATCGGCTTGTAACCGTGCTTGTCCATCATCTTGCCCCAGAATTTTGTTATCAATACACGGACCAGCGCCTCAAGAACAATAAATAGCGTGAGATACTTGTACTCGATTTTGACCACTCTAATCAGGAATACCGTCTGGTAAACGGCGGTCAATCCTATTATAAAAGCCCAAGTCGTGTTGAACATGGCAAGCCGCATAAAATTCTTGTTCTTCATTATCTCCAGCAATTTCCCGGTTATATCAAAGGCCGAGGTTTGATTGTCCGGCTTCGCTGACCGGGGAGCTTCAGGAAGGCGCTTTTGGATAAAATAGGCAATCAGTCCAAAAACAGCGGCGGCAAAAAAGAGGCTCGAAAAACCGACGCTTTCGTTTATAGGTTTCCATTTATCAATATACCAGCCCGCCATGAGATAAATTATTATTGAAGAGATGTTCGCGATATTGGTCCTGAGCCCGAAATAGTGACCGCGCCTGTCCCAGGGTATCAAGTCTCCCATCCAGGAGGTCCAGGTTATGACCGAATGCGTGGTAAACAGGGACATTATCAGATAGCAAACCGAGAATACCAGAAGCGGGGCAGAAATAAGATTGTAGCGGAATAATACCGGCACGGCGGCGACCGCGAACCAGAACAGGCGGCCCGGAAGAAGCGCCTTAAAATATAGCTTTTTTCTGTCCTCGGCGCGGTCAATAAAATAGGAGAAAAACGGCGCGGCTAAGTTTGCGAAAAGCGGAATGGAAGTAATCCAGCCGATCTCTTTATTGGAAGCCCCGAGATAACAGAGGTAGCCCGTAAAAAATATCCCGGCGGTAATGCTCGCGAGGCCCTGCGCGAAAGCGACCTCCCAAATGAAGACTGAGAACACGCTCTTCTTGAGAGGCTCCGTCGCTGGAACAGCCGATGGCGCGGTTACTTCTTTTTTGTCTTCCATATCCTCTTCTTGATGCCGGGCGGCACAACGTCTTCAACGACATTTCCTATAAAAGAAAATGGCACCAGCGCGAATGAGAGCGCGCTGTTTATCACTTCCGCAACTTCGGTTCGGACCAGCAGGGCGACGCTGTTAACATCCCCTTCCCCTGTTTCCTTAAACTGGCGCAGGAAAAGGGACGGAAAGAACCTGCCAAGCACGCCGAGCACAAAAAGCATCTGGTAGTTTCCGAATTTGAAGAAATATAGGTCAAGTTTATAGCTGCCTATCCCGGAGAGAATGGCCCCTCCCGCGGCGGGAGCTATTGTGGCAGCAGCAGCAACGGCTATTGTATTGAAAGCCATATAAGAAGCCCTCTTTTCCCTCGGCGCAATTTTCAGCATCATATTATAGGAAGAAAGGTTGAACCCTGACCAGCACGCGCCGGCCACGAAATAAATTACCGCGAGCAGCCAGTTGGCGTAAGCCATGAATGCCCACAGGAAAGGCGTAACGCTCAAAATATTCCCGGTAATGAGCATCACCGGCTTGTTGCCGTATCTGTCTGCGATCCTGCCCCAGAAAGTCATAGTAACCAGACCCATCACGATAGAAACTATGCCGTAGATGTTAATAAGAGTATAGGACATTTTTAATTCTTTTATGAGGTACATGTTCTGGTAGGTTCCGATAAGCGTCATTCCAAAAGTCCAGGCCGAGTTGAACCAGACAAGCTTGGTGAAATTTTTGTCTTTCGAAACTTCCAGCATCTTTTTCGGTATGGCTTCAAGCGAGAACGGTTCTTTTGCAGGCGGCTGGATAGGAGCGGCGGGAAGCCGCCTTAGGTAGTAATAATCCAGAAGGGCAAATATCGAACCAAAGAAGAAGAGCCCCGTGAATGCCAGGTGTTTATTGGAATAGCCGTCAAGGAAGAGACCGCCGAGAACGCCAAAGACCATTCCTACAGCGCCGCCCATTACATTCCTGCGCGCGAAGTAGTGCCCTCTCTGTTTCTCTGGAATTATATCGCCAAGCCACGAGAACCAGGCCTGGCCGTTAAAAACATTTACAAATGACATTGCCACGCTGACGACAAGATATAAAAGCAGCGGCTTAGGAAGTATTTTGTAGTACATCAGCAGCGGCAGGGCGGCAAGAATAAACTGGATAAGCCTTACAGGCAGGCTGCAAAGCAGGGTCAGTTTCTTTTTATCGCCGTACCTGTCAACAAGGTAGGAGAATATAGGAGCTGAAATGCCTGCCAGAGAACCGATAGAAACGAGGAGTCCGAATTCAAACTCTGAGGCGCCAAGCAAAAGGAGGTAACCGGTCGCAACGGCCCCGGACATAAGCGGGACCCACATATTGGCCACGGCTACTTCAAGAAGAATGTCCTTGTAAACTTGCTTTGGCAGCGAACCGGCCTCGGGAGCCGCTTTCATGCCGCCGGTACTTTCACTTTCAGGCATATGGTATTAGTCCTCAAAAGAGTAAAATACGGATAATTAATTATAGTCCCCGCGCGGCAACTTGTCGAGATGAAATGTGGCCGGCAATGAAAAAGCCCGATATTATCGGGCTTTTTATATTTGGTTGCGGGGGACCGATTCGAACGGTCGACCTTCGGGTTATGAGCCCGACGAGCTTCCAACTGCTCCACCCCGCGGAATGTGCTAAATTATACAACTATTTGCCCTGTTTTGCAATCATTTTAAGCCGACTTGGGACATACCGTCAAACCACATGAAATTCCTTCAACATTTTCCTCACAACTTCCAGCGGGAATCCCACGATATTTGTCTCTGAGCCCGAGAGCCGCCTGACATAGGGGTCGTCTTCCTGGATAGCATAAGCCCCGGATTTATCGGCATTCTTCTTCGCCATCTTCCCGATAACCGCTTCGTCAAGTTTGGCCATCTTAACCCTTGAAACGCAGGCGCTTACCTTCCTTCTTCCTGTTTCCGCGTCTACAAAAGCAACTGAAGTCCATACGCTCTGGACCGTACCTGAAAGTTCGCGCAGCATTTTTTCGGCAGCTTTTTCCGTCCCGGGTTTTCCGAATATCCGTCCCTTCATAATCACAATGGTATCCGCGCCGATTACCACTCCCTCTTTAACTCCTTCGGCGGAAGCGAGAGCTTTGTCCAGCGCGAGTTTTTTCAGCGCGGGAAGGGAAAAACGCTTTCCGATATCCTCGTCTATATCTGCCGGCTTAACGGTGAACTTGACCCCGAGCTCTTTCAGCAGCTCGCGCCTCCTCGGAGAAGCGGACGCCAGTATGACTTTCCGTTTTTGTTTCACGGCGCATATTCTATCATAGAATCAAACCAATTTCCCGCAAGTTCACGGTAGAAAGCGATTTTTAAGGAACTTTCCGCCATAACATGCTAAAATACCTCTCTTTAAGGGAGAAAACACTATGAAACGCGAAGATATAAGAAATATTGCCATAATTGCCCACGTCGACCACGGCAAAACCACGCTCGTTGACGCCATGCTCAAACAGACCAATGCAGTCAAGGTTGTTGAGGATTCGCCTGATCTTATCATGGACAGCATGGACCTGGAACGGGAGCGGGGCATCACCATCAAGGCAAAGAACGCCTCTTTGGTCTACAAGGGTATCAAGATAAATATAGTGGATACCCCGGGGCACGCCGATTTCGGAGGCGAGGTCGAACGGACCCTCAGGATGGCTGACGGCGTCCTTCTGCTCGTGGACGCGAAAGAAGGCCCGATGCCGCAAACCAAGTTCGTGCTCAAGAAGGCAATGGAGCTCGGGCTCAAGGCCATAGTCGTCATAAACAAAATAGACAGGATAGATTCATATATAGATGAGACCGTGAACAAGACTTTCGACCTCTTCGTAAAATTGAACGCGAACCACATCCAGCTGGACTTCCCTATAATTTACGCTTCCGGGCTTCTCGGCATGGCTTCGCATTCCGCCGAAGAACTCCAGGAAATGCTCAAAACCCCTGACCATCCGGATATCTCACAGCTCTTTGAAGCCATCATAAACCACATTCCGCCCCCGGAAGTTGAACTCAATGATTCTTTCGCGATGCAGGTGCTGGCGCTCGCCTACGATAACTACAAAGGGCGCATCGGCATAGGCAAAGTTAAGTTCGGGAAAGTGATTGTCAACAGCAATCTCATGCTCATTAAAGCTGACGGAACAAAAACAACCGCGAAGATTACCAGCCTGCAAATGTATGAAGGGTTAAAGCAAATAGATGTGCAAGAAGCAGTTGCCGGAGATATAGCGGCCATAGGCGGGTTTGAAGACATCCATATAGGCGATACGGTAACAGACCCCGAAAACCCGAAGGCCCTCCCGCCAGTCGAGATAGAGCCTCCGACCATCAAGATGACTTTCGGGGTTAACTCCGCCCCGGGCGCCGGCAAAGAAGGGAAATTTCTCACCTCAAGGCATATACGCGACCGGCTGGTGAAAGAACTTGAGACAAATGTCGCGCTTAAAGTTGACGGGCTTGATGACGGCACCGACACATTTCTCGTCTCAGGGCGCGGTGAGCTTCACCTTGCGGTACTGATTGAGACGATGAGGCGCGAAGGCTTCTGCCTGGAAGTGGGTCAGCCCCAGGTAATCTACCACGAAAAAGATGGCGTTACGCTCGAACCCTACGAAAACATCTTCATAGATGTTCCCAAGGATTACCAGGGCATTGTAATCGAGGAGCTCGGCAAGCGCGGGGGAGAAATGCGCCACCTTGACGCAACTCAGAGCGGCGATGTTCACGCGGAATACCTGATACCGACACGCGGCCTTTTGGGGCTAAAGAACCTTTTGATGACGCGAACGCGCGGCACGGTTATTATCAACAACCTTTTCAACTCTTACAAACCGGTGCACGAAATAGATCTGCGCGATAACGCCCACGGATCTCTCATCTGCAACGAGCCCGGACTCTCAAATCCTTACGGGCTTGATAACTGCCAGGACCGCGGCGTGCTCTTCATCGGCGCGGGAGTTCCGGTATACGAGGGAATGGTCGTCGGAAAACACTCTTTAGACTCTGACCTCGAGATAAACGCCTGTAAAATTAAGCACAAATCACACCAGCGTTCTGTCGGCGCATCGGACCCTGTGGTCCTGGTTCCGCCGATTCAGGTAACGCTGGATTTCGCGATTGAATATGTCGGCCCTGACGAACTGGTTGATATAACCCCTTCCAATATACGCATCCGCAAGAAGATACTGACTTCGATAGACAGAAGAAGGCAGAGGCGGGTGGATAATAGGATATAGCAATAAGGGGCATCTGTCCCCCCGCAAGGAGCAAAATGAACGAGATAAAATTCGGAACTGACGGGTGGCGCGGGGTAATCTCGGAGAATTTCACTTTTGCCAATGTAAGAATAGTCGCGCAGGCAGCGGCGGATTATTTCAAAACACTGAAACACAAGAATAAGAACATCATAGTCGGCTATGATATGCGCTATATGTCCGAGAAATACGCTGAAATTTCCGCGAAGGTTCTGGCAGGCAACGGATTCTCAGTCACGCTCTCAAAGAGGGCAGTCTCCACGCCGGTAGTCTCCTGGGCAGTTGTCGACAGACAGGCGCTTGCCGGAATAATGATAACCGCGAGCCATAACCCCCCTGAGTATAACGGGTTCAAGGTAAAATCAAAGCTCGGCGCCGCTATCTCGCCTTCAGAGACCAAAGCCATAGAATCTCTGCTTGGGAAGAACGCGCCCAAGAACTCAGACAAGATAGGGACGGATAATCTCGAAGGCTCCTACCTGAAAAAGGTAAGTTCATTCGTTGACTTAAAGACAATAAAGAAATCAAAGTTTAAAGTGGTGATCGAACCTCTCTGGGGTTCCTCTCAGGGATATCTGCTGAGCATACTTAAAGGTTCCAACCTGAAGCTTTTCCCGATCCACCATTACCGCGATGTCTTGTTCGGCGGGGTCAGCCCGGAACCGCTGAATCATAACCTTACTGATTTAAAAAATGAAATCAAGCGGGTTCACGCCGATGTGGGATTGATTGCTGACGGAGACGGCGACCGGGTGGCAGTTATGGACGACAAAGGCGTTTTTTATTCCACCCAGTTCATCATCCCCCTGCTTATGCTTCACCTGCTGGACAACAAGAAACTTCGCGGGGATGTGGTGCAAACCAATTCGGTGTCCTCAGCCGTGGAAATCATAGCAAAAGATTACGGGTTGAAAGTGCACAAAACGCCTATAGGCTTCAAGTACATCGCCGACCTGATGCTGAAAGAAGACATTCTGATAGGCGGCGAGGAGAGCGGCGGCATCGGAGTAAAAGGATATATTCCGGAGCGCGACGGAGTTCTGATGGGCCTTTTGATGCTGGAGATGATGGCTCAGTCCGGCAAGACCATCCGGCAATTGCTGCGGGATGTGGAAAAACGCTACGGGAAATTCTGTTACGACAGGGTGGACATACGGTATTCACCGGAAAAGAGGGATAAAATATTCAAATTCCTTGACACGGCTTCATTTGAGAAGATAGCCGGAATGAAAGTTAAAGAAATAACGCGTTTTGACGGGACAAAGTTCATCTTTGAGGATTTAAGCTGGTTATTGCTCCGCGGCTCCGGCACCGAACCGGTACTCCGCATCTACTCGGAGTCAAAATCAGAGGATAAAGTCAGAAAACTTTTAGCGTTCGGCAAATCCTCCGCTTTGAGCCTTTAGTTTTTTTTGAATTTCTAATTTCTTGTCCGCCTGTTTGCAAGCAAACAGGCGAGATTTCGCCTGAAGTTTCTTCAGGCGGACTTCGAATTTAGAATTTAGTGCTTAGTTTTTGCATTTTGCTCTTACTCCATCCTGTAATCTTCCATCCCTTCGGGAAACGGCTCCGGCTTTTCGCATTTGCTCTTCAATATGATATGCCTGCCCGCCGCCGAAGAATCCATAAAAGAGTGCATCACATCCAGCACATGATACGCGAGCTCTCCGCTGCACCTGTTCTTTCTGCCTTCAAGCAGGGCCTGCGCCATATCGGCAGGGCCGACCCCCCGGCTGTTCATCAGGTAGCCGAACCCGGCAGGCATTTCCTTCCAATCCTTGTCACCAGCGAGCTTTATCCTGACTTCCCCGCCAAACCCGTTTGGATCCGGCACCTGCATAGAACCTTTCGTTCCGTGTATTTCTATGCAGGGAAGAGTATGCGCCCAGACATCAAAACTCATTATGACTGTGCCTATCGCGCCGTTCGCGAAATCCATTGTCCCGGCAATATGCGTCGGAGTCTCAACTTTTATCCTTGCCCCCTTCTTCGGCTCGCTTGTGATGATCCGGTGTTCAAAGGTTATGCGCGAGGAGCCGCTGACTCTTTTCACCGGCCCGAGCATATTGACCAGCGCCGTCACATAGTAAGGGCCCATATCAAGCATCGGGCCGCCGCCGACTTTGTAATAGAATTCGGGGGCCGGGTGCCAGTTCTCATGGCCGTGGCCCATCATAAACGCGGTCGCGGCCACGGGAGCTCCTATCAAACCGTCATCCATAATTTTTCTGCAGGCCTGATGCGAGCCGCCCAGGAAAGTATCCGGAGCGCAGCCGACAAGCAGTCTTTTCGCTTTCGCGAGCTTCAGAATCTTCCGCGCGTCTTTGCGCTCTATCGTCAGCGGCTTTTCATTGTGGACGTTCTTCCCGGCGTCAAGAGCGGCAAGGGCAACTTCGGCATGGGCTTTTGGTATTGTCAAGTTTACGACTATTTTTATTTCTCTGTCCGCAAGCAATTCCTTGACGCTTACGGCTCTTACCCTGTACTCCTTTCCCTTTGCTTCCGCGGCAGCGGGAAGCATATCCGCGCAGGCAGCAACCTCGACATTATTAAACTTAAGCAGGTTCTGAAAATATATGCCGCTTATGTTCCCGCACCCCACTATCCCTACTTTTATTTTCTCCACATCCCCTCCGAATAAGCAATCAGCAATCGCATTTACTCGCCCATAGCATCCCGCGCTTGACTATTTCCCTTGCCTCCGGCACGTCAAAATCCTTCGCCACGTGACCAAGGGAGGAATAAAAAACCCTTCCGGCGCCGTACTTTCTTTTCCATACCACGGGCATTACCGTGCCCTTTATCCACGGGTCAAACCTGTCGTCAAAAACAGTTGTCGCCAGGACTTCATTGCCCGGGTCGGTATGCAGATAATACTGCTCGGAGGTTATCTTAAAGTCAGAAAGGCCCGCGGTGATGGGGTCTTTATGGTTTATGATGTTGACAGTATAATCTATCACGCCGCCCGGATGAGCGACCCATTGCCCGCCTGTCATAAACTGATATTCGGTGTTTTCCCTGAAAGCGTCGCACATCCCGCCATGCCAGCCGGCTATTCCAGTTCCGCTTTTTACCGCTTCCAGCAGGCTTTTTGCCTGTTCTCCGGTAATCTTGCCCAAGGTCCAGGCAGGAACTATCAGGTCCAGCCCGCCCATCAATTCCGTTTGCAGAAAAACATCCAGGGTATCGGAGATTATAACTTCAAAACCTTTTTCTTCCAGGAAAGGGGCGAAAACCTCAACACATTTTTTCGGCTCGTGCCCGTCCCACCCGCCCCAAACCATCAAAGCCTTTTTGCCTGCCGTCATTTCGCCTCCGCGCTGTCTTTGAATTCCGGAAAAAAAAGAGGGGAAGGCCGGTTGCCTTCCCCCCTGATACTCAGCGAAATATTTCTGATATCAAAATGCCTCCAAAACGGTTTCTTCGATTTGGCGCGCGGTTATTTTTCTTCTTTTAAATAATTGTCTTTCGTTACTCCCGTAACTGTTGTTTCCGCAATTGAGAACTTTTTATCAACCTTGGTGATCTTGCAGGTTCCGAGCTTAGTATCAGAAGAGCCGAGCGACACTCCGGTGTCCGGGTCCACAAGGTCTTCACCTTTCTTAAAAATGGCTATCTCTTTTCCGGCGGCCGTTCCGTCTTCCTCTCCCGAGTTCAGCCAAATCTGCCTGCCGTCAACCTTAATAATCTTCGCCGACCACGGCATCTTTGCTTCCGCCTGCGCGAAAACCTCGGTTATGTGCTCTATAGCCTTCCTGACCGCCTTGCCAATTACAGTTTCGTCAAAACCGTCTTTCCCGAAATCAACGCTCGGAGCGACAGAAAGATTTACCGAAACTCCCGTGCTTGATTCCTCTCCCTCGCCCTTCTCGGCAAGGATTATCTCTCCGGTGCTCGTGTCTATCATTCTGACATCCATCGCGACTCTTGCCGTGTTGGTCCTGGTGTCTATCCCTCCGCCGATTCCGATGAGCCCGCCGAGGCCGCCGACTCCCAGCTTGCTTTCCTTAACCCCAAACTCGGTAACGCTGCCCATCACCATATATTGAACGCCGAGCAGCTGGCCTATTTTTGCGGCGGACTGGGCGGTAACAGCGCCTGAAGCGCCGAGCTTCTGCTCTTCCATTATTTTCGCGAGCTTTGACCTTTCTATGACGTTGAACTTCCCTGATTTCACGAGCCCTGTTGAAATGGCGTCAGCCATTCCGCCGCCGACACTGCGCCAGCCGCCGTGCTGTCCCTGCGCTTTATCTTCAAGGTCCATCACCGCAATCCTTCTTTTTGCGGAAAACCCTGAAACGGCAAGCAGGAACACCAGAAGGAAAAGAATAGTTTTTTTCATGTCGCCCTCCATGATAATGTAAAATATTTTAACAGGCAGAACGGGTTGATTCAATGAAAAACAGGTCAACAGAAGAGTTTTTCGAATGCCCCCAGAATGGTTTTCGCAGAATGCAGGGTTTTTGCGGAATTAACGCTGTTTTTGGAGAGGATCTCTCTTGAAGCCGCATCATTTTCATTGCCAAACCACTCCCTTACCATGCTTTCCGTTGCTTCCACGTGGAATTGGAGACCATACGCCTTTTCTCCCGCGACAAATGCCTGGTTGTCGCAATCGCCGGAAAATGCGAGGCGGGTGGAGTTTCCTGGTATTTCAAAAGTATCTTCGTGCCACTGAAATACGGTGAATTTCGCGGGCAACAGGGAAAATATTTTATCCTGCCTTCCTTCCGGAGTCCCAGAAACCTCGGACCAGCCGACTTCCTTCACTCTGTTCTTCTTAACCGCCGCGCCGCACGCCTTGGCGAGCAGCTGGGCTCCGAGACAGACCCCAAGATACGGAATCCCGCTCGCAACAACTTCCTTAATGAATTCATTTTCCGCTTTCAGGAAGGGATACTTTTCTTCTTCATAAACATTCATCGGGCCGCCCATGGCAACAATGGCCGCGATATTATCGAAGGCCGCCGGGAGGGGATCTTTGTCCCAGAGCTTTATCGTCAAAAGGTCGTATCTGCCTGAAAAATAATCTGCAATTAGCCCCGGGCCTTCACTCGAGTTGTGTTCAAGGATTAGTATTTTACCGGACATGCTCCCTCGTGGACTAAACTATCTTTCCGTATTTTCTGCAGGCCTCAAGTATTACCCTGAAGGTTGCGGGCCATCTGCCGTTTGGAACATCCTCGGTAAT
>CAIWWK010000231.1 GCA_903916325.1 Candidatus Firestoneibacteriota bacterium
CGACAGTTTTATTCTCCTGCCGAAAGAGCGCCGCCTTTGGGCCGCCAGGGGATTGCCGACCAGGCACGCTTTCGAATGCATCAAGGTTTGAGGGCAATAACTGACAGATAAATATTAGTCGATCGCGTCCATGCTCATAAGAGGCAGCCAGCCTTTATCCAGCCTGCCTTTATTGGCAAACCAGACCTTCGGCTCTCTGTCGTCTCCGAGAATTCCGACAGCTATCTTTACTTCTCCGCGGGAAAAGCCTTTGGGAAAAATTATCTCTTCGCTGAACCAGAATATCCCCGGCAGCCATTCCCGAATATCCTGCTTGAACTTAACTACGACGCGCTTCTTCCCCTGCGTAAACCTGAAGGCGTATTTGTAATCGCGGTAGATCGGCGCGCAGCCGACGTTATTAAGATAGTTTTCCACCGTGATTTTCTGCCCGCCCTTCGCTTCCAGCGGAAGCTTGATTTGCCGCAAAGCAAACCTGTAGCCTATCATCTTGTCGAACTTTACGAGCTTGTCCATCCACTTTTCCGGAAAGAACACATTCTTGGGCATGAAAACAGACATGTGATACCGGTAGCCCTCGTATATTATCTTATCAAGGTCATAATTCTTGATGGCCCAGGTGGCGACATTCCCGCACGTCTCCATGGTAACCGGAGCCCTCTTCCAGGAGTCCCTCGAGCCGCTCGCCACTATTTCTTTTGGATAACCGTCGTAAGTATGGTTCCAGCTTGCGTTATCAGGCACATCCGGGTGATTAGCGACGTCCAGGTCTCCGAAGCAATCCGTCCTCCAGCCCAGCCGAAGAGTTTTGCCGTATTTCGGGTTGGAGTAGTCGTGCGCGTGCGTTCCCAGAAGGAAGAGCAGCTGGGTCTTCCGGAATGCGCTGATGTAAAGCTCTGCCAGCTTTCCTGCCGTTTTGTAATTTGTATTGCCGCCGCCTTCTCCCCAGAAACCGCCGTAGGCGACATCAACGCTTTCAAGGGCAGGATGCCCGTCGTATCTCGCCGCGAAAGCTTTGACAAAGGCGCCGAAATGCTTCAGCCAAAGCGGATCATTGTGGTCGGGCTCATTGCCGGAATATGTGGACGGCACCCACTTTATTCCGGTATCCCAAAGCCAGCCCGGAACATTGACATAAGGTTTTGGGGGTCGCCTCGCTCCCTGAGGCGGCACGGCGGAATCCGCCGCAGAGAACGGCTGGAAGCGTATCTGCGCGGTCTGCCCGAGGTTTCCGGCGGATCTGAGCGTATTATCAATAATATCCCAGCGGAATTTCCCCTTCTTTGGTTCAAGCCAGGCCCACGGCCACCTGCAATAGGTGAGCGTGGTCCTCGGGATGTAAGCGAGATTATCTTTTATTCCCGGCCCGGGAAAAGTTACAGGCCCGTATGTGTCCGCTGTTACGATTGTCGGATAAACCGGCTCACCCTGAAAACGCTGGAAGGTGGTTGTCCCGCGGTGGGGGTTTGGAAGCCAGTCGTCAGATTCTTCGGGACGGAGCCTCTGAATGACTTCGTTTTTCCCGTAAACATCCCTCCAGTATTTTTGTTTCTCCCTTTTTAGGGGAGTGAATAAAACATAAGTTTTTAACGATTTAAGGAACGTCTCCACCTGACCCACGCCCATGTGCTTTTCAAGCACCCTGGTCCAGGCCTTCGTCGAGCCCTTCTTTGGCCTCATATATGTAAAGGCAGGAAGCTCCTGCAGGGTCTGAAGCGTTGTTTGCGCCCTGCCGCTTTTCTTGAAATTCTTCTCCCAGAAACTCCTTTCCAGTATTTCCTCCGGAAGGTTCTTTACCGTTTCAGGCAAATATTTGATTAATTCCATAATGCAGTCTATTACCTGTTTCGGCGCTGCTTTCTTTGATTTCGGCACAATGACGCTCCTTAGACTTTTGACATTCTATCCAGCGATAATATGGCTTCGCGCTCCCAGCCGGAGCCAAACTTATGCTCGCGTTTTGTTGAGTTGTCCCAGTCGTGCG
>CAIWWK010000232.1 GCA_903916325.1 Candidatus Firestoneibacteriota bacterium
AAGAATCTTTAAAGGAACCTGTCTCCTCCGGAAGGCCGGAAAAAGCGGCGGAATTACCCGATCACCCGATGTTGCGTAATCTCGAACAAATGAGCGCGAGGAATCTGAAAAAAGTCGCCAACTTCTTTCTGGACGCCCGCGGCAGGGCGCAGGCCAAGCCGGCCATCCAGGAGATGGTCATCATCGAAGTTAAGATTGCCGCAGACGCCAAACCGGGCGACCGTGAAATAAGGCTTATGACTCCGGCGGGTTTAAGCAATCCGCTATGCTTTCAGGTGGGGTCTGTGACCGAAATCACCGAACTAAACCCCGTTGACGCGGGCGCGCCTGCCACGGCGGCAGATTTACCGGTATTGTTTAACGGGCAAATTATGCCGGGGGATATTGATCGTTTCCGCTTCAAGGCTCGTAAAGACCAATCACTCGTGATAGAAGCGCAGGCCCGGCATCTGATGCCCTATATGTCCGATGCCGTCCCGGGATGGCTGCAGCCGCTGATAACCCTGTATGATTCCAAAGGCAGGGAACTGGCCTATGCGGATCATTACCGTTTCAACCAGGATCCGGTTATTTTATTCAAGGTGCCGCAGGACGACGAATATCAAATAGAGATACGGGATTCTATTTATCGCGGGCGCGAGGATTTTGTTTACAGGCTTTTTGTCGGGGAAAAACCTTTTATCACGCAAATGTTCCCATTGGGCGGAAAAACCGGTGTTGCAACGGCCGTATCTGTCGCAGGATGGAACCTTCCCGAAAATCACCTGCAGTTGAACACCGAATCCGCCGCAAACTTTATCCGGCAGGCTTCCTTGTGTCACGGTAAATTGTGTTCCAACAGCGTTCCGTATGCGGTTGATAATGCTCCTGAATCAAACGAGATAGAACCGAATGGTACGATAGAAACCGCGCAACCCGTTACTCTGTCGCAGGTCATCAACGGCCGCATAGCGACGCCCGGCGATGTCGATGTATTCCGGTTCGAGGGGCACGCCGGCTTTGAATTTGTTGCTGAAGTTTACGCCCGCAGATTGAATTCTCCGCTAGACTCACTGCTTCGATTGACAGATTCATCCGGCCGGGTGCTGGCGTGGAACGATGATAACGAAGATAAGGGTTCGGGATTGAATACCCATCATGCGGACTCCTATATTTCATTCAAACTGCCGAAAGACGGGGCGTATTTTCTGCAAATTTCTGACGCTCAGGGTCACGGAGGAGAAGAGTACGCATACCGCCTGCGAGTAGGGCCACGCCGTCCTGATTTTGAACTGCGTGTAACGCCTTCCTGCGTAAATGTGCCGGCAGGGTGCTCGGTCCCTGTCTCTGTACATGTACTGCGCAGAGATGGCTTTAATGGCAGTGTTGAACTGGCTCTCAAGAGTTCGCCCGGCTGGGCCATAAGCGGCGGTATGGTTCTTGCTGGGAGGGACACTGTTCATATGACACTAACCGCGCCGAACAAACCGGCCGTTGACCCGGTCGTTCTGCAACTGGAAGGAAGTGCTCTTATAGAAGGGCTGGACGTAAGGCGCCCCGCAGTCCCCGCGGAAGATATGATGCAGGCTTTTGGGTACCGGCACCTGGTACCGGTGAAAGAATTTCTGGCAATGGTCATAGAAGCCAAGCGCCGCTGGCCGGTATTTACATTGAACTCTGACCTGCCGGTATCGCTCCCACAAGACGGGACAGCGCAAATAAACTTTAAGATTCCTTTGTATCTGAAACTCTTTCCCGCTGTCCAACTTGAGTTAAGCGAACCGCCTGCCGGGGTATCCATCAGTAATGTGACAGTTAAGGAGGAAACTATTAGTTTCACTTTGAAAGCAGATGGTAAGGAAATAAAGGCAGGATACGCTGACAACCTGATCGTCAATGTATTTACGGATATGATGATCAAGTCTAAGCCAGCCGGCGGCGCGAAAGTAAATCAGCATGTTTCGCTTGGTGTCCTGCCCGCCATCCCGTTCAAAATTATACGGAAATAAAACACTGATCGCCAATATTATTTTTCGCATGATTTGACAATAATCGCAACGTGTACTGCCATAAAAGATAGATAGTATTATACGCATACAATTTTATTAACCTTTAGCATAAGCGTGCGATACCCACCCACGGCTCGCCGTGGGGAGATTCAGAAGGATTATGTTTATCCCGGAGGCTCTTGTATGTGAGTAATTATTGATGGTTATAATGTCATCCGTCCCAGCGGTTTTGCCGATGACTACAACTTTAACAAGCTCGAGAACCAGAGAAATTCTTTATTTCCTTGCTGTCGGATTACGCCGCATCATCCAGCAACCGCATCAGCGTTGTCTTTGACGCTGCGAATGCCGACAGTAGAATGAGTGGAGGGAAAATGAGAAAATATCTTGTCGTGGCAATGGTAATGTCGCTATGCGTGTTGTCTTTTGCGGCTGATAAAAATGCGGATGCAAAAACTCTGGCAGCGCCGGCAGCTGCTTCTGCGTCAAGCTCCGATGACGCTATGCTTCAGGCAATGGCCAGCGAAACAGGGCTGTCAAAGTCAATCATAAATTCACTGACCGCGAAAATTAAGATTGATGAAGTCTTGATGGCGTACTGCATTTCACTGTTCACGGGTAATTCAGTTACCTCAATTGTGGAAAAGTACGGAAACAATTTTGTCAAGTACTATGCTGATTACCATGTTGATGCCGACTATCAGGCAAATATCCAGAACAAATATACGGCCCTAAGCGCTAAATTAATAAAACAGGATGTGCAGACCTCAACATATGCAGGGGTAGATCAGGATAAAGCTGCAATGCTTATCGAGCAGTACACGGGAGTTTCCAGGTATGATGTCAAATATTACGGCTTCAAGTCCGGTATTGCCGAAAATGATATCCTCCAGGCGGCAGAATTCAGGCAGGCTTCGGGGAACAGGTTCGCTGATATTATAGACGCGAAGAAACATGGTTCCTGGATGGATGTCTGGCAGAAGTACGGAGTAAACGAGATAGTACAAGCAACAATAACGACAAAGACTTCAACTGACAGCCCCACGGTTTTTCCTGCGGCTGCGGCAGCCAAGACCAAACCGGCCAGCGTTACTCCGAATATGACGAAATGCGCTGATGTTTTAGCCGAGCAGCTGGGGATAGATAGATACAGAACTATGCAATACTTGAATGACGGAGAGCCAATAGCAGATGTTGTTCAGGCCTTCGTCATATCTTCGAAATCAGGCAATGATGTTTACAACATTTTTAAGCTCAAGGATGAAGGCGGGTGGGCAAAGGTCTATTCTAACTACAGCATAGGGGTTACTAAGCTTGCGGAAATAACAGATGTCTGCAGCACTATCACGGCAAAGATTACACCGCCGGCTCAGTAAAAAGGAGAACAACAATGGCAGAAGGAAAGAGTTTCTGGTTCTATTTTATGGTAGTTATTGTTGGTGTGGTTCTGGATGGAATCCGGAATATTAACCCTGAAAATAAGGGTATAACCTTCAAATGAATTCTTCGGTTAGAGGGACATAGCCTAGGGTCTTGTGGGCTTCAGGTTCGAGAAGTCAAGTATTGTGTCTTTGTTGATGACTACCGGGTCCAAGGGCTTCTGCTTAAAATCAAAACAGTCGAGCATATCCCTGCTATCGCAGTCCCTCTCAGTAAGGCAGGTGAGCGTGAACCTTTTCTCGATAAGTTTCAGAGGCGAAGTAAAATCAAAGATGCTGTGGCACACGGCTCCGGGTGTTCAAGTTCAGCACCTCTTGGAGAAAGTGCTAGTTTAGCAGGCATTGGGATTTAAGGTTGTGCTCCGTAGGAAGCAGTGAAAATTGAGACCAAAGGAGCATGACAATGACAGACTCAGTATTGGAAAGAAATGTGGAA
>CAIWWK010000233.1 GCA_903916325.1 Candidatus Firestoneibacteriota bacterium
CTGGCCTTAAAATCATAAAAACAGGACATTTCTACTTTGGTGGCAATAGGACATTTCTATTTTGGCTTGACAACTTCCCAAAATGTCGTTGTCATCGCTATTTCTGTATGATATAATCAATGCGTTCCGTGACTGCGCGGGGGGAAACGCTTCCCCCCATTCTGTTTTCAGGAAAAAACCAAAAAGATGAAGCATTATCTCGAAGAAAAGAACTTCAAACAGGGTTTTAGGAAGGATGTCGAGCGCTTAAGCAAGCAAAAGATATCCAACTGCTACCAGTGCGGAAAATGCTCCGCCGGATGTCCTATGGCCTTTAAAATGGATTATCCTCCGACCATGACGATGAGGCTGATACAGCTTGGCTTGCACGATGAAGTTATGGGAAGCAATACTGCCTGGTATTGCGTTTCCTGCGAGACCTGCACTACCCGCTGTCCGAGAGAAATTGATATCGCCAAGGTAATGGACACCCTTAAGATTATGGCGCAAGCGGGCAAGTACGAAGTTTCCGATACAGAAATCCCAATCTTTGACTGGATATTCCTTAAATCACTCCAATATACCGGCAAGGTTTACGAACTCGGGTTGATAATGGCTTATAATATGCTGAGCTTGAACCCTTTCAAGGATGTTTTCCCGCTTGGCCTTCAGATGTTCCTCAAGGGAAAAATAGCGCTTTTCCCGCACTTTATCAACGACCCTGTGGCGATGTGGGAACACCTTGAGATGTTCTCAAAGATACATAAAAAACAGAAAGAAAAGATACGGGAGACCAATGGTTAAGCTGGGATATTTCCCGGGCTGCTCGCTTTCATCGACGGCCAGGGAATATGACATATCGACCCGGATAGTTTGCGAAGACCTCGGGATTGAGCTCATTGAAGTCCCTCACTGGGTATGCTGCGGGGCAACGACGGCGCACATTACTTCCGACATCGCGGCGAACGCGCTTCCCGCAAAGACGCTTATCTGGGCAGAGAAAAATAATATGCCCATAACTTCACCCTGCTCGGCCTGTTTCTCCCGTCTTGCTCTGGCTCACCATACAATGACTACCGACGAAGACATGAGGAAAGATGTTGCGGAAGTAGTCGGAGAAGAATATATGGGCGGCGCGAAGATACTGCACCTTGCGAGAGTATTTTTTGAAACCTACGGGCTTGAAGCCCTGAAAGCGAAAGTAAAGAAGCCCCTTAAAGGCCTCAAGGTTGCGAGTTACTACGGCTGTCTTATGACCCGCCCGCCTGAAGTTTGCGATTTCGACAGGATAGAGAACCCGATGTTTATGGACAAGACCGTGCAGGCGCTCGGAGCTGAGCCGGTAAAGTGGGGCTACAAGACTGAATGTTGCGGCGCGGCTTTTTCGCTCACAAAGAAGGAAGCCGTAATCAAACTTACCGGCGATATATTAAATGACGCGAAAGAATGCGGCGCGGATGTCATAGTCGTCGCCTGCCCGCTCTGCCACGCCAACCTTGATTCAAGGCAGAGAGAGATTGAAAGGAAAAGCGGAAAAAAGATTGGAATTCCTGTAATTTACATTTCACAGATGATAGGCCTGGCGCTGGGATACAACGCGCTGGATATGGCGTTCAAAAAACACTTTGTGGACCCTGTCAAGGTTCTTAAAGAAAAAGGAATATTGTAAATGGCCAGAATAGGCGTATTTGTGTGCCATTGCGGCACGAACATAGCCGGCGTCGTCGATGTCAAAAGGGTAGCAGAGTACGCATTGACACTTCCGGGCGTCAAATTCGCCACCGACTACAAATATATGTGCTCGGATCCGGGCCAGAACGCCATTATCGAAGCTGTCAAGGAACACAAGCTTGACAGGATAGTGGTTACGGCCTGCTCTCCCCGCATGCACGAAGGGACTTTCAGGAAGGCAGCCGAGCGCTCCGGCATAAATCAATATATGTCCGAAATGGCTAACATCAGGGAGCACGATTCCTGGGTCCACGGCGACGACAAGGAAGCCGCGACGCTCAAGGCAATGAAGCTTATGGAAATGTCCGTCGCGAAG
>CAIWWK010000234.1 GCA_903916325.1 Candidatus Firestoneibacteriota bacterium
CAAGTCCCTGCCCAAGTACCTTAATTCTCCGGAGACGCCGGTGTACGTGAAAAGCCGTATACTCTACGGCTGGCCGCAGGCGAAGGCCGCAATCTCTGAGAGCAACACGGTTATCATTGTCGAAGGCTACATGGATGTTGTCATGCCGCACCAGTACGGCGTTTCAAATGTCGTCGCGAGCATGGGTACTTCCCTGACAAAAGAACAGGCGCAGCAGATCAAACGCTACGCCGAGAACGTGAAACTCTGCTATGACCTTGATAAAGCGGGAATTAACGCCAGTATCCGTGGAATAGACGTGCTGATAGAAGAAGGGCTGAATGTCAGCGTGGTGGTAATGCCCGAGGGCTGCAAGGACCCTGATGAGCTTCTGGTAAAGAAAGGCAAAGACGCTTTCCTTGAGGCAGTAAATAATGCAAAGGATATTGTTGAATTCTGGCTCGAGGCGGAAAAAACCTCGGCAGGCACGGAGCTCTCCGGAAAGATTGCGGTTGTCGCGAAGATGAAGCCGGTAATCAACAAAGTAGCCAACGAGCTCCGCCGCAAAGGATATATTGAGACCATCGCCAGGAAGCTCGGCCTGGAAGAACGGGTGGTGGAAAAAGAGTTTTCCAAGGAAGAAAGGTCCTATTCTGCTTCCGCGGTGAAGGGGCAGTCAAAAACGGCGGCCAGGGTAAGAATTTGCCCGCCGGCGGAGAAAGAACTTTTGACCCTTATTTTGAACAGCCCGGAGGCCGCGGGCAGAGTCTGCCTGGAGCTTATAGAAAGCGATTTCACCGACAGCATGAATGCGGGGATCTTTGCGGAGATAAAGAAGAGCATAGAGGAAAAGGGCGCGGTTGACCATTCAAAAATTACCGCCGCGCTGGAAGGCGAAGCTGCAGAAGTTTTTACCGCGCTCTCCCTGGACGAGCGGGAACTCGCCGGGCAGGAGAAGGCGGAGAAGGATCTGGTTCGGCATATTAAAAACAACAGAATAATCAGCAGGCTGAAAGAACTTGAGCCTGAGGTAAAGAAGGTCGGCCGCGGCGAATACGATAAGAACCTTGTGAATGAATACTATCAATTACTGCGCAGGCTGAAGGGGATGAAGAAGTGACGGAAAAAACCAAGAAGGCATTACCCGGGAAAAAACCCGGCAACCTGGCACAGCTCGTGGAAATGAGCAAAGAAAAAGGCTATCTTACTTACCAGGACGTTAACGAAGTCCTGCCGGAAGACGTTATTTCACCGGACGAGATAGACGGCATTCTTTCCAAGCTTGACGAGATGGACATCCACGTAACGGACGCCCCGAAGGACGAAAAGGGGCTGAAAACCCCGAACGGGGAAATACATTTCGCGGCGGCCTCCGATGTCGGGCTTGACGATCCTATCCGGCTGTACCTGCGCTCCATGGGGCAGATCTCCATACTTTCCCGCGAGGAAGAACTTTCCCTTGCCGAAGAGATAGAAAAAGCCGAAGAGGAAATAGACAAGATACTTTACGAATCAAGGTTTGTGCTGGAGAAGGTAAACGCGTTCACGGTGGAAGTGCTGGACAACACGAAACCGATCCAGGACCTGATGAATATTGAAACCGACGGCGAGATAAGCCCCCGTATTATCAAGAAATACAAGAAGCACCTGCGCGACATGCTCAGAAAGATTCGCGGGGAAGAGGGAAAGCTTGCGAAGTTTGACCTTAAACTTTCCAAGAAAAGGATAAGCGACAAAGCGCGGGCGCTTCTCGAAGAGAAAAAGATAGAGAGCCGGGGCAGGATAATAGACTGTTATATTGACTTAGACATCAGCCTGGACGAGAAGAAGATTATGATCCAGAGCGTTAAGGATATGGCTTTTGAGATTATCAAGGCCGAGAAAGAGATAACTGAGCTGGAAAAAGACAGCAGGCTTTCCCGGGATCAGATAAAGAGGGCCGCGGCCGGCAAAAAGACGGATGCGAAACATAAATTTACGCAGTCAGAGCTTGCAGAACTTGGCAGGCAGATAGGAGTTTCAGAGAAGAAGATAAAGGCCGTAGCCGAGACCGTTGGCAGCAATCCGTTTAAAGTAAAGGCGGACACCAGGAAGATAGAAGAGAACGAGCGCAGGGCCTACAACGCCAAGATGAAGCTGGTACGCGCCAACCTTAGGCTTGTTGTTTCAGTCGCCAAAAAATACACAAACAGAGGCCTGCATTTCCTGGATCTTATCCAGGAAGGCAATATCGGCTTGATGCGCGCTGTTGATAAGTTTGAGTACAAGCGCGGTTACAAATTTTCGACCTACGCGACCTGGTGGATTCGCCAGGCTATAACCCGCGCTATCGCGGATCAGGGACGCACCATCAGAGTTCCTGTGCACATGATAGAGACCCTGAACAAACTTGTGAAAAACTACAGGGAACTGCTCCAGTTGTACGGAAGGGAGCCTTCGCCGGATGAGCTTGCCAAGAAAATGGTTCTTCCCATAGAGAAGGTCAGGGAAGTGTTAAAGATAGCGCAGGAGCCCATATCGCTTGAGACTCCGATAGGCGAAGATAAGGACGGGCATCTCGGTGATATAATTGAAGACAAGGAAGTTATTTCCCCGCAGGTAGCCGCGGCGCACATGATACTTCAGGAACAGCTTGAAAAGATACTGCACACTTTAAAGACCAGGGAAGCCGAGGTCATCAGGCTTCGTTTCGGCATAAACAAACCGTATCCCTATACGCTCGAGGAAGTGGGCAATATTTTCAATATTACGAGGGAAAGGGTAAGGCAGATAGAAGCCAAAGCTCTTCGGAAGCTAAGGCACCCGGTAAGAGCGAAATACTTGAAGGGTTTCCTCGAACAGCAGTAACATCACATTTCCCTCCCCTTCTTAATAAGGGGAGGGTTAGGGTGGGGTTAATAATTCAATCGAACCATAATCAAAAGGGCTCCGTTATCCCGGAGCCCTTTTTTTGCCTGTCGCTTCTTAATCATCCTTACGTTATAAACGTTAGTAACGTTAAGAACGTTAAAAACATAAATGTATCATCTTTCAGGGAAATACCTAACTTGCACCGGCTTTCTCCTCGGCACCGAATTGTAGGAAAATGCCGGGTACCCCAGCATCATGGCATATCCGGGATTCGCGTCCTCGGGCAATTCAAGCGCGGCCTGCAGAGGTTTCCAGCCCTTAATGGCCCGCACAAAAAAACCTCCCCAGCAGGTTCCGATGCCCTTTGCGAAGCAAAGCAGTTCAAGCTGGGTCATAGCTATTATTGAATCCGTTGCCCCGCTGCCGTTTACCGCGCTGTAATAATTTATTGCAAGGTGAGGCGCGTTCCTGCAGAAAAGGTCTTCGCCTCTTTCCTGCGCGTTGATGAAATTATCGGCGGAAAACTTGAGTTTCGCTTCGGGGTCGTTCTCTTTCAGGAACTTCATCCAGTCAACGGCCATACCCGTGAACTTTCGAACCTCTTCCTGCCCGCTGATTACCAGCCATCTTATTCCCTGGCTGTTCCCTCCTGTCGGAGAATATTTTAACGCTCCGAACACAGAGTCAAGTTCCTGCCGCGGGACAACATTGCTCTTGAAGTTTCTGATGGAGCGCCTGTATCTCAGGAAGGCTTCAAGTTCCTTTGGCGCGATGCTTCCGGGCTTCGGGCTCTCACTGTCTTTCTCCGCGGGACGGAATTGAAGAACAAGGGCGCCAGCCGGGCATACAGCTTCACAGTGACCGCACCTTATGCAAAAAGGTTTCCGTGTTTCAGGTATTTCGGGAAATCCGTCTGAGCCGGCCGTCATTACCCCGGCAGGACAATCTTTTACGCAAAGCCCGCATTTGCTGCACTTTACCCTATCAAGATTAATTTTGCTCATTTTTCACCTCGCTGGATTGTAGGTTATGCACAAAGCTTTGTCAAGCGAGCGCTTTGCAATATCATTGAAATTCCTTAAATTCTCTGATAAAATCATCAACTGTGTTTTAAGATCCCAGTCTATAGCCACATTAAAGGAGATTATGATGAAGATTGTCGTGCTTGATGGTTATGCCCTAAACCCGGGGGATCTTTCCTGGGAAGGGCTAAAAATGCTCGGAGAACTCTCCGTTTATGACCGTACTTCCGGTGTTTTTGTCGTTGAAAGGTGCAAAGACGCCGAAGTGGTGCTTAGCAACAAGACGGTGCTGGGAGAGAAGGAGTTCGCGCAGCTGCCGTCACTCCGTTTAGTAAGCCTTCTGGCCACCGGCTATAATGTGATAGACACTGTTGCCGCCAAAAAAAGAGGCATTATTGTTTCTAACATACCGACCTATGGTACGAGTTCGGTTTCCCAGATGGCCTTTGCCCATATTCTTGAATTCTGCCACCATGTCCAGCACCACAGCGATGAGACCAAGAAGGGCCGCTGGGCAGAGAACTCGGACTGGTGTTTCTGGGATTTTCCTCTGATTGAACTTTCCGGAAAAACTATGGGCGTTATAGGTTTCGGACGCATCGGTCAGGCTACGGGCGATATCGCTCAGGCCTTCGGAATGAAACTCCTCGCCCATGATGTATACAGATCGGACCAGTCGCACAGGAAGGATTTCAGGTGGGCGGATACCGCGGAACAGGTGCTCCTTGAGTCGGATTTTGTCAGTCTGCACTGCAACCTTACCGGCGATAACGCTAAGATGATAAATTACGAGACGCTGAAAAAGATGAAGAGAACGGCTTTTCTGGTCAACACCTCGCGCGGGCCGCTTGTGGATGAAGCAGGGCTTGCCAGGGCGCTTAATGAAGGCCTGATTGCGGGAGCGGGGCTGGATGTTCTTGAACAGGAGCCGCCGGGAAAAGATGATCCGATCTACAGGGCAAAAAACATTTTCATCACACCGCACATTTCCTGGGCGACTAAAGAAGCGCGCTCGCGCCTTATGGAGCAGACGGTGGAGAATGTGAAGGCGTATAAGGCGGGGAAGCCGATTAATATAGTAAATAAGTAAACAAAAATTCGAAATTCGAAGCACGAAATTCGAAACCGGAATTGTGGGTGGAAGGGTTTGTTTCGAATTTCTAATTTGATTCTTCGAGCTTGACTTAGGGGCCTATGCTTAAAATAATTCTAATTGCGCTCGGTTTGCTTCTCGCTCTTGTATATGCTAACGCGATTTTTTCTGTGCTCTTTTCCGTTGTAATGCGCCTCGGAATGACCCCGGGTAGTTCTGCGCTGAAATTCCCAACAGCTTCCTACGGAAAGAAAGGGAGAAAAGTTCTTATCGCGTACGCGTCGCGCGCGGGTTCCACCGCGGAGGCCGCGGAAATAATAGGGCAGACGCTCGGGGAAGCCGGTTTCATTGCTAATGTAATGAACCTAAAGGAAGTGAAAGACCTTTCCGCTTATGACATCTTCATTCTCGGCACAGCGGTACGGGCGGGAAAGACTATGCCAGAGTTCGAAAAATTTGTTTCCGCCAATCTGCCGGTTTTTAATTCCAAACCGGTGTCAATCTACCTTTTCTGCATGACGCTGTCGCAGGATACTCCGGAAAACAGAAAGAAGGCGGCCGGCTATTTTGCTTCCGTGAAACAGAAACTTAAACCGGCTTCGGAGGGATACTTCGCGGGAAGAATGGACTATTCGAAGCTTAATTTTATTGCCAGGTTCGCCGTGGAGAAGAGGGTGAAGGTGCCGCAGGGTGATTTTATGAAGATAGAGGAAATAAGGAAATGGGCCCTGGAAGCTGCAGCAATTAAAGCAGAAATATAAAATTCTAGCACTAAATTCGAAACAATTGTTAACAGGTAATAGATCCTGATTATTGAGACATGTTTTGGCTTGCGTTTTGTCCTCCTGCCTTGCATTATACCCAATTAAAAGCAGTAATCTTGCGTAAATACGCGCCACAAAAATCAAAAATATCCAATCTGTAGACCATAAACACCTGTAATTACATAAAAAAGCAAAAATAACTTGACACAGCGGGAAAACAGGGGTAGAATTCGGCTGGAGGGTATAAAAATGACCAGAAAAATCAGTGAGTTGTACGGGGAGTTGACCTTCAGCCGCAAGGTAATGAAGGAGAAACTCAGCAAAGAGGTGTATGCCAAGCTCGTCGAAACCATAGACGAAGGCTCTCCTCTGGATCACGACATCGCGGCGGATGTTGCTCATGCCATGAAGGAATGGGCGATAGAAAACGGCGCGACGCATTTCACGCATTGGTTTCAGCCGCAAAGAGGCGGCACGGCAGAAAAGCATGATGCTTTCATAACCTATGGAGAGAACGGAGAGATCGTTGAGAGATTGTCCGCGTCTCAATTAATACAGTCTGAACCGGATGCGTCTTCATTCCCTTCCGGCGGCATAAGATCCACTTTTGAAGCCAGGGGCTACACGGCCTGGGACCCGACCTCTCCCGCGTTCCTTCTTGAATCAGAGGACTCCAAAAC
>CAIWWK010000235.1 GCA_903916325.1 Candidatus Firestoneibacteriota bacterium
AAACGTAAACAGACAGGCGGTATGCTTTCGGGCTGCCGCCTGTTCTTTTGTTTTGTTTGTTTTTTGTTTTTGCTTCTTGTTTAGAATTTAGTATTTAGGATTTAGTGCTTGGCCTTATCTTATTGAGAGTGTTTTTAGAGTGAAACTCCCTGCTAAACAGGTTATAATGTAATGCGGAATGAAAATGCCCGCCCGGAAAACCGGAACGAGAGACACAAGGATGAAAAATGGAAAAACTAAGATTTGACGATATGAACCTTTCGCCTGAAATTAAAAAGGCTGTTAAGGATATGGGTTTTGAAGAGGCGACTCCGATTCAATCACAATCCATCCCGCTGCTGCTTGAGGGAAAGGATGTGTTGGGACAGGCGCAGACAGGCACAGGCAAAACTTGCGCTTTCGGCATACCCATACTCGAGAAGATAGACCCCAAAGACAGGTCGCTCCAGGCAATAGTTCTTTGTCCTACCAGGGAGCTTGCTATTCAGGTCGCGGAAGAGATAAAACAGCTTTCTAAATATAAAAGGGGAGTATATATCCTTCCGGTTTACGGCGGTCAGCCGATAGACAGGCAGCTTAAGGCTCTCGCTCAGGGTGTTCAGCTGGTAATCGGAACTCCGGGCAGGGTGCAGGATCATCTTGACAGGGGCAGCCTCCGGCTTGACAAGGTAAAGATAGCCGTGCTTGACGAAGCGGACGAGATGCTGGATATGGGTTTCATAGAGGATATAGAAAGAATACTGAAAAAGATGCCGAAAGAGAGGCAGACGCTATTTTTCTCTGCCACCATGCCTTCCGCTTTCCTGAAGTTGACCGAAAAATACCAAAGGAAACCCGCGCACGTAAAGGTCGTTCACGAGCAGCTCACCGTGCCGAGCATAGAGCAGTCTTTTTATGAAGTTAAAGACCCGATAAAAGTAGAAGCATTGACCCGTCTCATAGATTTTCATAATTTAAAACTCGCGCTTATATTCTGTAATACAAAAAACGGGGTAGACACGCTGGTTGAACACTTGCAGGCCAGGGGGTATTCGGCGGAAGGGCTTCACGGGGATTTGAAACAGGTTCAGCGCGACCGTGTGATGGGAAAGTTCAGAAGGGGCGCAGTTGACCTGCTCGTGGCGACCGATGTGGCAGCGAGAGGCCTGGATATTAATGATATAGAAGCCGTATTCAATTACGACCTGCCTCAGGATGAAGAAGCCTACGTGCACAGAATAGGGCGCACTGCCAGGGCCGGCAAAGCCGGGAAAGCCTTCACCTTTATCACAGGCAAATCAGAGTTCTTTAAACTGAAGAACATTCAGAAATATTCCAAAGCCAAGATATTCCAGAAGGGCCTTCCGTCTTCGGAAGATGTCGGAGAAATCAGGAAGACCCAGCTTGCAGATAAGGTGAAAGCCGTTATCAAGGATTCGGATCTTAAAAAGCAGATAGACGCGATAGAGGCAATGATACTGAACGAAGATTTTGGTTCCATAGAAGTAGCGGCCGCTCTTTTAAAGATGCTTATGGGTGAGACCGTTGAGACAGAGAAAAGCGAGTACGATCAGGACGACCTTGAAAATACCGGCGCCGTGCCCGGTAAAGTAAGGCTTTTCGCGAGTGTTGGTAAAGACCAGGCTCTGACGCCGCGCGACATGATAGATTTCCTTTCGAAAGAGGGAAAGATTGACTCGCGTATGGTTACGAAAATGTTTATGCATGACAGGTTTACTTTCCTTGAAGTTCCCATGGAAAACGCGAAAAGCCTTCTTCGCGCCGTTAAGGATAAACAGATAAAGGGGCAGAGGATACATCTGGCGCCAGCCCTTAAAAGATAAAGCAAATTCGAAGTCAGAAATCTGAAATTCGAAACAGAGGCAGCAAAGGTTTTGAATTTGTTTCGAATTTCATGCTTCGAACTTCGAATTTGGTTTTTTTCCTACTATGATTTTCATCATAACCGCCCTTTCAATATTAGCTTATAATTCAGTATAAATGATGTTTTAAAGGGGGCTTTATGGATAAGAAACTTGCAGGAGCAATAAACGAACAGATAAACTCTGAGTTGTATTCGGCATACCTCTACAAGGCAATGTCTCAGGATTTCAAGCACAAGAACTGGGACGGAGTAGCTCAATGGCTGAAAGTACAGGAAAGCGAGGAAAAGACGCACGCTGAAAAACTTATCAGCTTCCTGAACGATAGGGGTGAAAAGGTTGTTCTGAAAGCAATTCCCCAGCCGCCATTTTCCTGGAAAACAGCGCTTGACTGTTTTGAACAGGTTTATGACCATGAAAAGAACATCACAAGGCAAATATACGCGCTTGATGACCTTGCTTCAAAGGTTGACGATAAACCTGCAAAAATAGTTTTGCAGTGGTTCATTACAGAACAGGTTGAGGAAGAGAAGAACTCTTCGTATATCGTGGAAAAACTCAGGCTGGTCAAGCAGGATTCCGGCGGTTTCTTCATGCTTGACAAACAACTCGGAAAGAGAGGGCAGAGCTAAAATTTAGGCTGTGTCGGCGCAATTGCCGGCACGGCTTTTTTTTCTCGGATATATGACACAAATGCGGTATCATTAAAAAGTGTTTAGGGGGAGCAAATGGCGAAAAGAAAGATAATCGAAATAGACGAAAGCAAATGCAACGGCTGCGGGGCATGCGTTCCCAACTGTCCGGAAGGAGCCTTTAAGGTCATTGACGGCAAGGTAAGACTGATTAGCGATCTCTTCTGCGACGGGCTTGGAGCGTGCGTGGGCCATTGCCCCGAAGGGGCCTTGAGCGTGGTTGAGCGCGAGGCTGTTCCTTACGATGAAGCAAAGGTTATGGTAAACATCGTCAAGGCCGGCAAGAATACCATACTGGAGCATTTAAACCATTTGAAATCTCACGGAGAGAAAAAATTCCTTGGCACTGCGCTGGACTATCTGAAAAAGAATAATGTAAAAGTGGATTTTGACGTCAAAGAAAAGCCTGCGGCCAAGATTGGCGGCGGCTGTCCCGGATCGGAGATGCGGGATTTGAGGGGCGAAGAAGAGAATGAAGCCTGCGAGGGAAAGTTTGGAGAGGTTAATTCTGCCGGGAATTCGCAGCTGCGTCAGTGGCCGGTTCAAATTACGCTGGTGCCCCCTTCGGCTCCCTATTTCGAAGGAGCAGACCTTTTGATAGCGGCTGATTGCGTGCCCTTTGCTTATGCAAAATTTCACGATGACCTGCTAAATGGAAAGATTGTTCTTGTTGGCTGCCCAAAACTTGATGACACAGGGTTTTACGCGGAAAAATTCACGGAAATTTTTAAGGAGAATAATATTAAATCGGTAACTGTAGCCAGAATGGAGGTCCCCTGTTGCGGCGGGATTGTAATGGCGGCGAAGAAGGCGCTGGCGGAATCTGGGAAGAAGATAGGGTTTTCGGAAGTGGTTATAGGGATTAAGGGGAATAGGCTTTAAAGCGGTTGTAACTTAAAACCAAAACCTGATTAAACAAAGAAGGTTTATAATGTTCTTAACGTTTATAACGTTTGTAACGTAAAGCAAACCTTGGCAAACCCTGATAAACCCTGCTCAATAATGTTTACGTTATAAACGTTATAAACTTTTATTTGTTGAATTTGTATGTTTCTTCAATACCCTTCCGTATTTTCCTGCGAGGTTCCTTGTTTTCCGGATATCCCACCGGCACAATTATATCAACCCGTGAAGCAGATGGCAGCCCCAGGACTTTTTTTACTCTCTTTTCGTTAAACCATCCCATCCAGCAAGTCCCGAGGCCAAGCTCAGCAGCCTGCAGAATGAAGTGCTCAACCGCTATCCCAACATCTATCAAGTAATACCTGGTGTCTCTGACCAAGTTGCCGATCTTGGAAGCGAAACTGCCGCTTTCGGAAATAACTACAACAATTGCGCCTGCCTTTTCTGGCCAAGAAGCAGTGTAAGGGGCTGAGAAGGCAGCCCGGCAAAGTTCAGTTTTCAGGGCAGGATCATCAACTATTATGAACTTCCAGGGTTGAGAGTTGCACGCCGAAGGCGCGAGTCTTGCTGCTTCTACGCATTTCAGCAGGTCTTCACGGCTTACCGGCCTGCCGTCGAATTTTCTGCAGCTTTCCCGTTTATTTGCCAGTTCAAGAAAGTTTTCCATTTTCACCTCCTAATAATATTATAGCATAAACAGTCCAATATCAACGAAATACATTGTGATACAATGAAAAGGCATTGACAAGCCGGAAGTTCAGGGCTAATATTTAGATAGCGGGACACAAAACAGTCTCAACTCTTCATCGCCTGACCGCTCAGGAAGGTGTATGGAAAAAAGGTTGTTTATTAATAAGAAGAACCAGGAGACAAAAAAGCAGTCTTTATCTGAAATTAAAAGCAAAGTCAGGCGTTCTCTCCGGAACTCAAGTCCGGTTCTTTCAGGTAGAAACCAGAATAGCATTCCTCAAGCAATTCCTGATGCCTCCCTGAAGAAACAGGCGGAGTTAAACTACGACACACTCTTTGACAATATGATTGTTGCAGTAGTCTACTCTAAGATGGTCTATAGGGCCGGGAAAGCCGTGGACTTCATACACCTTGCGGTCAACGCCGCTTACGGGAAAATAACCGGACTCAAGGATGTTGTCGGAAAAAAAATGTCCGAGGTAATTCCGGGTATCTGGAAACACGATCGCTCCTTCCTCGATGCCTGTGCCCGAGTGGCAGCAACAGGAAAGTCAGAACATTTTGAATTCTTCATGCCTAACCTCAAGTCCTGGTATAGTATCACTTTGAGCGGAGCTGGAAATGGACTATTCCTTTCTATTTTTGACGATATAACTAAACAAAGAGAGAGTGAGCTTGCATTGAGAACGAGCGAGGAAAAGTTCAGGGTGCTTTTTGATGCTTCACCGGACTGCGTGAGTTTGACGGATATTTCCGGCAGGATTATTATGGCCAATAAAAAGTTTCTTGAATTGTTTGGAGAAGGCCTTACGCGCGCAATCGACAACGAGACCGGGGAGTTCAAGATAGGAGATTATGTTGTGGAGGATGACAGGGAAAGGGCAATTAGTGACAGAAAAGAAGCGCTGGCCGCAGGGATGACAGTCCCTGCCATATATAAGGCAGCAAGAAAGGACGGGGCCCTCATCAACATTGAAGTTACGAGAGCTGTCCTAAGGGATCAAAAAGGGAAAAATGCCGGCATAATAACTGTAACGAGAGATGTAACGGAAAGAATTAGGCAGGAAGAACAGATAAAGAAAAGCGAAGCGCGCTATCGGTTGTTGACGGAGAACATTGGTGATGTTGTGTGGGCTCTTGATAATGATTTGAGGTATACCTACGCGAGCCCTTCGTTTTATGCCTCGCGTGGGATAAAGCCTGAGAGCGTCATAGGCAGAAGCATTAAAGAGTTTTCCGATGGAAACGGTTATGAAGAGATGAGAAAGGCCACATCTGAACTTTACGAATTAGCGCTTGCCGGCGATTCCCGCGCCATAACTCCAATGATACTGGAGTCCAGGCTCAAGACGGCAGGAGGGGATTACATTATAGGAGAGGTCAAACTCCATGTAATGTTTGATGAAAACGGAAACCCGATAGGATTTAACGGAGTAACTAGGGATATTACCGAAAGGAGAAGGCTTGAAACCGGCCTTATCCAGGCGCAGAAACTTGAAGCAATAGGCCAACTGGCGGCGGGGGTTTCGCACGAATTCAATAACTTGCTCACGATAATGCAGCTTTCGGCGGAAGAAGCCATGCTTTCAGGGACAAAGGAAGCCTATGAAAGAATGGCGAAGGAAGTTGTGTCAACGGCTACCCAGGCCTCCGCGATAGCGCGAAGGCTGAATGATTTTGCCAGGAAACAGAAAGTTGAAAAGCACGAAATTAATATCGTAAAGTGTCTTGACAAGGCATTTGAAATGATAGAAAAACAATATTCAAAGCTGGGAATCAATATTGTGAGGGAGTACGGGGAAGTTCCTTCAACGCTTACCGATGATAAACTGCTGCTGCAGGTCTTTCTAAATATTCTGAGAAACGCCCAGCAGGCAATGCCTTCTGGAGGCAAAATAACCGCGCGGGTCAATCTTGCAGACGGTAATATTCTTGCGAGTGTTGCCGATACGGGTATTGGCATCAGTAAAGAGAACCTTGATAAGATATTCACTCCGTTTTACACAACGAAGGGGGCGTTCGGGGCCGGGCAGCATCATGGAATCGGACTCGGCCTCGCCGTCAGCTATTCAATAGTCAAAGGACTTGGAGGAGAAATAAAAGTTGAAAGCATAGAAGGCAGAGGGGCGAAATTCACGGTTTCAATTCCGGCTGTTTCAGTAAATACTGCCGAACTTGCTGCCCCAAGCCTCGCAGACCTGCCGCCGACACGAGGCGGAAAAATACTCGTTGTTGATGATGAGAAACCTATACTCGGGTTGATGAAAACAATTCTCGGAGCCGCCGGCTATTCCGTTGAGACAGCCGAAAGCGGGAAGGAAGCCCTGCTGGCGCTTGAAAAATTCAAGGCGGATGTGGTTCTGCTTGATATGGTGCTTCCCGGGACAAACCTCGAAGGTTTGCTCAAAGATTTACAGTCGCGTTTTCCGGAAATCAGTGTGATAGTTGTTACAGGCCTTGGCGCCGCGGAAATGAACAATTGGCAGACGGTCCTTAATAAATACGGTATTTGCAGCGTAGTGCTAAAGCCTTTCGACTTCTCAAGACTTAAGCTGGAAATTGACAAGTGTCTTATTCCTCGGGCGCAGTAACCCGTCGAGAAATGGGGGATGCAATGAAAAATACTATTTTGCTGGCAGATGATGACGAAATAAACATTAAACTTCTTGAGGCTCTTCTTGCTCCGGAAGGCTATAGCCTGGTTTTCGCGAAAGACGGCAAGGAAGCGCTTGAGAGGCTTGATTCTTCCGGAGCGAATCTGGTGCTGCTTGACCTGATGCTTCCAAAACTGTCAGGGTTTGAGGTTCTAAAGCGTATAAGGGGAGACGGGAAATACGCCGCTCTTCCGGTCATAATTATTACCGCCCTTAAAGACAGAGACAATATGAAGAAAGGTCTTTCTCTCGGAGCCGATGATTACATCTCAAAACCTTTCGACACGAACGAACTCCTCTATAAGGTTGCTGCCCAGCTAAAGATGAATTCTTTCAGGAAACAATCGGACAGGATATCCGCATTAATCTCGAGCCTGGCCAGTCTCAATGAGGGAGTGATAATAACTGACGGAGATTTTGTACCGACGAATGTAAATTCCAAAGCAAGAGAACTGCTGGGAATGGAAGATGTTCCCGTGGATCTAATGAAGTTTTTTAGAGAACAATTTGACACCAAGGTAACGCCCGGACCGCGGCGGGCCGGTTTCCTGCTGCAGCACAAGCATAGCGGAGTAAACAACCAGCTGCTCTCGCTGATAATTGAGCCGGTGAAGGCTAAAGAAGCCTGCCCGGAGTGCTATGTTTTCATACTTAACAAGCAATATGGATGGAAATGAGCCGGAATCAGGCGGTTAGTCGCGGAAGGATCTTCCCAGAAAAAATTAACGGGAAATAATTACGATTTGCTGATATAATATAGATAAATAAGGTGTTGCCGGAGCAGCCATGGCCCGGAAAAAAACAGGAAGTCAGGGGCTCTTAGCTTCTGCGGACTACTCCAGGATGCTGAACATGATCCTGGAGTCCGCTAAAATACGAACCGACATAATTGACAGCAATTTTAAGCTTGTTTTCGTAGACAGTCTTACCAGGAAAGAACTTGGCGATGTTGGCGGAAGGTTCTGCTACGAGTATTTCAGGGGGAAGACCAAGCCCTGCCCGGGCTGCGTCATCAAGGAAGCCGCGCGGAAAGGAACAGCGCAAAGCGCGGAAATCTACAATGAGCAGGAAAACAAGTGGAAGAAGATAACCGCAATCCCGTTCAGAGATAAAGACGGGAGGGAACTGTTTTCGGAAATAAAAATTGATATTTCCGATTATGTGAAATCGAAAGACATCTTTGAGTCTTTGAGCAGAGGTTACGAGGAAAGGGAAGAAAGGTATAAAGCTCTGTTTAACAATGCAAAGATTGCCTGGTTTGTGGCGGAAGCTTCAACCGGTATCATTGTCGACGTCAACCAGGAGGCCGAGAAATTGAGCGGCCGGACCCGGCAGGAACTTATAGGTTTGGACCGTATAAAACTTCATCCTCCGGAAGATGAAAAGTTTTACAGGGAGCAGTTCAAAACCCACGTGGTTCATGGAAACATTCTGGCGGCTGAAGCGGTTGTGTGCCGGAAAGACGGAAAGCGCGTTCCGGTCGAGATTAGCGCTGTGATTTCCGATTCAGGCGGCAAGAAATACATTCAGGGCCTCTTTGCCGATATCTCTAAAAGGAAAAAGGCCGAAGAGGAGCTTCTAAGGTATCAGGCGGGGCTTGAGGAGACGGTCAGGGAACGGACCGCGGACTTAAAAGCGGTGAATGAACACCTTGCCGCCCAGAGCCTGGAACTGGAGAAAGCCCGGCAAGCGGCGGAGCAGGCAAGCCGGCTGAAGAGCGAATTCATTGCCAGTATGTCTCACGAGCTTGGGACTCCGCTTAACGCCATAAATGGTTTTTCCATGGTGTTGATGAACGGGAAGTTTGGCGAGCTTAACAAGAAACAGTCGGAATACATGCAAATAATCAGGGAGAGCGTGAACCTTCTGGTCTCCCTTGTTGATGAAGCTCTTGACCTTTCAAAAATAGAAGCAGGAAAATACGATCTTAATATCTGCGAATTTGAACTGGGCGGATTGCTGGAGCGGAGTCTTTCTCTGGTGAAAGAGAAAGCCGTGAATCGCGGCATCACGCTCTCTGTTGAGGCGGCGGCCGGGCTTAAGGTAAGAGCGGATGAAAGGAAGATAATGCAGGTAATGCTGAACCTGCTTTCAAACGCCGAAAAATTCACTCAGGACGGCGGCAAGATAGGCATAAAATCGGAGCTTGCCGGCAAAGAGGCGGTTGTCTCGGTTTGGGATAACGGCCGTGAGATCAGGGAAGCAGACAGGGAACGGATTTTCGAGAAATATGTCAGGCTGAAAGATCCGGGATCCAGGGAAGCCGGAGGAACAGGCCTTGGGCTTGTAATAGCAAAGCGCATAGTCGAGCTTCACGGGGGAAGAATGTGGGTGGGAAACGGGGGGAAGGAGAAACGGACAGTTTTTTATTTCAGCCTTCCTAATTTAACATATGACAAAAACTAAAGAGAATAAGTTTTGGACCGTTGCGGTTATCTGTTCCGTTTATTTTCTCGTGCTTGCGCTCTTTTCCGGGAAAGCCGGCGGGATTGTGGCGGCGCTCTCGATCTTTCCGGTCGGCGCCATAGGCTACTATTATAACTGGAAAGCAGGCGCCATTTCCGGGTTGTTTATAGGGGCCTTGAATATGTTTTTCTTTGAGATCTTCATGAACAGCAATATCTTCCCCGGTAAAGGATTAATAGGCTGGGGCATCAGCTCTGCGATGATTGTAGCCGTCGGGGGTTTTACCGGCTACCTGCGTTTTCTCACAAGGCTTGTCAGTGAAGAATCCGATGAGATTCATGCCTACAAGACAGAACTCGCGCTTTACAAAGGAAACATAGAGACCATCTGCACGGACAGAACAAAAACCCTGGTAAAAGCCAACCAGCAGCTGGAGTATGAGAGCAGGTCAAAGAGCGAATTTCTCGCTAACACTTCGCACGAACTAAGAACCCCCCTGAACTCCGTAATCGGCTTCGCTGAAATATTGCGTGACGGAAGATACGGCAGCCTAAACGAAAAACAGGAAGAATATGTGGCAATAATAAGGGAGAGCGGGAAGGAAGTGCTGCGGTTGATTGATGATGTAGTGGATCTTTCCAAGACAGCGTATGACGGCAGCGGGTTGGACCTTTCCTGGTTTTCAATAAAGGAAATGCTTGAACGGGAACTTGCAATAGTAAAAATACAGGCACTCAAAAAACAGGTGGCCATCGAAGTGGAAATAGCCGGTGGGAAAGGCAGTCTTCTGGCGGATGAGCTTAAGATAAAACGGGTGCTTTATAACCTGCTTGACAATGCGGTAAAATTCACTCCTCCCGGCGGGACCGTAAAGCTCCGGGCCGAGAATACGGCAGAGGGAGTGCAGGTTTCGGTCACTGACACCGGCATAGGCATAGAAAACGCCGTGGTTGTTTTTGAAGGCGTTTCCGCCGGGCAAGGCCTGGCAACAGTTAAAAAGATAGTGGAACAGCACGGCGGAAGTGTCTGGTGTAAAAGCGAAGGCAAAAACAAAGGCGCGGCTTTCTTTTTTAAGGTTCCGGCCGCCACAAAAGCGTGAAACTTGCTGCAAGTTTTTGATTGACAGGACGGCAAAACGGAAGGGATATGAAAACTGTTGAAAAGCGCTCGTTTAAAAAGAACCTCATAGAGCTCCGCTGGCTTACTGTAACGGCAACAGCCTATATGGCTGTTTTCTCGTCTTCCCATTTCGCGAACCTTGAATATGTCCACCTGCTGATAATTTTCTTCATACTTTCAAACATCGCGCTTTATTTCGTCAAACCGGAAAGATTTGAGTCGGACGGATTAAAGTATACTATTTTTCTGGCGGATATCGCCCTGGTTTCCCTGAATATTTACCTGACGAAGAACTTCGGAAGCGACCTTTTCTTCCTCTATTTTATTGTAATTGTCATTACCGCGCTGGGCCAGGGAATTAAAGGCAGCATTATTGCCACTTTTGTGGCTTCGCTTGTGTATTTTATCCTCGTAATGAGAGGCTCAGTCAACATTTACGATGTAAACCTGTTCCTCCGGATACCGTTCCTTTTTGTTATCGGCCTTTTCTCCGGATTCCTGGTCGAGGATGTCAAGAAAGAGAAAACGCGTTCCGGAGAGCTTGAGCTCCTGCTTGACGCCACGGATGCCGTGAACAGAGCGTTAAATATGTCGGAACTGCTTTCCGCGGTAAAAACTGCCATGGATGCGCTTAAGAATGTGGAAGACTGGGACCTGCTGATGAATTCGAGCGGCGGGGAAAGCATCATAAAGCTCAGGAGCGGGGAAGAACTGCCGCTCAAGGAACTCGGTGATAAGTTCAGGAGATTCATAGTCAACGGCGGATCGTATTTCCGCGACTCTGATGCTCATTATTTTCATGTTATGCAGGGGACAAAATCAATAGGAGCGCTCCGTGTAAGACTAAAAGAGAACGCTCTGGTGACTAAAAATGAAACGGCCTTTTTTATGACCTTTGAGAACGAGCTTGTGCTGGCGCTTGAGCGGCTGCGGCTGTACGAGGAACTCAGGAGGCTCTCTGAGATAGACCGCCTGACCGGCCTGCTTAATTACGGCAGGTTCCTTGAACTGCTGGACGAGCGCATTGAAAACACCGGGAAAAGTTTTGTAATTGTAATGATGGACTCCGACAATTTTAAGACCTACAACGATACCTACGGGCATATATCAGGCAATACCTTCCTGAAAAACGTAGCGCGGGAGCTTGAGAAGATTACGCGCGAAGAAGATCTCGTTGCCCGCTACGGAGGGGATGAATTTGTCATGCTTTTAGAGAATGTGGAACCCAGAATGCTGGGCTACATAAAAGAGATTAAGAGCAAGATTGAGAACAGCATCAACACTGATGAGAACATGGTGCGTGTTACCTTCAGCATTGGCTACGCGGTCTTTCCCCAGGACGGAAGGACCTCCGAAGGTATTCTTGCGTGGGCCGACAAATCGCTTTATAAGGCGAAATCCATGGGCAAAAACAGGGTCGCTTATCTTTAGAGGGAGAGAAAATGACAAGTATTTTTTCCGGGGACGAAACGATTTTGGTGGTTGACGACGAAGAAAAGATTAGGACTTCCATGAGAGGAGTCCTGAAGCGTTTCGGGTACAAGGTTCTGCTTGCCGCGGACGGGGCTGAGGCGGTGAAGATTTATGGGAAAAAGAAGGAAAAAATTCAACTGGTAATAATGGACTTGATGATGCCGGTGCTTAACGGGAAAGAAGCTTCGGTTGAAATGAAGAAGCTCAACCCGGATGTAAAAATCATACTCTCGAGCGGGTATCTCAGTTCTGAAATTGGAGCGGAGATGCTTGCCGATGCCTCTCTGAAGTATGTCGAAAAACCTTTCCACCTGCAGGAATTAATGTACGCCGTAAGGGCCGGGCTGGACACCGTTAAAATAAAGAAAACAAACCCTAAATGAGTATTCCGCTTTACACCTGCCGCAAGTTTCATTCAAGCTGCTAACTATGGAAGGAGTTCCATATTCCTGCTTTACACAATAAAAAATATGCTTTATAATGGGTACGCGAAGAAAAAAACGTCTTTTAAGCCGTTTGGCAATAATAGGAGAGCAGCATGAAATGGTCCAGGGCATTGTTACCTACTTTGAAAGACGCGCCGGCTGATGCGGAGATAATCAGCCACAAACTTATGGTTCGGGGCGGCTACATTAAGAAAACCGCTTCAGGCATTTATAGCATAATGCCTATCGGCCTTCGCGTTCTTCACAAGATAGCGGCTATTATTCGCGAGGAGATGAACAAGGCCGGGGCCGAAGAACTGCTGATGCCTATACTTTCTCCGGCTGAACTTTGGACGGAAACCGGCCGCTGGTCTCTTTATGGGAAGGAAATGATGAGGGTCAACGACAGGGCGGACCGCAAGTTTGCGCTTGGACCGACTCACGAAGAGGTCATAACCGACATAGTCAGGAGCGAAGTGAGATCCTACCGCGACCTGCCGAAGAACCTCTACCAGATACAGATAAAGTTCAGGGATGAGATACGGCCGCGTTTTGGGCTTATCAGGGCGCGCGAGTTCATGATGAAGGACGCGTATTCTTTTGACCGCGACGAGAAAGGCGCCGAGGTTGTGTACGCGGCGATGTTTAAAGCCTACGAGAATATTTTTACCCGCTGCGGGCTTAAGTTCCGCGCCGTGGAGGCGGAGTCCGGCAATATCGGAGGTTCATTTTCCCATGAGTTCATGGTTCTTGCCGACACGGGGGAAGAAACAATAATTCATTGCGAAAAATGCGGCACAGCCGCGAACCGTGAAAGATCCGGCGGAAAGAGCGTTTTTTCCGGTAATCCTTTGGAAGCGGAAAAACCTGCAGAGAAGATTGCCACTCCCAAAATGAGAACCATCGATGAAGTCGCGGCTTTTCTAAAGAAAAAACCGGCCGAACTCGTTAAGACCCTTATTTACCTGGTGGACGGAGAACCGGTGGCCGTGCTCTT
>CAIWWK010000236.1 GCA_903916325.1 Candidatus Firestoneibacteriota bacterium
CCTCCGCTCTTACCATTGTGCAGAGCGCACCCGAGATACGGGAGAACGCTCACTGGAAGGCGGGCGATGTTTACGGCATTATCAAGCAGGCCGAGACCGGAGGGATACTCCTTACCGGAATGGGCAGCGACAAGGAATACAAAGAATACTTCGATCATATTCTTCTTAACGCGTCGCAGGTTACCAATCCTTCCATCGACCCTCTTCGCGAACCCATGGAACTGACCACTTTTATCGGCAGCAAGCCTGATAAGTTTGAACCGAAACAGAAAATATCCACGCAGCTCAAGCTCACTACCCCTATTATGTTCTCGGCCATGAGCTACGGCTCAATATCGCTTAACGCGCAAAAATCGCTCGCCAAGGCGGCAACCGAGTACGGAACTTACTGGAATACCGGAGAAGGCGGCCTGCACAGCGACCTTAAACCCTATGCTAAAAATGTGATCGTGCAGGTTGCGTCCGGCAGGTTCGGCGTTGATACTGAATACCTGAATTCCGCGGCGGCTATAGAGATAAAAGTAGGGCAGGGCGCGAAACCCGGTATCGGAGGGCATCTCCCCGGGGAAAAGGTTGACGAGGAAGTTTCAAGGACCAGGCTCATCCCTGTAGGTTCTGACGCCATCTCTCCGGCGCCTCACCATGATATTTATTCGATAGAAGATTTAAAACAACTTATTTACGCGCTAAAAGAGGCGACCAGATATTCTAAACCTGTGGGCGTGAAGATAGCCGCCGTGCACAATATCGCGCCGATAGCTTCCGGGATAGTAAGAGCCGGTGCGGACTTTGTCGTGATAGACGGCATCAGGGGCGGCACCGGAGCGGCGCCGGCCGTAATCAGGGACAATGTCGGGATTCCGATAGAACTCGCGCTTGCTTCGGTTGACACAAGGCTTCGCGAAGAGGGAATACGCCAGAGAGCATCCGTTATAGCTGCCGGAGGCTTCAGAAATTCCGGAGACATCATTAAAGCGATAGCGCTTGGAGCAGACGCGTGTTACATCGGCAGCTCGGCGCTTATATCTCTCGGCTGTCATCTCTGCCAGAAGTGCTACACCGGCAAGTGCAACTGGGGCATAGCGACTCAGGATCCTAATTTGAAAAAGAGGCTTAATCCTGATGTGGGCGCGGCGAGGGCGTATAATCTTCTCCGCGCTTGGTCTCTTGAAATAAAAGAGATGCTCGGCGGAATGGGTATTAACGCGCTTGAATCGCTCCGCGGCAACCGCGGGCAGCTTCGCGGCGTAGATTTGTCGGAATTGGAACTCAGGCTTCTGGATATTAAACACGCGGGAGAAGCGTGGTAGGAAATGCAGAGGGGCTGAGGCGCAGACGCGCAGAGGGGCGGAAGTAGGTAGTCCCTATGTTCAATATAACGTCTGAGCATCCGAACATCTGCGCATCCGCGCGTCAAAGAACTGAGTTTTTAGCGGGAAGGCACTGAAAAACGGGGGAAAGAGGCGATTATGAAAAGAATAGAGATAAACGAAGAATACTGTCTCGGATGCAGGCTCTGCGAAGTGCACTGCGTTACCGCGCACTCGAAATCCAAGGACATAATCAAGACCTTTAAGTCCGAAGGTTTCAAACCGCTGACGGATTCCTGCATAGCCTTCGAGAAATGCGGCTATACCACGTTCGCCCTGCAGTGCCGGCACTGTCACGACGCGCCCTGCATAGAGGCCTGCCTTACTTCCGCGATGTATCGGGATAAGGAAGCAACGGTCCTTCACGACAAGGATAAATGCGTGGGCTGCTGGATGTGCATAATGGTGTGCCCGTTCGGCGTCATCAAGCCGGACCTGAAGAATAAGAGGGTGGCTTCAAAATGCGATCTCTGCGGCGACCGGGAAACACCGGCCTGCGTGGAACACTGCCCCAATGAAGCGATAAAATTGAAAAAGTAAGATCCTTAAAGGGAGAGGCTTATGAAATATGTAATAGTTGGTTATTCCGTGGCGGCTGTTAACGCAATAACTGCCATAAGGGAGTCGGACAAAACCGGGCAGATTACGGTCATCAGCAACGAGGACCAGCTTTATTCAAGGCCCCTTATCTCGTACTACCTTGCCGGCAAGCTGAAAAAGGACAAAATAGGATTCACTCCCAAAGATTTCGAGAAGGACATGAACATTTCCGTCCTTTACGGCGCCGAAGTTGTCAAGATTGAGACCAAAGGCCGCCATGTTGAACTCAACAATAAGAAGAAACTTCCCTACGACAGGCTCCTGATCTGCACCGGCGGAAGTCCTATTAAAATTCCGGTGGACGGGCTGAAGGAAGGGCTCAAAGGCGTATTTACTTTCACCAAACTCGCCGACGCGAAAGAGTTGGAGAAATACATTGAAAAGAACAAGTTGAAAGAGGCGGTTATTCTCGGCGGCGGTCTTATCGGTATGAAAGCCGCGGAAGCCCTGCTCGGCAAGAAGATGAAATTCAAGATACTGGATATCGCGGACCGCCTGCTTGCCAACACCTTTGACAAGGAAGCTTCAGCGCTGCTTGAAGAGAGACTGAAAGCGAACGGCTGCGAATTCCTGAAAGAGACAACCATAAAGAAGGTCATTTCAAAAGCAGGCAAGATAGATGAAATAGTCCTGAGCAACGGCAAAAAGCTTAAAGCCAAACTGCTCATAATGGCCGTGGGCGTGCGCCCGGAAATTTCGCTGGTGAATGGCACTCCAATAACCGCCAACAGGGGGATAGTTGTAGACGCGAGGATGGAAACGAATGTGCCCGGAGTCTTTTCTGCCGGAGACTGCGCCGAAGGGTTGGAGTTTCTCTCCGGGAAAGGCGCGGTAATTGCCATTTGGCCGACCGCCGCGAAACAGGGAAGGGTGGCGGGGCACAATATGTCCGGGGTTAAGGATGAGTTTGCCGGAAGTTTCGCGATGAACTCCGTTGAGATACTCGGCGTTCCTTCTATATCCTTCGGGATTACCAATCCAAAGGAAGAAGGCTACGAAGTGGTCAAAAAGAGCGCCGACGGGAAGTATAAAAAGATAGTTATTAAGGACAACAAGCTGGTAGGCGTTATCCTCGTAAACTGCATTGAGCGCGCCGGTATCTACGGCCTGCTGATAAAGGAAAGACTGGATGTGTTCGGGCTAAAAAAGGAATTATTAACCGATGATTTCGGTTTCCTGCTGCTTCCCACTGACTTCAGGAAACACTTTGTGACCGGAGAGGGTACCGAAGTATGAAAACAATTACAATAGACGCTGATAAACTGCATTACAGGGATTTAAACGAAAAGATTCACGCGGTCCTTGCTGACGCCGACGAAATAATCATAGACAATGCCATGGGTCAGAGATATATCGGAGACGCGGTCAGCAAGAAGGTGAGGTTTGTCGTAAACGGAGTGCCGGGAAATGACATGGCGGCATTTATGAACGGGCCTGAAATAATAGTAAACGGCAACGCGCAGGACGCCATCGGGAATACCATGAACAGCGGCCTCATTGTCGTACATGGCAACGCGGGCGATATCGTCGGCTACTCAATGAGAGGCGGAAAGATCTATATCCGCGGGAACGCGGGCTACCGCGTGGGCATTCATATGAAGGCCTTCAAAGAGAACTTCCCGGTAGTCATTATCGGGGAGGAAGTAAAGGATTTCTTTGGCGAATATATGGCCGGGGGACTCGCGATAGTCCTCGGGCTCGGAACGGATAAACTGCCGGTCGGGGATTTTGTAGGGACCGGAATGCACGGCGGCACAATATTTATCAGGACAAAGACGATAGATGCAAGACTGCTCGGAAAGGAAGTAAAGGCGGTCGAGCTTGACGAAAAGGACAAGGAGCTTCTTGAGAAATATGTGAAGGATTACTGCTCGCATTTTCCGGAACTTAAAGCGGCGGAGATACTAAAAGCGCATTTCATAAAACTTTACCCGTTTTCGCATAGGCCTTACGGGCGGTTGTATGCGTATTAAGTAAGAGGCGCGGATGAGCAGATGTGCGGATGCGCAGCAGTACAGAAGACAGAAGGCAGAGGACAGTGGACGGACATAACTGAAAAAAACAAAGGGCGGCGTATGCCGCCCTTCTTTGTTGGTGAGTTATTAACTAAACCATCCTGGATTTGATTGCTTTTGCGATTACTTTTTCAGGGATGTTATTGACAACTTTGCAGGCGCCAATTTTGACCGGCAGAATAAAGCGGTTAACGCCGGACTTGAACTTCTTGTCGTGCTTCATAGCTTCAAGGACCGAGCTCACCTTACAGCCGGAGAGTTTGACGGGCAGGCCGAGGTTCTCAATGAGGTTTTCCAGCCGGAACAGGTCCGCGTCTTGAAATAAACCCAGTTCTTTAGAAATCTCGCCCGCTATCAGCATCCCGAGGGCTATCGCTTCGCCGTGGGTGTATTTTTTATAATTTGTCGCCGCTTCTATCGCGTGTCCCGCCGTGTGCCCGAAGTTCAGCATTATGCGGATGTCCTTCTCGTCGCGCTCATCCGCCGAAGTAATATCAGCTTTTATCTTAACGCAAATGGGAATCACTTTTTCGTATACAGCCATGTCGAGCGCGAGCAGTTTGTCTGAATTGAACTCCAGGTAATCAAAGAGAGAGGGATCGCTTATGATCCCGTACTTCAAAGTCTCCGCCAGACCTGATTGGATTTCCCTCAAAGGCAGGGACCTTAACGTGTCAATGTCCATGTAAACCAGTCTCGGCTGCCAGAAGATGCCTATGGAATTCTTTGCTTTGCGGAAGTTTACCGCGGTTTTCCCGCCGAGCCCGCAGTCAACGAAGCCGAGCAGGGTTGTCGGCATCTGGATAAAACTTACGCCTCTCTTGTAGGTGCCGGCGATAAATCCGCCGAGATCTCCCGGAACTCCGCCGCCGAGCGTGGCTACAACTATCTGCCGATCTCCGCGCCTGTCAAAATTATAAAGCGCGTCTTGAATCTTTTGAAAAGAAGCTAAGGATTTGCTCTTTTCTCCGGCTAAAATCACGCAGCCGCCCGTTTCTTTGAACCCGCCCCGCCGGAAACTAAGCAACGCCTGTTTCCCGTAGAGGCGGTTAACGTTGGAATCGGTGATGAGAAAAATATCATTCCCGATTCCCAAATCTTTGATTGTTTTTCCGGCGTTCTTTAATATACCCCGCCCGATAACGATGGAGTAGGAACGGTCAGCCCGTGTATTTAGTTTTACTTTGAGTGTTTTCAGCACATTCTCGCCTTTAACGCGTTTTTCTAATCGTTTCCAAACAGGCCGCTAAAGAGCGCGCCCGCAAAACCGCCTAAAATGATTCCGGCGAACGTCTTCAGGAATCCGGCCGATTTAAACAGGGACTCGACATCCTGCATCTTGTTGGTGCCCATGTTGCTCCAGAAGAACGAGAGTTCGGTAAGCTCTGAGCCGCTTAGCACAAAAAATTTACAGACCAGAAATCCCAGTATGCCGCCAATGACAAAAAAGAAAAGTACTCTCATTTTTTCTCCTTGTTAAAGTTTTCGCCCATCTTCACCCTGTCAAGTATGGGAGGGTGCGAGGCGTACCAGAAGGTGACTATCGGGTGCGGGAAAAGGAACGACCTGTTGTCTTTAGCCAGCTGCACCATGCTCTGTATGTAAACTTCCGGGTGGCCGCCCATGCCTATCTCGTAGGTGTCGGCGGTTACCTCGAACTTGCGGCTTACGATATTCTCAATGGGGCTGAGCCAGAAGGAGAATATCGTCAGTATGGCGGAAATGAAAGGCAGGCTGCCGATATCAGAAATAGTCAACGCGCTGCCGTCGAACAGCCTGAAATACGGGTAGCCCGCGACATTGCCGCACGCGCTGTAAGTAAAATAGACCATCCAGGTAATAAGCACTGAGCCGGCAAAAGAAAGAAGTATGTTTTTTAACACATGATTATTCTTCCAGTGCCCGATCTCGTGCGCTACTACCGACGCGACCTGCTCCGGGGTGTTTGTCTTTATAAGCGTGTCAAAAATATAGATGGATTTTTCCGGGCCGAATCCCGTAAAGAAGGCGTTGGTGTGTTTTGAATACTTGCTCTCGTTAATCTGGAATATTTTGCTGACTTTCACGCCGGCCTTTTCCGCGACCTCGCGCATCACCCTGGCATACTTCTCGTCCTCGAAGGCGGACTTTTTGTAAAAAAGAGGAAGAATGAGATAGGGATAAAGGAACGTAATGATAAATTCAAAGGCCAGCAGGACGACAGGAATGAGCCAGAGGAAAGGGGTGGGCCTTCTGAATATATAGTAGGCCGCGCATATTATTACAGATGTTATTACTGTGCCGACCGCGAACTGTTTCAACGTGTAAAGGAACCATTCTTTTTGTGTCATATTGGAGAACCCGAATTTGTGTTCCAGGGTAAAGCCGAAGTGAAAGCGGAAAGGCAGTGTCACCAGGAAAGAGCAGATGAAATATACCGCCAGAAAGATGATGACCTGCAGAGTTACCAGATATATCCCCATCCCCTTCAGAAATTCATGAACTGACCAGGAGAGAGGTTTTGCGGCCAAAAAGAAGAAAACAAACGGGAAAACAAAATCAACCGCCCTCTGCAGGACGCTGAGTCCGAAACTTTCTTTCGCGTATTCTTCGCCCTTCCGTATCTCCTCGGGGGTAAAATATCTAAGAGCCAGCGTTTCTTTTTCCGGAGTTTTTTTGCCTTTGTATGAAAGGTAAATCATGACTGACCTGAATATGATATAGCCGGCGAGCAGCGTAAGAAAGAGTGTTTTCATAGTGATTTGATTATATAAGCGGGCATGAAAACAGTCAAGCGAAAATAGGGAAAACCAGCCGCGGCCTGCAGCTTGAAAGGATAAATCTTAGCGTCTTGGCGCTATTTTAACTCCTGACCCTGGTTTTCCTGTCCTATTGTATTCCTGGTCAAAAGTCAGGCCGAGAGATATCCTGTGCGTGTCTCCCAGGTTACCGGAGGGCGCGTAAGCGTAATCAACCGCATAATTGAACATTCCGGAAAGGGATCCGCGGTAGCCCAATCCTGCGGTAAAGCTTCCGGCGTCATATCCAAACTTGTATCCTGCGCGGATTATGAATTCTTTCTCCAGGGAGAATTCCGCGCCCAAATTCTCGGAGAGTGTGCCGGAATCGAAGGGGTAGTAGGCGGTTGCCGCCACCAGCAGGTCGTTTTCCGACTGTATGCCAAACTTTGTCGAGAAACCCCCGCGCAGGGTAAGCGGAAGGCTGTCGCCGTTTACGGTGCCTCCCAGGTTGCTCAAAGCGACTCCAATGACAAAGTCGCGGCCGCCGACGGCTTCAAGTATAAAAGGTATTTCATAAAGCAGACCGCCGTCAAAAGCGAGGACTGAAACGGAATCAGTATCGATGGTCTGCGTTACCAGTTTTATATTTACGCCTGCCTGAAGCGCGCTGCTGATTTTGTAAGCTGCAGTGCCGGCAAGCACCAGGTCAAAAGGGCTGAAACTTCCGACAACCGTGCTGTCTGCTGCCAGTGTTTTGTCAATGGAGCCGTAATTGAGGTAGGCAATGTGAGCTCCGAGCTTGAACTTGTCGCTTAGAGGATAGGCGAAAGCCAGGTATTCGTAGGAGCTTGAATCCCAGTAGAACATGTGCATAAAAGAAAGCTGCATGGTCTCCAGGTTTGCAATGCCGGCCGGATTCCAGTAGGAGGCGTTGACATCGTCAGCAACAGCCGTAAATGTTTCTCCCATGCCGGCAGCCCGAGCTGAGGGCGCTATGCGGAGAAATGTGAGGGCTGATGTTCCGGAACCGGCCATACATGCTGAGGATATAATCAGGAGAAGAAGACCGGATAAGAACAGCTTGCGGTTCTGCATTTTGCTCCTTGCGGGAAACCGTATAAGTTCTTTGGCTTAAGCCTTATTTAAGTGTTCGCGCCGTCATGAAGGGCTGAAAAATATTTGTAATATTGAAGTATACTATATTGAAAGAGCGCCTGTCAATGCGGGGAAGGCAAAGCAGCGCGCCCGGGAATTCTTTCTTCTTTGATTTTTACCCCCATAGGGTTATAATAAGGGCTAGTCAGGCATTCCGGAGGGGTACCATGAAAAAAACAGCCAAAATTCTCGGGTTCATTGCCGCCGGTCTTGTTTTGCTGCTGCTTCTTCTCGGAACCGCGCTTGCTTTCTTTGTTCCCTGGGACAAGGTTAAAGACGCGGCGGTTGTTGAAGCCTCAAAGCAATTGAACCGGGAAGTCCGGATTGAGAAACTGGATTTTAATATTTTCAAAGGCATCGGCATTAAAGGTTTCTATATAGGCAACAGGAAAGGGGAAGGTTTTTCTGACGGGGCTTTCGTCGCGGCGGAACAGGCTTCGGCGGGGTACGAGTTCCTGCCCCTGCTGTTTGGAAAAGTCAACCTGACCACAGTTGAACTTGATTCTCCTAAAATATTGATAGAGAAAAATAAAAGGGGAGAGTTTAATTTTGCCGACCTCGCTAAAGAGCTAAAGAGCGGGGAACCTTCAGCAAGCGCGGAAGCGCAGGGAAGCGGCGCCGGGAAGCTGCCGGTAAAACTTTCCATGTCGAAGTTTGCCATAAACTCGGGAGAGATAGACTGCAACGATTATTCCTCCGCGCCTGCCGTTAAAGCTTCGGTAAAAGACCTTAATGTCTCGGTAACCGGTCTTGCCCTTGAAGGAGACAGTCCTTTCAAGCTTAAGGCGTCCGCCGTAATGGAATACAATAAAACTCCGGTCAATGTTTCCGCGGAAGGGAGCATGCGGATCAGGTTTAACGAGCAGGAAATAGACTTGCAGGATTTCACGGCCAAACTGCCCGGTTTTGCTTTTACGGCGTCCGGCGAAGTAAAGAAATTTCTGGAATCACCGACTTTCTCCCTGCAGGCAAAGGTCTCGGCGGATAGCGGCGAGCTTAAAAAAACGCTGGCTCCCATGCTTCCTCCCGCAGCAGCCGCATATTTAAAAGATACATCCCTTTCGGGGATAGCTTCGTTTGGCCTTTCCGCCAAAGGCGAGGCCAGGCAGTCAGGAAAATCCTATGAGGTGTACGCTTCGGGTTCCGGCAGCGCCGACCTGACACCGGTCGAGGCGAAGTATTCCGAAGTCTTCGTAAAACCCAAAGGATTAAAGACCGGGATTACTTTTGATTTTGATATCAAGAAAGACGCGGTCCGTGCTGTTTCAAAAATAGAGACCGCCGCTTCCGCTTTTACGGCGGACAAATCCATTAGCGATATTTTCGGCTCTCCAAAAGTGAATGTATCCCTTTCCGGAAACCTTTCAGTACCGGAACTTGTTTCCCTGCTCCCGCTCATGAAGGATATGAAGACAGAAGGCGCCGCAACAGTAGATATGAAAATCTACATTCCCATAACGAAAGATTACGCGGTTGATTACAAAGGGATAAAAATCAACGGTTCCGGAAATTTGAAGGATCTTGGGCTTGGTTATGGCGGGATAAAGTACGGAATCAGCAAGCTCAATTCCGGTTTTGCCCTCACGGAAAAGTCCCTGAAACTTCCGAATGTCAGTTTTCTGGCGGGGACCTCCGCTTTTTCAGGCTATGTAACTGCCGCGAATTATAACCTTGAAACTATGGCGGATTGGAAGACAAAATTTGAGGGGGATGTAAAAGCCGTCCTTCTTTGCCAAAGGTTTCTGGCGGATGAAGCCTGGGACGCCCTGCCTTCAAAAACGAAGTCCGCGGCAGGCCCGGCAGCGGCTGCGGGTCAGTCTGATTCCGGTTTTTCTGATGATGAAATAAAAAGCTACACCGGTTATGTGTACGGAAAGCTGAAAGCGGAAGCAGACCTGAACATTAAGGAACTGGTCTTTAAAAAGCTCAGGTTCACAGAGCTAAGCTCAAATGTTAAGCTCGCGAAACGCGCAGCTTCCCTGACCTCCTCCATGAACGGCTACGGCGGAGCGGTGAAGGCAGCCGCGAAGATAGACCTAAACACGCCGGGGCTCGGGTATTCCCTCTCCGGGTCAATGTCCGGAGTTCAGACAGGGGAGTTTATCAACGCCGCGGCGGATTCTTTCCTGGAGGGCTGGATGTCTGGCCTGATGAAAGACAAGCTCTCGGGCGCGGCCGGTTCTGACTTTGCCTTCTTTGGAAGGGGCGCGAATAAGAAGGAAGTAAAACAGAATCTTTCCGGCTCGTTGAATTTTAAACTGGTTGACGGCAAGCTCAAGAACTGGCAGATGTTGAGCGATGGGCTCAAAGCGCTCGGGGTGAACCCTTCGGGCGAGATACCTTTCAGGCAGATGACCGGTAAAACCAGGATTGGCGGGCAGAAGGTAAGCGTGGACGAGCTCAAGGTTGTCTGCGACGACGCGAGATATAATCTCGGTTCCGGAGGATGGGTTGCCTTTGACCGGGATCTGGATTCAGAGATGCAGCTTCCCATGCGCAATGATTTCTCTCCTTCCATTGCTTCGAAACTCGGCGACGCGGGAAAATACGCCGCGGGCCAGGACGGATGGGTTCCGGTTGATTTTGATGTTTTTGGCCGACTTGCCGCGCCTTCTTTCAGGCCAAATCTGGACAGGTCGCTTGCCAATGCGGGCAAGAACGCGGAGAACGCGGCAAAGAAGAAGCTGCAGGAAGAAGGGGAAGGGTTGAAGAAGAAGGGTGTTGATTTGTTGAAGGGACTGTTTGGTAAATAATGAGGCGCAGATGCGCGGAGGGTCGGAAGGTCATAAGATATAGGGGCAACAACCTTCTGAGCATCTGAACATCCGCGCGTCCAACATGGAGGGTTATTGGTTAAATTCATGGAGTTCCTGACAGGAATAGACAGGGCGATATTCTACTTTGTGAACAACCGTCTGCACAATCCGGTGCTTGATGTGATAATGCAGGCGTTGACGAACCAGTGGATCTGGCTGCCGCCGCTCGCGCTTTTGGCGATCTATCTCCTAATAAAGGGAGGCAGGCAGACCAAAATAATTGTTACGCTCTGTATTATCGCGGTTGTTCTGACAGACGCGTTCTGCTACAGGATACTGAAACCCTTTTTCGAAAGGATACGCCCGTTTGAATCCATACCTCACGTGCTCCAGCTTGCAGGAGCGGCGGGGTATTCCTTTCCGTCAAACCACGCGGCCAATACATTTGCCGCGGCAACGGTTGTGATCTTATTCAATAGAAAGGCCGGGCTCTGGTTTACCCTGCTCGCGGCGCTAATATCCTTCTCCAGGGTTTACTGCGGAGTCCACTACCCGCTTGATGTTCTGAGCGGCGCGGCTATCGGCGCGGCGTTCGGTTCTATAACCGTCTTTTTCTACAGGAATTTTGAATGGAAAAAAGAACCGAAAAAGCGTTCCTGATAACCGGTTCGGTTTGTTTCGCCGCGGCACTTATTTGGGCTCTTTTTATTTCGGCGGGCCGGGTCCGGGTTGAGCAGCAGCTTTACACCTTTGACCTTGCGGCAGCCTATTCGGATGTCCTGCAATTACCCGCTGCTTTATCCCGCGATTCCTCCGCATTCTCCGGTCTAAAGTCCGATGCTGAATTGGCCGTGCTGAAAGGCGCGGGACTCACTTCTCTGATAATTGAATCGTCAGACAGGGCGGCAGGGGAAGCGGCCGCGAAGAAGAACGGGCTCGGTATAATTTACAAAGCCGATTATGAAAAGGGGGAAACCCTCTCCGCGCTGCCTAAGGGCTCGCGCGTGCTCTTCGTGAACAATCAGGTGTTTGACAAAGCAAGCGTCCTCTCGAAAGGATTAAAACCGTGCCTGCTTGAACTATACAAGCCTGTCGGCTATGAGGGCATCCCGCGCAAAGACATTCTTACCGCACACACCGTTAAGGACCAGGAACTCGAGAAGCTTTCTTTTCCAAAACTTCGGGACCGGTTCCTCCGCTCTAGATTTGAAAGAAGGATAGGGATTCTCTACTTGAAATTTAAACGCTCCGGAACAGGTCCTTTGGAAAACGAGAGTTTCGTATCCGGCCTTTCCGCGGTTTTGAAGGGTGCCGGGGAAAAGCCCGGAGTATTCTCCGCGAATCCCTATATACTCGGGACCGGAGAGCATATCAGGGCGAGGCAATATGCCGCTTTCTTTATTGCGCTGTTCTTCCCGCTGCTCGCGTTCTTTGCCGGAATGAGATATTTCAAAGACCCGTACGCGCGCTTCTTTGTGATGTTCCTGCTTTCGCTTGCCGGCGGGGTCATTGTCTCTGCAGTAATTTCCGATACGGTTTTCATGATAAAGCTTGAGCAGTTCGGCGGCGTAAAGTATGCGCTGAGCCTGCCGGTCGCGGCGGTTCTGACCTATCTGGTTTTCAAGAACCGCGGTGAACTTACCGGGCGCGGGCTCGCGTTGACCGGAGGACTTATCCTTCTTTTCGGAATAATCTTCGCGGTGGCCTCAGTTCGTTCCGGAAACTTCAATGTTCCTTTATTCCCTTTCGAGGAATCGCTGAGGGGATTTCTTGAGAACGCTTTCCGCGCCAGGCCGCGGGCGAAGGAATTCCTGATAGGGTATCCCTGCCTGCTGCTGGGACTGAATATGTTATATGAAGAGCGCTTCAAGGAGTTCAAGCTTCCTGCAATTATCCTTGTCTCTGTCGGAGTTTTTGGGCTCACTTCCGTCGTCAACACCTTCTGCCACGCCCATATACCTTTCCTGATGTCAATGCTTCGCTCCGTGTATGGGGCAGTTCTCGGGTTACTCGGAGGCGCGATATTAATCAAGCTGTCAAGACTGCTCCGAAGGCCCTAATCTTCGGCTACATAGGCGAAAAGAATGCCGGTGACGACCTCATATTGCTTGCGACCCTGAAGAGCCTGCGGGACGAGGGCTTTCGCGTTTCGGTGCTTTCCTCAAATCCACAACTGACGGAGAAGGCGTTTAAGGTAAAGGCCGTTTCCGCCAGAGAAATCCTGCCAGTGCTTCGGGAGCTTCTTAACTGCGACCTTCTGGTTTGCGGAGGCGGGGGGATATTTCAGGACCGCACCAGCGTCAGGTCAATCCTGTATTACTCGCTTCTCGTGCTTGCGGCTCGGAGCTTCTCAAAAGAGGTTCGGCTGCTGCACCAGGGGGTCGGCCCCCTGAATACCCGTATCGGAAGGTTTCTCGCCCGCGCCGCTTTTAACTCGGCGGGAAAGGTCTCAGTCAGGGATATTGAATCTAAAAATGCGCTTAAGGGTCTGGGCGTGAAGGCGGTAAATATCCCGGTAGCCGGGGATGCCGCGCAAACTCTTCGGTTTTTCCGCAAAAGAAGGAACGCAAAAACCAAAACAGTTGTCTTTGCGCTGAGGGAGTGCCGGGAGTCCGCGCTCTGCATTGAAGATGTCGTATCTGTCAGCAAGAGCTTGAAGAAGGCCGGAGTCGCCTGCCGCTTCGTCCCGTTCCAGTCGCCGCAGGATAACCTTACAGGCCTGGAGCGCGGGGGGGAATGGGATTATAGAAAAATTATCAGGGAAATCTCTTCCGCGGATGTGGTTGTTGGCTCCCGCTATCACAGCCTTATTCTCTCTGACATGTTCGGCATCCCTTTCATAGGCATAAATTATGACACAAAGATAAAGAATTTCTGCGCGTTGAGGAAGGCTCCCCTGCTTTCTCTTGCCGGAAATGGTTTCAAAGAAAGGCTTGAAAGTTGTATAATGAAATCGTTGGGGAAACCAGGTAGAAACTGAGTCCGGTATTCCGGAAGGGGTCATAAGTGAGAACCAGAGTAATCGTCGGAGGGGGCAGTCCGGGAACGAGACTGTTGCTGGGAATAATAATCGTGATAGGCGTCTGCCTGCTTCTTGCTATACTGGTCTTTGCCGCTTTTGCGTCACTTATACTAATTGTGCCGGTAGGGCTTTTTATCCTTGTCTCGGCGCTTTTCCGGAGGCCCAGAGCCGGCAGGGAACGGAAAGACGACGGCATAATTGACATTGATTATTCGGAAACAAATGACGGGGACCAAAAATTATTGAAGTAAGAGGAGGAATTTATGCAGTGGGAAAAATTAAACTATGTTGATTTTCTGAAAGCTATCAAGACTACAAGGGGCGTATGTGTCCTCCCGGTGGGCATATTGGAAAAACACGGCGAGCACATGCCGCTCGGAATAGATTATCTCAAGGCCCACGAAGTCTGTAAAATGGCAGCCGAGAAAGAGAAGGCCGTGGTCTTCCCGCCGTTTTTCTTCAGCCAGATAGCCGAGGTCAGGCATACCGCTGGTTCCATCTGCATAAAGCCGCAGCTTACTTATGACCTGCTTGAAAATATCTGCGATGAAATAGCGCGAAACGGTTTCAAGAAGATACTGATAGTGAACGGGCACGGCGGAAACTTCGCTTTCCTTCCGTATTTCGTTTTTTCCAGCCTTTACAAGAAAAAAGATTATTCGCTTTATCTTATTAACAGTACTTACGGGCCTCTGAAAAAAGAATGGGAAAAATTCATAGATACTGATGAGAACCATGCCGGCGAGTGGGAGACCAGCGCTATGATGGCGCTGGACGAAGATTCCGTGAATTTGAAGTACCTGCCGAAGAAACCCGGTTTGCCGCTGAACCGCGTTAAGCATCTCAAGGATTTGACTACAAGTATGTTCTGGTACGCAGATTTCCCGGAGCATTACGCGGGAGACGCAAGGACTTCAACAAAAGAGAAGGGTAAGAAGGTTTTAAAAATTGTGGCGGATTATGTGGCAGAGAGAATAAAACTCGTTAAGAAGGACACTGTCGCCCCGCGCCTGCAGAAGGAATATTTTAAGAGAGCGGAGAAACCGTACTTGAAATAAAGAGGCGCGGATGAGCAGATGCGCGGACGCGCAGTGAAATCTGAGGACTGAGGACGGAATGCAGTGATCAGATGAGCGGAAGGGCAGATGCGCGGATGCGCAGTAAAATCGGAGGAAGGTTGAAGAAGGATAAAAAAATAGAGATTTGTTTTCTTACAAAGAAAGATGTGAAAGGGTTCCTGGCGCTGTTAAACAATGTCTGGCCGTCCCAGTATCCTTTCCAAGAAAACTGGCCGCACACTTCTCTTCCGGATCCGAAGAAATTCAAGGAACATTTGCTCCTCAAGGAAGACGGTTTTGTGGCGGCGCATGTGGGAATTTACCCGCAGGAGTGCAAGGTCCACGGCTCAATACTTAAGTCCGGAAGCATTGGCGGGGTTGCTACACACGAGAAGGCCCGCGGCAAAGGGTATATGTCGGTTCTTCTAAAGCGCGCGTTGGAACTGCTTCACGAAAGGAAGTACGATATTTCGTGGCTCGGCGGGGACAGGAAGAGATACGGTTATTTCGGCTGGGAATGCGGAGGCAGAGTCAGCAAGTTCATCACCGCTCCGAGATACTTTCCTGAATGCAAAACCCGTGAGGTAAGAAAATATTCCGGCGAAAGCAGGTACCTGAAACAGCTCATAAGGCTGCACTCGGCTGAAGAGTTCGGGCAGAAGAGAAGCGCGGCGCTGGACAAACTGCTCTACGGCAGGCGAAAGCGCGACACCTGGCTCGCGCTCGAAAATGACAAAGTGCTTGCCTATCTGACGCTCGGGACAAAGCACAGCGACGAGCAGGCAAGGGTGCTTGAATGCGGCGGTTCGCTGGAAGAGCTGAAACCGCTTATAAAACACGCGTTTGAGAAGCTCGGCTTCAAAAGGCTGGAGGC
>CAIWWK010000237.1 GCA_903916325.1 Candidatus Firestoneibacteriota bacterium
ACATTTATCGCAGCGCCGCCTTGAATGAAATTCATTACCATCTGGGGGGTAACCTCTTTCGGAAAAGCGGATACGCCTTCATCGCATATTCCGTGATCACCAGCCATTGTGAAAATAACTTTGTTCTTGAGTGAAGGTTTTTCCTTTCTGCTGATAGCAACTACTTCCTTCGCCAAATCTTCAAGCCGGCCCAGACTTCCAACCGGTTTTGTCAGGCCGTCAAGCCGCTTCTGGGTCTTTGGATATGAGGCCGTATCAATTTCTTCTATTTTAACTTCGGTATTTCCTATCCTCATTATTTCTCCTTTGTTAATTGATTACACAGATTTAGAAAGTTAGATTACTCAGATTATGTTTGTTGTTTTTGATCTACTGCGCCTCCGCCGCTCCGACGACTCCGTCGGATTACAGATTGATGATTACTGATTACTAATTAAGTACTCATAAATTATTTCACCCAACAGTCCACCATCCTCAGTTTTCCGATGCACCGGGGTAAATCAACTTAGATGGCCCCTGAACCACTCCCCAAACATTTTGCCTTTAAGTCGGGTTCAGGGTGCGCCTTCGGCGCAACTCCGTCGGATTACTTATTGATGATTACTGATTACTAATTAGAAATCCATAGGACATACCGCCCTCTGTCTTCTGTCCTCCGTCCTCTACCTTACTGCGCGTCCGCGCATCAGTACTCTATCCCCTTCCTCGCCTTCACTCCTTCCTTATACGGATGCTTCACCAGCGACATATTTGTCACAAGGTCGGCCAGCTCTACTATTTCCCTGACCGCTCCTCTTCCCGTAAGTATCAGTTCCGTGCGAGCCGGTTTCATTTTTATTATTTCAATCACTCTGTCAACCTTCAGGAGGCCGGAATCAACGCAGTTATTTATTTCATCCAGCACAACCATATCATACTGCCCGGAAATTAGCGTTTTCTTGACCTCTTCAACCATGCCGAGCACTTCACTTTTTAAATCCGGCTGCTCGCGAAGCGCCAGCATAGGATGCGTCTGGCAGCCCCGGACAATCCGCACCTTCTCTTTGAACTGTTGAAAGGCCATCACTTCTCCGCTCCCGAGCTTCTCGTCCTTCAGAAATTGGAAGATGCAGACCTTTAGCCCGCGCCCGACAGCGCGGAGGGCCTGACCGAACGCGCAGGTGGTCTTTCCCTTTCCGTCGCCGGTATAGACTTGCACAAGGCCTTTCTTCAACATCTCTCCTCCCTACAAATGTAGCAAAGTGCTTTGTTCGATTACACCGATACACCACCATCGGTGTCATCAACCCTTTCTTTTCCATACAATCATTCGTTGTTTGATTACACCGATAAATGATTCCGATATCACCGATACACCACCATCGGTGTAATCGTCTCAAAATCGGTGGCAGTAACCCTATCTAGTCACTTATTAGATAAGTACCGCAGGAGTCTTCGAGCCCGCGAATTTCACGAGCCGCACTTCCACGCCGTAAACCTCCTTAATAATTTCTTTCGTTATAACTTCGTGGGAAGGCCCGTGCTTGAATATTTTTCCGTCCTTCAGCATCACTAGCTCTTTGCAGTATTTCGCCGCTATGTTTATGTCGTGCGAGACCATAAGGACCGTGATACCCGCGTTTTCATTGAGTTTTCTGATAAGCTCCAAAATATCAAACTGGTGGTTGATATCCAGGTGGGAGGTAGGTTCATCCAGCAAGAGAATTTTTGGCATCTGGGCCAGCGCTCTGGCGATAAGAACCCTCTGTCTCTCGCCTCCGGAAAGCTCGTCCAGGTTCCTGTCGCGCAGGTGTTTTATATCGGCAAGTTCCATTGCCGACTCGGCTATAGAAATGTCTTCGCGGCTCTCCCAGGAAAACCTGTTTATGTAAGGCGCGCGCCCCATCAGGACAGTTTCAAAGACCGTGAACGGAAATATGCTAAGTTCTTCCTGCGGCACTATGGCTATCTTGCTAGCCACGAGTTTTGTGTCCAGTTTAAATATATCCTCTCCCCTGAAAAGCACCGAACCGGAACCGGGGCGCAAGCTCCTGCTCAATATTTTCAGCAAAGTTGATTTTCCGGAACCGTTCGGCCCGATTATTCCCGTAAAATCCTTTTCCGCGACGGAAAAAGAAATATTCTTCAGGACCATTTTTTCCCCGTAGCCGAAAATTATATTCTTTGCTTCAAGGGCGGCTGTCATTTTTTCCTCTTTAACAGATACAAAAAGAAGGGCCCGCCGAGAATTGAGGTGACCACCCCGATGGGTATTTCCACCGGGGAAAAAAGCGTTCTACAAAGCACATCGGCAAGGACCAAAAAACCCGCGCCGAGGAATGCCGCGAAAGGCAGAAGCACCCTATGGTCCGGCCCCGCGATAAGGCGCGCAATATGCGGAACTATTAACCCCACAAAACCTATCAGCCCGCTGACCGAGACCGCGAGGCCGGTTAAAAGCGAGGTCAGCACAAACATCAGCTTCTTTACTTTCTCCGCGGCCACTCCGAGATAGACAGCGGTTTCTTCTCCCATTGAAATCACGTTAAGATCATTGGCAAACAGATATATAATTCCCATTATCAGCGCGCAGCCGCCGATTACATATGGAAGGAGCGCGAAATTCGCGTTATTGAGAGAGCCCAGTATCCAGAAAGTTATCTCTGCCAGCCCTTTGTTGCTGACCGTAATGAAGAGCATTATAATGGCGGAAAACGAAAAGTTTATGACCACTCCGGAAAGCAGCAGAGTCTGCACCGGAAGCTTTCCCCTGGTCCTGGCAAGCGCGTAAACGAGGAACATGGAGACCAGCCCGCCGCAAAACGCCGCGAGAGGAATAGAGGGAATAAAGAGCAGGTAGAAAGGTATGTTGAGCAGGACGACAAGCGCCGTTCCAAGCGCCGCTCCGGAGGATATTCCGAGAAGATACGGCTCGGCAAGAGGGTTTCTTAGCAACCCCTGAAAAACCGCTCCTGCGACAGCGAGTGAAGCTCCCACGAAAAGCCCGAGAATTACCCTCGGCAGGCGCAATTTCAGAAGAATATCTTCCACTCCTGATTGCCAGGTATGGGGAATATTTCCTCCGATAACAGGAATTTTTGAGAGGAGTATGTTTAAAACGTCTGCTGCGGGCAGCTTTACGCTGCCTATGAAAATACCCGCGACCGCGCAGGCCAGCATAAAGATGATGCCAAGAAGAGAATATTTAATAACTTTTGCTTTCATTGACAGTACAGCCTCTCTATCAGCCTTTTTGACCGCAACACTTCGTTCATCTTCCTTTTATCCGCGATCTTTATGTCTTTCATTCGCGGCTTGATTTCAAATGTAAGTATGACATTTTTTGCCAGTTTTCCTGACGCTTTCAGCGCCTTGAATATCTTCGCGAACTCCGTGTTTCCGCGTCCCGGAGGGAGGTGCAGGTCCGTCTTCCCGTCGTTATCGTGAACATGGAGCTCGATTATTTTGAACGGAAGAGCTTTAAAATAGGAAAGATAATCCGCCTCTTTTATCAAACCCTGCCTGAAAGCGATATTCAAATGGCCCAAGTCCAATAGCATTCCTGTCTTCGCCCGGCCAACACCTGCTTTTATGCGCGCCATTTCTTGCACCGGAGAATTAAGAATCCAGTTCTCAACGCCTATCTTTATTCCCGGAACCTTTCCATCCAGTTTCTTTAGCGCCGCGATAGTAGTTTCAAAGTCTATAGAGACAGTCTTGTTCTTGTAAAAATACGCAGGATCAAAACAGATACATTTGGCGTTGCGCCTTATCCCGCCGTTCTTTAATAGAGTCGTTATGCGTTCAATCCTGCCGTCAAGCTCCCGGAGCGCCCTCTCCTTATTTTTTCCGAAGAAACTGAGGTGAAAGGTCACTTTTAATCCGTGTTTTTTTATTCTTGACGCGATATCCGCTGCGAATTCATCCTCAAAATAGCCGCCAAGAAAACTCACGCAGTTGAACCCCCAGCCCGCTATCCTGTCAATCTTCTCGGCAAGGTTCTTCGCGTTGAGATTCCACAGCGCAATCCCTATGTTTGGTTTTTTCTTTTGCATTTCCCTCAGCCGACTCCGTCGGATTGCTTATTGATGATTACTGATTACTAATTAGAAACTCACAGGACATACTGTCCTCTGCCTTCGCCTTTAAGCCTTTAAGCATCCGAGCATCTGCCCTTCTGTCTACTGTCTACCGTCCTCCGTCCTCAGGCTCCTTCACTCCAACGTCCAATCATCCAACCTTCCAACCCTCTAACCTTCCGCCTTTAAGGG
>CAIWWK010000238.1 GCA_903916325.1 Candidatus Firestoneibacteriota bacterium
ATTGAGGCGTTTATGATGGGGACGCCGGCGCTGGTAAACGCGCGCTGTGAAGTCTTGAAGGAGCATATTGATAATTCCGGGGCTGGATACAGTTATTCGGACAGAAATGAATTCTGCTCAAGTCTGGACAAGCTGCTTGCCGGAAGCGAAAGCAATTCCGTTTTAGCGGCTAATGCACGGTCATACTTCGAGAAGAACTACTCTATAGATTCGTTTTATGAAAGGCTGAAAGGGGTAGTAGGTTAACAGGGAGAGTCAATGAAAGATAAGGGGCAAATGTTTAAAGAAGTTCTCGCCTATTTGCTGGCAGTCGCGATATGCATGTTGTTTTTTATATATGTTGCAAAGTTATGGCGGCAGGATTTTAATGTTCCGGGCGCATATTCGGGGGACAGTTTTTTTGGCGCGTCTGTTATGAAGGGTTTTCTTGAAAAAGGCACTTACCTGGTCAATGATAGGATAGGCGCTCCTTACGGAGCCAATATGAACGACTATCCTTCCGCTGATTCGCTGCATTACGGGATTGCCGGAGTCCTGTCGCTCTTTACTCATAGATGGGAAACAATGATGCAATTGATATTCATTGTAAGTTTCCCTCTTTCTGTAATCGCGGCTATGTTTGTTTTTCGATATTTCAAACGCTCCCTTATTGCTTCTGTCGCAGGAAGCGTTTTATTTGCTTTTCTCCCTTACCATTTTTCGCGCGGCATCAACCACCTTTTTCTTGCTTGCTATTTCACGGTCCCGCTCGCTGTCCTGATCTCCATTGAAATATTGAACGGAAACTTTTCCCTGCGGTTTAGGACAAGCGGCGAAGCCTATCGGTCTATTGTATTTCTGGCGGGCTGCGCGCTGCTCGGGTGTTCCGGGATTTACTACGCATACTTTGCCTGTTTCTTTTTTATGCTCGCCGGCCTGATAAGCCTTCTGCGGGAGCAATCGGTTAAGAAGGCGCTTTCATGCCTTGTACCGGTTGTTCTTGTCCTTGCGATTGTGGCCGTGAATTTACTTCCAAGCATGATTTACTCCAAGAACTTCGGCGGGAATCCGCAAGTAGCCGTGAGAAGCCCGGTTGAAAGCGAATTATACGGCTTGAAGATAGCGCAAGTCGTATTACCCGCAACCGGTCATAGAATAGGGCCGCTGGCCAGGATAAAAAACATTTATAATACATTCCCGCTGGTCAATGAGAATGATTCTTCCACCCTTGGCGCGACAGGCGCATTTGGGTTCTTAGCGCTGCTAGTATTCGTTTTCCTGAAGGAAGATGAGAAAAACGAGACATCGGTTTTTCTTAAAAAACTTGGAATGCTGAATCTTGGCGCGCTGCTTTTCGCGGTTGTTGGAGGGTTCGGGGCTGTTTTCTCCCTCATTATCAGCCCAAAGATAAGGGCGTACAACCGGATAAGCATCTTTATTGCATTTTTTGCGTTCTTTGCCGTTGTTATTTTATTCGATTGGCTGATACTTAAGGCAAAAGAAAAGAACCTTGTAAAATCTAACGGGATAGTTGTTACTGTCCTGCTCGTTGTTTTGGCCGCAGGCGTGCTGGATCAGACCACAAGGATGTCACCCAGCGAGGGAATAAAGCAAGAATACCTCTCGGACAGGTGTTTCGTATCCGCAATTGAAAAAACTCTGCCTGAAAACTCAATGATATTTCAGCTTCCGTATGTTCCGTTTCCGGAAAACCCGCCTGTCAACAAAATGGGCGATTATGAACAGTTCCGCGGATATCTTAACTCACAGAAGCTGCGCTGGAGTTATGGCGTGATTAAAGGAAGATTTGGAGATGAGATATACCGGAATACCGCGGAACTCCCCGCCGGCAGGATGCTGGAGGC
>CAIWWK010000239.1 GCA_903916325.1 Candidatus Firestoneibacteriota bacterium
GTATCGGAGTGTACTCCGCGGTTATCTGCTCAAGCGACGCGGATATTTCCGGGCTTGTTCCTTTCAGAAGTCCGTTCACGCTTTCTGTCTGGGCTCTCAGGTTTTTTACGCCCTCTGCTATCACCGTTTCCGCGCCGGCAAGCTGGCCGAAATCCGCATCCGCCGGTTTTTTTACCTTCTTCATTGTCCCGTTCACCCTTGTCTGCTCTCCCAGGAGCCTCTGGGCCTCGGCAATAAGCTGTTCCAAAGAATCAAACATTCCGAGCGAATTCTGCAGCTGCCCGAGTTTTTGCAATATATCCTGCTGTTTTTGGGAGGCAGAGGCCATGCTTTTTGCGGCTTTTCCGGCATCTTCCGAAAGAGCGCCTGCCCTCGTCAGATTCGCGGCATCCGGCATTTCACTCTTTGCCACTTCTTCAAGCGAGGACTGAAGCGCCTCGCGCGACTTTAGCTCGGATAGGCTTGCCACCTGATTGCTCTTCCTTTCTTCAGTCAGTTCTTTCAGGTCATCGGATATTTTCAAAGCCTGCTCCGAAATGGCATCCTGGGCCTGCGCGCTTTTCGTCATCTCGTTCTTCTCGTCATCGTTAAAAGCCTGCTTATCCTTAAGTTTATCGGCCTTGCTCTTTTCTTCGTTCTCCCTGGCTATCAGTTTGCCTATTTCCTCGCTGCTCTTCTTCTCCTTTTCCCTGATGTTTGCCAGCATTTCCGTCTTTCCGATGATATTAACCGTGTAAATATCAGATTGGGTCACGGCCTGCTTGTAAGGATTATTATCATACGCCAGAACCGTGTATTCTATCTTCTGTCCCTGCGAAAGCCTAAGCGGCCCGAGGTCCCAGCTAAAAAATGCGCCTACCTGCCTGCCGCCAATGTCTTTTGCGGGGATAGGAACCGTAACTTCTTTGCCGCGCTTGACAACCGTGTATTTTAACTCCAGCTTTTTTACTCCGAAATCGTCCGCAGCCTTTACAGAAAGACCGAGAACCGCTATTTTTGTCACGGAAATATTCTTTTCCGGCTCTAAGACTGAAAGGAGCGGTGGATTGTCCGGCAACACGCTTACGGAAAACTCCGGAGACTCCGTGTTGCTGAAACCTTCCCGGCTTTGCATATTAATCGAGAAGGCAGTGTCTTCAAGCACCTCCAGCCCGGCGGTCATATTATTGCCGCCAGCAACATTAAGCGCTTTTCTGCTTCCGTTCTTGAAAACAAGCTCCGCCTTTTTTATTCCGGTATTAGCCGCAAATTCAGCCCGGATCTTGGTCCCATAGACGGCCGCCAGCCCCCCGCTGCTGACATCATCAGTCTTTGAGGGAAGCCCCGTGTATTCCGGATACACATATGTAAACGCCGTCCTTATCAGGGCTGGCCTTTCTCTGACGAGAATCCCGTAAACATTTGACGTTCCGTCGCCGCCGGTCGCGTAATACTCGAGCGAATCGGTTATCCCGTTAAATGCAAAAGTGAACTCGCCGGGCTTCTGCCTATCCAGAGCAAGGGTCTGCCATTCCGGAGTGGACCTTGGCCTGTAATGCAGAAAAGCTTTATCCTTGATGACTCCGGTCAGGGTTACCCTGATGTCAACTTTTCCGCCCTTCAGGATGAAACAGTCTTTAGGCAAAAGCTCCACTTTCGTGAAAGAGAACGGCGCGATATCGGCTCCGGGCCTTAATACTCTGTCCAGGAAAGTTCTCACCGCGGCAGGATACGAGGAGGCATATTTGATCATTCCGAGAGAAGCCCCCGCAATAAAGAAAGCAAGAACGGCAAGCCTTATCTTCCCGTAAATTTTCTTGTATTTTACAGATTTCAGATGTGAAAAAGTTTCCGCGCGAAGAGCCTCAATCATCTGTGAAGATACCGCGAGCTCTTCGGAAAAACGAGCCCGCTTTAGCTGGACCGAGGAGATCAGGCTGCTTTTTAAACCGGGATTCGCCTCCTCAAGTCTTAAGGCCAGTTCTTCGTCGTCCATTCTTTTAAAAAGCGGAATTACAAGGAAGAAAAGTCCGGAGAGCCCTATAATAAAAAGCCCGGAACAAAGAACGGCATATCGCCCGGCGTAGGACAGCTTGAAGATCATGTCCAGCAGGAATCCCGCAACGGTTGAGAACGCAAAGGACAACAGGACCACTTCCAGGCCTTCCAGGAATATCAGGCGCTTAAGGTACCTCTTGACCCTGCCAATACCCGATTTTATTCCGTCTTTGGGCTCTGCCTGTTTCTTAAGATTTTTCCTCATATGCAATTTTCCTCTCCGGGAAAAACGCTTTCAATACGCTCCCGCGGGTTACATCATATTCTTTTGTTTCCTGAGAAACCACTCAAGCCCCAACAGGGCCGCAAACACCAGGACAACCAGCGGGGAATCCTTTAAGTCCTTTTCGGTCCGAACCGTAACTTTCGGTTTTGCGGCAACAAGCGCTTCCGGTATCTGCCCGGCGGTCTCAGGCGTAAAATACCTGCCGCCGGTTATCCCGGATATTTTTTTCAACAAAGTTTCGTTCAACTCAGGAGCTTCAAATTCAAGGTTCGGAATCTCCACAGTGAATCCGGCCTTCAGGTTCTTCAGTTCAGCCGCGAGAGGCGGATAATCTATCGTAACCTCGTTATCCCCGCTCTTTGTGGCGATAAACTCGCCGGTATATACACTTGCATCCGGGGAGATCCTGGAAAGCTTCAGTCTCTCTTTGGCGCCGCCCTCGCTTTCGTAGTTAATGGTAACCGATTCTTCCTTTATCATATTATAGTCTTTATCCACTATCTTTGCGTTGACCAGAACCCGTTCCCCTGCCACATATTTCTTCTTGTCTGTTGTAAGTTTAACATATTTGCTTTCCGCGGATGCGCGTTCCGGGCCAAGCCACCTGATCAGCTGACCGAAAAACCTGTAAAAATAATCATTTTCCTTGCGGTATCTCCATCTCCAAACCTCATCGGAAGACACAAAAAACACTTTGCCGCTGCCGAGTTTTTGGCCCGCCAGAAAAACATTGGTGCCGGGAGATCTGGAACCCGGGAAACCCGCATAGGCCGTTGCGCCCGGTTTTTGCTTGGCTGTTTTTATGGTCCAGTAAAACCCCTGAAGGCTTTTCCAGGCCTCAAGA
>CAIWWK010000240.1 GCA_903916325.1 Candidatus Firestoneibacteriota bacterium
CTCTCTGAACTTGCCTCCCTTTATATAATATGCGGCAAGCTTGAACTGCACTTCTTCCGAAAATTCTTCTTTCGGAAATTTCTTCAGGAAAAGCCTGGATATTTCTTCAACTTTATCGCTGTCGCCCATGAGGGAATAGCAGTCAAAGAGGCCAAATAGCGCGTCCCTCTCATATGTGGTTGAAGAGTAATCCTTGCGGATTTCCCCGTAGATATCTATGGCTTTCTGATATTCCTGACGGTTAAACCAGGAAGCCGCCGCCTTAAGCAGGGCGTCCGGAACAAGAAGGCTGTCGGGAAAACCATCCCTGACTTTCAGGAAGTAATCCGCCGCCTTAGTGAAATTATCCTGCCTGAAATAGGAGAAACCTACCCAGTATACGCTTTCAGCAGTGTTTAAGCCTCCCCAGACTTTGATGGCGCCGGCGAAATCATCCAGGTTATAGAGACAGCGCCCAATCTGAAACTTCGCCCTCGCAATATCCCCCCGATCTTTCGTTTTCTCGGTCGATTTCTGATAATAGGAGGAAGCGGCGGAATAATCCTTGAGGTTGTAGAAAGATGAACCTGTCTGAAAAAGCGCCTCGAACGCCAGCTCCGCGGCGTTTGAATCATCAGCGACGCTTTTAAATCCGGCGATAGCCTGCGTGAATTTTTTCTGAGAATACTTGCACCAGGCAGTCCCGAGCTGCGCCTGCGGTATAAACTTTGAGGCGGGGTAGGCCGAGATGGCTTTGCCGTAGGCGGCAATGGCGTTGTCATAATCCTTCAGAGCGTAAAATGTTTCTCCGAGGCGAAACTGCGCTTCCGCAGCCCTCGGGCTCGCGGGGTATTTAGCGAGAAGTGTATTGAAATTTTCCCGCGCGAAGCCGAACAATTTGAGTTTGTAGTCACACCAGGCGACAAAATAGACAGAGTCCGCCGCGAATTCATTATCAGGGAATTCCCTGTAGAGTTTGTCGTAAATGGTTTTTGCGTCTTCAAGCCTTCCGTTAGCGTAGTAGGAGTTCCCGGTAAGATAAAGCGAGTTCACTCGAAGCGACGGCGACACCTTCTCTTTATTGTTATTGACGGCGCTGAGGGCCTTGATGGTTTCTGAGTACTTCTGTTGTTTGTAGTAACACCAGGCGAGTCCGTATCTTGCGCGGTTTACAATTTCCACAGAACCGCCATTTTCGGCCAGGCCCGACAGGTATTTTGCTGCGTTAGGATAATTACCAAGCGTAATATTGGTGATTCCCAGCCAGTAGAGCGCTTCGTTCCGAAGCGGGCTCTTCTCAAAGACTGCCAGCAATGAAGCAAAAGCCGAGTCCGCGGACTGATAATCCTTCAGTTTGAAGTAACATTCGCCCAAACGGTAAGTTGCCGCGTCCGCATACTTGCTCGCGGGCGCCTTTTTAATAAATTCTTTCAGGGCTGTTATTGCTTCGAAGTATTCCCCGGACTGATAGAGAGATTCCCCTTTCCAGAAAAGCGCCGGTTCGGCAAGCGCGCTTGACGCGTAGGCGGAACTCAGTTCCGAAAAAGATCCCGCGGCTTTGTAATAATTTCCCAGCTTGTAATAGCACCAGCCGGCGGAATAGCACGCATAATCGGAGGACGCGTATTTCCGGAAGGAACGGCTGATAGTTTCATACGCAAGCGCCGCAGCTTCAAAATCCGACGAGTTGAAACAGGCTTCCGCCATCCAGAAATTCGCGTCGGCCGCAAGATAAGTCTTGGGATTCTTTTCGAGGAGAATCCGGAAGGACTCAGCCGAGCCGACGTAGTCCTTCAGCCTGAATTGGCACTCGCCCACCCGGTACATTACCGTGTCGCGGTAGTCAAGGGAACTGTACCGTTCAAGCACGGTCTTGTATTCCGGAATAGCTTTTTCATACTCACCCTGCTTGTAGAAGCATTCGGCGGTCATAAAGGCCGCATCTCCGCATTCATGGCTTTCGGGATACAGGGAGATTACTTTTTGAAATTGCTCGACGGCAAAATTGTAATTGGCGTTCTTGTAGAGGCCGTAGGCAAATTGGTAGAGTTCTGAAGATGTAACCTGGGAAAAGAG
>CAIWWK010000241.1 GCA_903916325.1 Candidatus Firestoneibacteriota bacterium
GCAAGCGGACGAGATCTCGCCACAATTATAGATTGTGGCGGACACCAAGCACCAAATAAACACCAAGAAAATAAGACTCAAAATACATTAAATTGTAATGTTATTTGCAGTTTGTGTTTCTTTTATTTTTATTTGCGATTTGGTGCTTGCAATTTGTGATTTCATTTATATTTGAGTTTAGAATTTGCCTTTCTTAATTGTTATGACCTTTCCTGTTTTGGTTGATTCAAGCGCCGCGAGAGAAACTTCGAGGCAGCCGTAGGCGTCGTCAATGTCCAGCTTGGGGATTTTCCCGCTCCTGGTGTAATTGATGAAGTCCTTAAGTTCCACCAGCGTCGCGTTCTCGTCGACAGGGCTATCTTTGAAATTTCTTCCGCCTGCGAACTCAACGGCCAGCGTGTTCGGATTCCTGCTGTCGTAGGAGATGAGCCCTTTGTCGCAGGCCATTTCAACGGAGGTGCGAAAACCCGAATAATGCGCCCAACTGGCTTCAAGGTGCGCGATGACGCCGTTTTTGAAGCGCAGGACCGCGAGCGCGTAATCGGTGTTCTGGACGCCTTTGCTCATCAAATTCATGGCATAAACCCGTTCAACATCGCCGAAACACCACATAAGGAAATCTATGTCATGAATCATCAGGTCAAGTATTACCCCGCCGCTCTTTTCCAGCGAAGAAAACCAGTTATTGGAGCCTCTCCTGAAGCCGTTCACCCTGGAGATGCGGACCACGCAGGGTTTCCCCGCGGCTTTCGTGTCAACCAGCCTTTTGATGTTGGCGTACTGGTTGAAGTAGCGCAGAATGTGCCCTACCATTATTTTGGCTTTCTTCTTCTTCGCTTCCTTGAGTATCGCGTTCGCCTCTTCCATTGTGCGGCAGAGGGGTTTTTCCACGAAAATGGCTTTCTTAAGTTTTATTCCTTCCATAATGTAGTCTTTATGAGTATTAGTCGGGGTGCAAATATCCACTATATCGCAGTCTTTAAAAAGATCGGCCACTGTGTCATAATGTTTAACCCCGCCGCATTCGTTGCACTTCTGCGTGTTTGTGTCGAAAACACCCACAACTTTAACTCCGGGAATGCGCCGGAAACAGTCCATATGCTTGAAACCCATCTTCCCGCAGCCGATAACTCCGACTCTGTCCATTACACGCTCCTCTCGACGGCAAACTGCATCTCGTATAGTTTTTTGTACGTGGCGCTGGTTCCGAGCAGTTCAGCGTGCCTGCCAACGGACTCAATAACCCCGTCTTTCAACACCACTATTTTATCAGCATTGACAACGGTGGAAAGCCTGTGGGCTATAACCACGGTCGTCCTGTTTTTCATAAGGTTTTCCAGGGCTTCCTGAACCAGTTTTTCCGATTCAGTATCAAGCGCCGAGGTGGCTTCATCAAGGATAAGCACGGGAGGATTCTTCAGGATCGCTCTGGCAATAGACAACCTCTGCCTTTCCCCGCCCGAAAGCTTGACCCCCCGCTCGCCTATAAATGTATCATACCCCTTCGGTGTTTTCAATATGAATGCATGAGCGTTCGCGGCCCTAGCGGCGGCTTCAACTTCAGCCTGTCCCTCATCCTTTCTGCCATAGGCA
>CAIWWK010000242.1 GCA_903916325.1 Candidatus Firestoneibacteriota bacterium
AGTTTCTCAGGTCAGCCTTATATCTCAGAACATCTGCAAGGCACTTCGCAAAATTTAACAGCTCCCGGTTCCTCGCCCCCGCCCTTGAATACGCCTTGCTCGCTAATTTGAAGGCCCTTTCATACTTTGCCTTGAGCCTGTGCTTTCCGTTATGAAGGGAGAACAACCCGAAGATCGGATCTTCGTAAAGATGCATTTTTGCCATAGAGCTGCAGGCAAGCATGCTCTCCCGCCCTATATAGTCCATCTCCGAAGGAGTAATGAAATCCTCAAAAGGGCTCTGCCCGAGAAGTTCAACAGAACTTTTTGCCTCCGCCTCGGTCGGTTTCGCCCGGCACATATACTCGGCAAACAATGAAAGGCCCGGAAGATTTGCGTCCCATGGGCATTCCTGCCCGTCATCACCCCACATAGTCATCATCGCCCGCTTAACGCCGAGTTCCCTGCCAGCATTCATGAATAGCGGCATAGTCTCCCTGAGTAGCCCGTAACAAGGCCAGAACCTGTTCCAGTTCCAGGCGCCGGGGGAAAGCATAGGTTCAAAACCCATTGCCCTGTATTCTTTTATGGTTTTATAATAATAATCTTTGTCGTAATGATAATAGTTCCAGAAATTCATCTCGACATTCTTCGGGAGTTTCCTTCTTTGAGCGTTATTTAACGCTGCCTCATGCGTCATGCCAATAACAATGTCTCCCCACATTACGGGTTTGAGTTTCTTCTTTGCGCATATTTTCGCCACGGCCGTGACATGTGAAAGATAAATTCGACGGGGATCTATCTTCTTATTTGCCTCAAAAGCTTTGCCTCTGCCAAGCCCCCAGGTTTCGTCCATCCCTATATGTATAAGGTCTGTTTTATACGGTTCAACTGCATTAGCTATTGCCTTCTCGATCAGCTTGTACGCATCTGCCTTATACACGTTTAAAACCATGTCCGTATCCTGCAGTTTCCTGTACTTTGGAAACTTAAGTATATGCTGGAGATGCCCTAATGTTTGAATACAGGGGAACATAGTGATTCCGAATTGTTCTGCGAATGCTACTATCTTCTTTAGCTCGGCTTTTGAGTACCTGCCTCTGCCAAATCCCCATTCGGGCTCGCCCTCAACTTCAAAAGTGTCTTCGGTATAAAGGCAGGCATAGTTGTAACCCAAAAGCGAAAGCTTAATCAGAATTTTCCTGAGGTACTCCTCTTTTATTACCCCGTTTCGCGACGAATCTATCATTAAAGCTCTGAACTCGTAGGGGTACTCCCGTCGTATACTCACCGTCTTATGCCCGGCTTTAAGTATCTCAAGCATTGCGCGATAAATATCAGACACGTCGCGGTAACTAACGAGGTAACCTCCGGCAACGGAGAGAACGGCAAAACCCGGCTCATCCCATTTTAGAAATTCCACCCTTGCTCCTTTCTTAAGTGAAAAATAATCAGGATACTCCTCCGCAAGAGCGGAGAAAGCGGGCGTCTTATCTAACAAAAGCTTCGGATGAGTCATATACAAGACAAACCTCCCCTGGAGAATTACCTTCTTCCTCAAAGATCACAATTTCATTCCGTCCCTTAAGCCACGGCTCCGGCAAGTAATAATCCCTTTGCGGTTTCGGCTGCCAGTAGCGCCCTATATTTATCCCGTTAAGGTATATCTGCCCTTTTCCCATTCCGTCCATGCGAAGCCTGACGGGAAAATCGGGCCAGCCAAGTTTGAAATTGGTTTTCCATATCTTTAGCGGCTTCAACCGGATATTCTTTCCTTTTGAGAGCGGTTCGAACGGGGCGAAAGCAATCTTGCCGGAAAGCTCTCCGGAACATTCAGTCAGCCGGCAATTCTTAAGGAAATCGGCGTTACTGCCTTCAAAATACAGTTCGACAAGGTTTACGCCTTCCCTGACAAACTTTGTTATCTCAAGCTCAACTATACCGCCCGTAATGTGAGAGTTCCTTGCGTAGTAAATCTGTTTCCCGTTCACAAAAACGCTCTTGTTGGCATAATCATTCAGGATGAACTGCGTGAAATATCGCCTGCCTCTTGCACCTTCAAAAGAGGCCTCAGCCCTCATGAACGTTCTCTTTGAAACACCCGGGTTCGGCCAGACTTTCAGCAGTTCACCTCCGCAGCCGTAAACTTCGCTGTCCCATGCCTTATCAGGAGCGAACTTAAAACTTTCTGCGGCTTTGACGGTCCATACGGGATTTATAGACTTTGATTCCGTAAAGACCGGTCCATAAATGCCTTTCAGTTCTCCGACGCTCAGGGAGTAGTTGTATCTTCCCATATTATCAACAAGGAAAATCAGTTCATTGGCGCCCTTTTTAACGTTCACGCTGATCGGATCCTTCCTTGCCCCCCTGCCGAAGGTTCCGCCGTATTCTCCGTTGCAAAATATCTTTATCCTGTCGCCGTACTTTGTAAAGAATAGCGATATTGTTTTTGCCTCGCGTGATGAAAAACGGACCCTGTACAAACCATACCCCGTGTATCTGCCGAGCTTCTCAAAAGATTCAAACTTTCCGAGCCTGCGCCATACGCCGGCTGCCGGATTAGAGCTTTTCCAGCCGGAAAGTTTTGGAAGAGCAGGAAGGCGGCGCGGAACGGCTGTTGCCGCTATTTTAGGAGCCTTAAGCCCCTGCATGGCACAATTTATCCTGCTGAACTCTATGAACTTCTCTGTAATTTGTCCTGTCTCAGAAAGCGGCGAGTCGTAATCATAACTGGTTGGCATAAACACCCGGTCGCTTCCGGTCGTGCGCCCGCCCCAGAAGCCAAAGTTGGTTCCGCCATGGAACATATATTGAATATACATGCCGCCGGCTTTAACTATCTCAATAAGCCTGGCCGCCATAGTTTTGGAATCTCTCGTGCTGTGCCCCTTCCCCCAAGTATCGAACCAACCGGTCCAGAATTCAGAAACGAGAAAGGGCGCTTTCGGATAGGCCTTCCGGTAAGCCTTCGCAGTCCTTGCGAAACCCTCGCTGTTATTGTGTGTCTGAAGCACGCCCTTGACAGGTTGCGCCATATGGTCGCAGGAATTGAGCGGCACAGTTATGCCTCTCGCCCTCATATCGTCCCGAAGGTATTCCATATATTTTTTCCCGCCGGCTCGATTCGGGAAAAGATATTCGTTTTCTATCTGAACCATTATTACATTGCCGCGCCTGTCGAACTGGTGCTTTTCTATAATAGGGATGCACCTGTCAAAGTACTTCTTGACGGCAGTCAGGTATGGTTTATTGTAGGATCTTAGTTTAATCCCGGGTTTTACGTTTAGCCATGCCGGAAAACCTCCGTTATCCCACTCCGCGCAGATGTACGGGCCCGGCCGTACGATAATATACAGTCCGGCTCTCTCGCACTCGGTTAAGAAAGTGTCTACGTCAAGCATCCCGGAAAAATCAAACTTGCCTTCTTCATATTCATGCGCGTTCCAGGCGAAGTAGGTTTCAATTGTATTTAGCCCCGAGAGTTTTGCCTTCTCAATACGGTCTCGCCATAACTCCCGAGGTATCCTGAAATAATGCATCGCTCCCGCGGCGATGCGTACTTTCTTGCCGCCGATAAAAAAGAATTTATTATTATAAGTGATCTCCGGCATTAAACCCTCCCGGCCCCTAGGACTCACTAAAACTGGTATTGTTTATAAGCCGCACTTCGTGCGACTTGTTCTGTAAGGAAGAATATTTTTCATGCCAGACTCCGTC
>CAIWWK010000243.1 GCA_903916325.1 Candidatus Firestoneibacteriota bacterium
GACAAATGATATGGTCTATTCATTCTATAGTTAACAACGCAAAGCGCAATTTTTGCTATGACAAATTGAGGTTTAAATGTTAGAGTTCTTCTAGAATGGAAAAATCAGAGTAACTCGCAAATACAGCTATTGCCGCGGCACTCCGGGAAGGCGCTGAATACGCGGATGCGCGTATCGTCGACCGCCGGTTTGAGATGCTGGAACTTGATAACGGCGGAATCCAGGTGTTTGACAATACGAGAAGCAGCGGTTTCGGGGTAAGAGTTCTTTCCGGGGGAGCGTGGGGTTTTGACTGCAGCCCTCTGCTTAACGAAAGTGAAGCAAAAAAAATAGGAAGAAACGCCGCCCTGCTTGCAAAAGCCTGTTCAAAACTCAGAAAGAAAAAAATAAAACTCCTTCCGGTAAAGCCCTTCAGGGCCTATTGGGGGGCAAAAGTTAAGCTTGACCCTTTCAAGGTCCCCCTCAAGCAAAAAGTGGACTTTTTGCGCGAGTTAAGCGCAAAGGCTTTCTCTTTTCCGCAGGTAAAAAACCTCCACGGGGGCATGGATTTTGAATCAGAGCATAAGGTTTTTGCCAGCAGCGAAGGAAGCTTCATAGTTCAGGACCTCCTGTATTCCGCCGTTGGCTATTTGCTGAATGTTGATAACGGCGACGGCGCGATTCCAATTGCTTTCAATTCAGAATACCCTCCCTGGGGCTGGAACGGCAATTATCACGGAATGGGTTATGAGACCGTGAATGAACGTCAGTTGAAATCGGGTATAGCCGCTTCTGTCGAGAAAGGCCTTTCTCTTCTCTCAGATATGAAAGAGGCAACGACGTGTCCTACCGGAATAATTGATTGTATCGGAGGGCTGGATATCCATCATTTTGCCGGCCACCCCATAGAGCTTGACCGGATAAACGGCGCTGAGACTAATTTTGCAGGAACGACCTTTATTAAAACAGACGACCTGGGGAAATTGAAGATTGGATCCAAGCTGATTAACTTAGAGGTAAACGGGAATACTGTGGTGCGCCACCGGCCGAAAAAGGATTTTGGGAAATACTGGAAATATTTTGAGATTATTCAGAACAAGGGGGATATTTACAGCCCTGCAAACTACGGCTATGATGACGAGGGAGTTCCGGCAAAACGTCTTGACATAATAAAGGAAGGCGTTCTGCTAAGGTGCCTAAACTCGCGGGAGACCGCGCAGGAGGCAGGGCAGGAGTATTTGACAGCCTCAATGCGCGCCCACGGGTGGAACCGCCCGCCTATTATCAGGATGCATAATATGCATATCCTTCCCGGTAGCACGTCTATCAGAAAATTGATAGAGAGCACGGAAAGAGGCTTGATTATCGGGCCTCCAATCCCCGGCATGGGGGCGGTCTGGGAAGTTACTCAATCGCGCGACAGATCAAAATCTGTGGCTCCGCTGGGACTAAGCTGGGAGATTAAGAATGGTAAAATTATAAGGCCCGTAAAAGGCGGAATAAGAAGTTATGAACCGCTGCAGCTCTGGAAATCGGTTGACGCGGTGTGCGACGAAGAAGTATCGACGCTTGACATAGTGCGCTGCGGAAAAGGACAGCCTCACCAGTCGGTGGTAACTTTTCACAGAAGTTCAATTTTCAGGCAGAAAAACGGAGTAATAGAATAGTCATGCTCAGCGAAAAAGACGCCAAACATATTCTTCGCGAATGCCTCAGGCTTTCACCCGCGGAGGGGACCGAAGCCGCGCTCTCGGGCGGCAATGTTTCGCTTGTCAGGTTTGTTGAGAACGAGATAGTCCTCCCATTTAACGAGAAACGCGAACAGCTGTTCCTGCGCGTGCTGGACAAAGGGCGGATTGGCAGGGCCTCGGTTGACAGGTTTGACGGCCGGGCTATTAAGGCGGCGCTGAACCTGGCGCTAAAAGCAGCAAGAGCGCAGCCTCTTCTCAGGGAAAAATACTCATTCCCGCCTCCGCGAAAGATATTAGACGTCAACGGCTATGACAGCCCGTCCGCGCAGCTTTCAGTGGAAGAAATGATGCTTAAAATATCAGGGCTGCTCGAACTATTCCGTAAGAAAGGTATTCGTGGTTACGGCGTGCTCTCTAAAAAAACCGGCAGTATTAACGCAAGCTACGGCTGGCCTTTTGGCGGGGAAAGGATGTATGCCATCGCGAATTCGGAAGGTTTGTTCGCGTATCATAAGAGCACCGCTCTGCATTTCAGCGTGACATTAAAGACGCAGGAAGCAGAAGCCTGGCACGAAGTTTCGGGCCTTAAGATTTCGGGAATGGATTTTAAGCGGATAGGCGAGGATTCCGTAAAAAAAGTTCTTGCCGCGAAAAAACTGCAAGTTCTTGACCCCGGAGACCATACGGTAATATTTGAGCCGGCAGCGGTTGCTGCCATGCTGTCGGGTATCGGGAAAATGTTCCTTGCAGAGTCGGCAGCGCGCCCATCCAGCCCGTTTTACGGGAAGCTGGGTGAGCGTATCTTTGGAACGAACATAACTCTGTCAGATGACCATACAAATAACTTGCTTCAAAACTGCCCTTTCAGTTCGGAAGGGGTGCCGCGCCGTAAGAAAATACTGATCTCTGAAGGAAGAGTAAATGATCTTATTTATTCAAAGCGCGAGGCACAGGAGAAAGGAATGGAGCCTGACGGTTATGACCTGCCGTTTCCGGGTCTTGCCGGAAGAGGCCATTATGATGAAGACAAGCCGGTGAGCTTGTGCCTTGCCGGCGGAAAGAGCAGTATGCAGGAACTTATTGCCTCCTCAAAAAAGGCAGTCGTGGTGACCGGATTCTGGGGAAATATCGCAAATGAGGGCAGCCTGCTGGTCCGGAACGGAAAAGTCACAGGCGCGCTTAAAGGTTTCTACATTAAACAGGACGCTCTTCAGCTGCTAAGGAACGCGGAGCTGCTTGGAAGGCAGGAAAGGATAAGCAACAGTTTCTTTACCTCGGTAAGCGCATTCCCGGCAATAAAAGCTTCCGGGGTCAAATGTTCAATATAAAAAGGCCGGGGATTTCCCCGGCCCTTTCTGTTGTCAAGCTGCCAAGCTCCTTGTTCCGCCGCTTAAACGGCGGATAATCGCTACTCTTCCAGCCAGATCTTCTGAACGTAAACCGTTATGTCATCCGTCTTGCTGAAACTCCAGAAGCACCAGCGAAGTAAACGGGAAACATCAAGGGTTGATTTCTTGTCGTTGCATATCTGGCCCTTCAAATCCAGGGAAATTTCATTCTTCCCGGGCTTCAAGGTAAGCGGCCAGTCTTTCCTGTTCTCCGGAGTATCGGTCATCTTCGCGCCTTTTATCATGAAACCGAAGTCTTCCACCGGTTTGTCCGAAGGATTGAAGATGTTAAAGCAAACTTTGCTGTAAGAGTTCCAGGCGCCTTTCTTGGGTTTGTCCACGCCTGCCCAGCCGTTCTTCGTGAACTTGAGCAGCAGGCTGAAATCTCC
>CAIWWK010000244.1 GCA_903916325.1 Candidatus Firestoneibacteriota bacterium
GTTGATAATTTTGAGAATCTATACAAGAATGAAGCGGTTGATTTGAAGGTCTCCATTGTTGAAAAGAACGCGTATGTTTATGACGGGTCGGAAAACCCGGCGAAGTTGCCGGCGAAGGTGATGGCGATGGTGGACAAGATTAATAGGAATGAGCCGTTGTATAAGAATGTTGTAAACTTTTCACCGATTATCTCGGTGATAGCGTTAGTGGGTTTAATAGGTTTGTATATAAAGAACGGAGTTAAAAGTTTGTAAGGTTTGTAAGGTTTATAAGGTTCATAAGGTAAGTTCAAAAACAAACAACTTAAAAAGCAGCATGTTCAGCTTTTGCCGATATTATTAAGGTTTAGATTTTACTTTACAAACTTTACAAACCTTATAAACCTTAAAAACTTCTGACCTTGTTCTTGATCTTACCTTACAAACCTTACAAACCTTATAAACCTTATAAACCTTAAGAACTTCTGACCTTGCTCTTGATCTTACCTTACAAACTTTACAAACCTTACGAACCTTATAAACTTTAAAAGATCATTTCTTACAACTTACACCCTTAATTATATCCCCATTCTTTTCCAACATTCTAAAATAAAACCCCCACCCCGAACCCCCGAAATCCACCGGTTTTAACATCAACTTATTTTCGCCGGCAAGAAGCGTAGCTTCAACATTCGCGCTATCGGGCTTTGCCTGGCCGACATCCCCTGAAATATAGATGCGCTTGCCGTTCAGGAAGATTGCAAACTGGTCGTTCTTGCCGAAGAGAAACTTCACTTTCTTCTCCGTTTCCGAGACTAAGGTGATATAAGCATAGGCGGTGGTATCGTAATTTGGATCCATCACCGAGCAGAGGTCAACATACCCGCCGCCGTCTTTGAATTCGTGATACTCCCATTTTACCGTTGCCGCTTTGCCGAAGTATTCCTTCGCGGTGTTGAATCCGTCCTTCTCAGGCATAAACGGGCGGTCCACGCCTCTTCCGAACGGCCCGATGAGCCACCAACCGGTGATGAAACCTTCTTTGCTTCCGTCTCCCTTCTTTTCCGGCAGTTTTGGCTTGATGTTCTTTTCCGCGAAAGAACCCGCCCAGGAAACACAGCGCCTGAAGAGCTCGTAGCCCGTGACGCTTCCGAACTTATGCCCGCCGGGGCACCAGTATGAAGGAAAACGCGTGTTGAAATTCCAGTTAAGGACCACAACCCTGCCTTTGCCGAAGTTCTTCGCCTTCAGGGCAACCCTGCCGTCTTCAAAACTCATCAGCGTATCGCCGTCAACGCTCTTTCCGGAGAACCCGTCTGAGATAATGCTGTTTTCGAATTTATCGCCGGCTTTGAGCCCTTCCGTTATGGGATGCTCTTTCATAAGCGTGAAAACTGTCTTGTTGTTTTTGATCTGCGAACAGGCAACGCTGTCAAACCCCGCCAGATTCCTGAAAGTCTCCGCCGCTTCCTCCGTCTCTATTTCGCTCGTGCCGTTCGCGTCGGCAATTATCAGCCCGCCGCCCGCGTTTACATAATCGGAAAGCGCTTTTACCACGGAAGCGCGCAGATTTGTGACGTGGAAAAGTACTACTGCATCAAAACCCGAATAACTTAAAGGTTTGCTCCCGTCAAGAATCATACCCGGCGTGTAGCCCTGCCTTGAAAGCACTGATTTTGCCTCATCAATATTGCAGTAACCGGGGTCGCCGAAGACATACACGGGAAGGCCAAGCTCCTGCATTGCCGGAAATATGGAGAGGCCGTTCCAGAAGCTTGATTCGGGGAAGATATACTCCCGTTTGATATTCTTTCCGTAAACCGAATAGCCGCCGAAATACATCCCGACTTTCGGCCCGTCCGCAGGCTTTTCTTCCGAGTCATCGTCGGCCTGCTCTTCAAAGCTTAAATCAAAGACTGTCTTCCCGGAAGAATTATAAGTGCGCTCAAAAACCGGATTGCCTTCCTTGTAATTGACGGTCCTTTTCGTGCCGTCCTTATGAGTCTCCGTATAGAGGCCGTTTTTCAGGCCGTTCTTGTATTTCACGGACAGGGTAACATTCCCGTCGTTATCGTATTCAAATATTTCGCCTGTAAACTTCTCCTGCTTCAGCTCTGCCTCTGTTTTGTGGCCAACCGTCAGGCAGGAGCCGGTATTTGCCTGCGCGAAGGCCAGCAAAGGCAGGAGCATTATGAGCAGCAACAACTTTTTCATTTCTCACCTATGCAGTAGAGGAAATCGCCGCCGCGAAAATAGGCTCTGTCCCCATTGTTTTCAAATACAGGGGTGGATTCGGAGCCAAGGGAAAGATTATTTAGCGAAAGGACCTTGCCTTCTTTGCCGGGCTCTATAACAGCGGTTCTTCCGAGATTGTTGCCGAGAAATATGGCCTTTCCCGCGAGGCTTAGACTCTGGTAAAGATAGGGGACTATATCAAGTTTTTTGGAGAGTATCGGGGCGCCGGTTTGCCCGTCTAGCACGGAGAAAATGGCGTTGTTGCTGACCGTGTAAACAAACCCGCTGTCTATCAAAGGCGAAGCAAAGAACTCATCGCCCTGGAGGGAAGAATTCCAGAGTTCCTTGACTTCAGGCCCGTCTTTCCCCGGAACGA
>CAIWWK010000245.1 GCA_903916325.1 Candidatus Firestoneibacteriota bacterium
TTACAAACTTTACAAACCTTATAAACCTTATAAACTTTTATTAAAGATCTTGTCCGAATTATCCACAACCTTATACTTCTTCCTCAGCCAGCCTGAGAATTCGCCTTGCAATGCTTTTTGTTTTGTTTCAGTCATATTCTTCTTGATTGTTTCCGCGTCCTTGCTCAACTGGTCCCGTGTGGGTTGTTTGACATCAATTAACTGGACGACAAAACAGCCGCCGTTGTGCCTGACTGTCCTCGCGCCGCCGGTTTTGGGTATGGTGAATCCGCCGTTAAGCAGCAGGGAAAATTCTTCAGTATCTTTTGAAATGTCGGTTGACTTAACAAAACCGGTGGTTGAGATCTTGTAGCCGGCTGCTGCCTGTTCGAAGGTTTTTCCTGTCGTCATCTCTGATATCAGTTTATTGCCTTCGGCTTCCGCGAGAGGCAGGGATTTGTCAATCTTGAGCCTGTTCTCAATAGCGCCTTTTACGCTTTCAAAGTTCATCTCTCCTGCCGGAAGCTTTTCCAGGAATCTGGCGACCACATAACCTTTTCTGGCTTTTATCGGCGCCGTGACTTCGCCTGCCGAGCATGTTTTAAGGAATTTCTTTACTTCTTCGCTGGCGTCAAAATCTACGCCCGGTATTAGTTCTGAGAGGGAGAACTTGACTATGCCTGCCTTTAGTCCCATGAGGGCGGATGCCGCAAGCAAATCATTCTTTTTTGTCGCGTCCGCGGCAAGCAGTTTTGCCTTATCAAGTGAAATATTGCCTGAAACAATCTGCATCCTGTATTCTTCGGGCGTTTTGAAGTATAGTTTATTTGTGTCAAAGTAGGTCTTTGCGTCATTTGTTCCTATCGCCGTAAGTGCGGCAAACTTTGCCGAGTCTATATTTATGTACTTAAATTTTCTCTGTTCGTTCTTCTTTAGGAATTCCTCGGTTATCTCTGCAGAGGATAACCTTACCTGCTCCTGAATGAGGCTAGTGAGTTTCTCGCGGTAGAAATAGTAGCTTGCCATGTCTTTCACTTTTCTGAAACCGTTCGAGTCGAGAGATGAGCTGTCGATATTGTACTGCTGTTTGCAGATGTATAATATGTAGGCCTTTACACGCTCATTGTCTTCGTCCGTAAGTTTTATGGCGCCGGAAGAAAAGTATTTTTTAACCAAGATTTCAAAAATCATCTCATTTAAAAGCTGTTTTTTGAACATGATTGCCTGGATAGGCGGCATATTGGACTCTTCTATTTTGTTTGCCTGGATGACCTCGGTCCAATTGCGTTCAAATTCAGCCAGCCTGATTTCTTTGCCTCCGGCAATGGCAAGCACGTTGTTTTCGCTCCCCGTTTCCGTCTTATTAACACCACTCCAGACGAAGGCTATGGTGGCAATGAAGCAAATGGCGACGAATAGAAAAATCCATTTCATGTGTTTGCGAAGAAATTGCATCATATTTTACTGCCTCCGGTAAAAAGCCTGATTGCTTACAGTTTCTAATGCTATCATTTTACCCTTTGAAATTCAATACAAAGTTGCCGTGTTGATTGCGCGCTTGACAAATAGACTTAAAGGAACAACAATAATTAGGGGGGATATGGATATCGCAGTTACGCTTTTAAATAAGCATATCAGCGCCGATATATTGAAGTTTAACGGCCTGCATATCTGTAACTTCACCAAGCTCGATATAGTAAGATTCTTCGGGATAAATCCCGCCTCCCGATTAGACCGGGAAACCCTCCTGGAGTTTACCGGCGATAAGACCGCAGATATTGACGAGTCTCTCTCAGAGCTTGTAAAGTCGCATTTGTTGGAAGTTATCAAAATTGATAACAAGGTTTTCTATGAGCTAACCAAGAAAAAAGAAGATATTGAGAATATCAAGAAGTTCATTAGCCTTTACGCTACACCCTCCATCCGGCTCTACATCATCGGCTATGTTATGAACCGCTGCGTGGAAAGGCCATAGTCTCTTTTGCTTTTGTTTCTTGCTTTTTGTTTCGAATTTAGTGCTTCGAATTTCGAATTTGCCCACACCCACATAAATCCCCTTGAATATCGCCCATTCTTTGTGTATAATCACTTTTCTTGCCAATACGTCCCCTTAGACTATTGGTTAGGTCACCACCCTTTCAAGGTGGTAGGACGGGTTCGACTCCCGTAGGGGACGCCAGATTAAGAGCGATTACTAATTACTGATTACTAATTGCTAATTAAGGTCAAAAGCAAGAACAAAACCAAATCAAAACCAAATCAAAACCAAATCAAAACCAAATCAAAACCAAAATCATGTCCTCAACCCGAAATCTTAATCAAATCTTCATTAAAGCCCTCTAATTAATTCTTTACTCTGAATACAGTTTCTGCTAACATTTGACAACGTAAATTCAAAAGGGGGAACTATGAAAAAAACATTTATTGCAGTCCTGGTCAGTATACTCACTTCATCTGTTTTTGCGGGAGTTGTAGGCATTGATATCTCGGGAAGGTGGTTTAACGCGAGTACAGGCAATTACTCGGAGAAACTCTCGACATTTCCGACTTCGTTTGTGCATGGTGATTTTCCTGCCGTCATCTATGAGGGTTCTTTAAGGCTTCCGCTTCTTGGTCCCATCGGCGCCGATATAAAGGCGAGATACGGGACCGTCGGCAAGCAGACAATGTATCTGGACAATATGCCCGGCTCCGGCAATATGACCACTACAATTGACGCGACTATAATTGGCGGCCGGGTTGATCCCGGGTTCTCTCTCGGTTTCGGGGCGTTCAAAGCCGACATCTTCGGCAGCGCGCAGTATGTCTACACCCGCAAGAACTTCTATGACTGGAAGAACGGCGCTACTATGGTAGCCGCCGGGGACGCGGGCCATTTCATCATTAACTATTTCCTTGCCGGAGCAGGCGCGAGGCTCACGGTAGATCTTGGGGGCATAGGTCTTCGCGGAGAAATAATCGGCTATCCTGTGACCTCAAACACCGTTGATTATATCAATCCCTCCGGCCCGGGAAGCACCAAGTCGACCGGCTCATCCTATATGTACGAAGCCGCGGCAGTCCTCAAGCCTCTGCCCTTCTTTGAAGTAAGCGGCGGCTACCGCTATGAAGACATCTTCTTCGGCGAGGATATAAAAACGAACAACTATTCTCTCAGCATCAAACTGAGCGGAATATTCGTGGAAGGAAAAATTAGTTTCTAGCCTGAAAGCGAGGGGTTGGATGGTTGGCTTTTGTCAGCCATTCACCCCTCTGTGCATTTTGTTTGTTTCTTCGTGCCAGATGACTCTCCGGAAACACTGCATCCCACAGGTTTTTCATCTTGCCGTTAGGACATAATAAATATTTCTTTGGCAGGACGCAAATTTTCTTGTATGAATAAATGATATCTCGGTAGTATAATTTCATGGCGCGCCAAACTAATATTATCGCGGAGGTTTGATATGGCAAAGAAAAAAACGATAGGAGTCCTTACCGGCGGCGGAGATTGCCCGGGTCTGAACGCTGTCATTAGGGCTGTGGTAAAAAGTTCATTTAATCTTGGCTGGAAAGTCATCGGCATCCAAAAAGGTTTTGAAGGTCTTATGGATCCTTCCTCCGCTAAAGAACTCCGTTCACACGATATTGCAGGCATCCTCACTATGGGCGGCACAATTCTGGGAACGACCAACAGGGGAAATCCTTTTGAGTACTCCGTGAAAAAAGGCGGTAAACCCGTTATCGTCGACAAATCCGACGATGCCGTGAAAGGATTCAAGAAGCTCGGACTGGACGCTCTCGTCTGTATTGGCGGCGACGGCACCCTAAAGATTGCCAAGCGCCTCAAAGACAAGGGCGTCCCCATTGTCGGCGTGCCCAAGACCATAGATAACGACCTTTCCGCGACCGTGATCACTTTCGGGTTTGATACTGCAGTAAGCACCGCGACAGATGCAATAGACAAACTCCATTCAACGGCCGAAAGCCACCAGCGCGTAATGGTCGTTGAGCTTATGGGGCGGTACGCCGGCTGGATTACCCTCAATTCAGGCATCGCGGGGGGCGCAGATGTCATTCTAATTCCCGAGATACCCTTCAGCGTTGAAAAGGTTTGCGAAAAGGTGGAGGACCGGTACAGAACGAAGAAGAACTTCTGCATTGTTGTTGTAGCCGAGGGCGCGAAACCCGCGGGCGGCGGCCTCTTTACCAAAGATGCGAAGTCAGAAGGCCGCCAGGAAGTCCTGCTTGGCGGCATCGGGGACTGGCTCGCGAAAGAGATAACGAAGAAGACCGGCAGAGAATCAAGGTCGCTGGTGCTCGGACACCTTCAGCGGGGAGGCCATCCCACAACCTTTGACAGGCTGACGGCAACAAGGTTCGGTGCCGCAGCGGTCCGGGCCATAAAAGAAAGGAAGTATGGGGTCATGGTGGCGCTTAGGCCGCCCGATGTCGTCTTCGTGCCACTGGAGGAAGCAGTAGGCAAAATGAAGAGCGTTCCCGTGGATTCGGATGAAATAACAGCGGCAAAAGAACTTGGGATATCGTTTGGAGATTAGGATAGAGCATTTGCGAAAAAGCGCTTACAGTGTGTTGCCATAGCAACTTGTTGGTAGTTGCAAATCAGCAATGCTGTGGAGCCGTTGTTGATTCACTTCACAAGCTCTTAAGCATTCCGGAAGAATTGCGGTTCCAATAATATTGACAGGCAATAAGCGTTCCGTTATCATAATGAGAGCAATGCAAGTGTAATTGTGAAGTTTCTTACTGCTTACTTGTTTACACCTGAAAGAAAGTGTGATTACACCGATTTTGACCGATGGCACCGATAGGCACCATAATGGTCTATCGGTGTAATCAA
>CAIWWK010000246.1 GCA_903916325.1 Candidatus Firestoneibacteriota bacterium
AGTTATACCTATTCTTCAGGACATCCAGAAGGAATACAGGTATCTGCCCAAAGAGGCGCTGGAATATGTCTGCGCGAAGAGCGGCATAACACCTGCCAGGATCACCGGAGTATCAACGTTTTACACGCATTTCAGGCATACTCCTGTCGGCAAGCACTTTATACAGGTCTGCCACGGCACGGCCTGCCATGTAAAGGGCGCGCAGCTTGTTACCGATTCGCTTAAAAGGCATTTAAAGATCTCTGAGAACGACGATACCGACAAGGACCGGCTCTTTACCGTTGACCGCGCTTCCTGTTTCGGCTGTTGCACGCTGGCCCCGGTGGTAAAAATAGACGGCATAACCTACGGGCATATTACGCCGCAAAGCGTCCCTGCAATGATAAGCGGCTTTCTGAAGCTTTCCGGGCGGCAGAAAGAGAAGCTGGCGGAAAAAAACGCCGGTTTCGCGCCAGGGAAAAACGGGTTAAAACCCGTTGAGGTGCGCATTGGTCTTGGTTCCTGCTGTGTCGCGGGAGGAAGCCAAAGCGTCAGGGAAGAGGTTGACAGGTACATCGCGATGTCCGGCGCCAACGCCGTTACCAAGCGCGTTGGCTGTGTCGGCGTCTGCTCGCATACCCCGCTAGTCGAGATAATAACTTCCCAGGGACTCTCCGTTCACTACACGAATGTCAAACCGGAAGATATCGGAAAGATTGCGAAGAAGCATATCAAGCCCGGAAGTTTAGCCCGCCGCCTCGCGGTGGCCGTGAAAAATATCACGGGCTCTTTCTATCTTGACGAGAAGAACGCTCCAAAAGAATCGGGCGACGCCGAGCTGAACAATTTTCTTGAGAAGCAGAAAAGAATAACCCTGGAATACAGCGGCCAGATAGACCCGATAGATATAGAGGAATATATTTCGCACGAAGGGTTCAAGGCCTTAGAGACTGTCCTAAAGACAAAAAAATGCGATGATGTTATTGAGGAGATCAAGGAATCCGGCCTTCGCGGAAGAGGCGGGGCGGGCTTTCCGACCTGGAAAAAATGGGCGCTGGTTTCCAGGAAAGAGGGAGAAAAATATATCATCTGCAACGGCGACGAGGGAGACCCGGGCGCTTTTATGGACAGGATGCTTCTGGAGTCATATCCGTACCGTGTGCTTGAAGGAATGGCGATAGCGGCGTACGCCGTCGGGGCTAGCAAGGGGATACTTTATATCCGGGACGAATACCCCCTTGCGATAGAACACATAGAAGAAGCCATCGCTGTCTGCGAAAAGCGCGGAATGCTCGGTTTCAATCTTTTCGGGACGGGGGTATCACTGAACCTCACCGTGAAGAAAGGCGCGGGGGCTTTTGTCTGCGGAGAAGAGACCGCGCTTATGGAATCCGTGGAAGGCAGAAGGGGCAATCCACGTTACCGCCCGCCGTTTCCGGCGGAAAAAGGCCTTTTCGGAAAGCCAACGCTGATAAATAACGTTGAAACCTACGCGAATGTGCCCTGGATAATGCGAAAGGGCGCGGCCGCCTTTGCCGGCACCGGGACGGAAAACAGCAAGGGAACAAAGGTTTTCGCGCTGGCCGGAAAGATAACGAGGGGCGGCCTTATTGAGGTCCCTATGGGAATAACCATCAGGGATATAGTTGAAAATATAGGCGGCGGGGCGCTAAAAGGGCGCAAATTCAAGGCTGTTCAGATAGGCGGTCCTTCGGGCGGCTGCATTCCTGAATCCCTTGCCGATACCAAAGTTGATTATGACCGGCTTACTGAAAAAGGCGCTATTATGGGCTCCGGCGGGCTGGTTGTGCTCGATGACACGGATTGCATGGTGGATATGGCGAAGTACTTTCTGGAATTCACGCAGGATGAATCCTGCGGAAAATGCACTTTCTGCCGCATCGGCACGAAAAGAATGAAGGAGCTCCTCGAGAAGTTTACCGAAGGGAAGGCGAGAGAGGCCGACATCATAGAATTGGAAGACCTCGCGGTAAAAGTGAAAGAGAACAGCTTGTGCGGGCTGGGCAAGACCGCTCCAAACCCGGTCCTTTCCACGCTGAAGTATTTTAAAGATGAGTACGAGGCCCATATCAAGGGCAAATGTCCCGCCGGAAAATGCAAAGCGCTGATTAAATACAACATTAACGACAAGTGTATCGGCTGCACTCTCTGCGCGCAGAACTGCCCGGGAGATGCGATAGCCTTTAAACCCTACGAGAAACACCAGATAGACCAGACGAAATGCATTAAGTGCGACACCTGCAAGGCAGTTTGTAAATCAGAGGCTGTGGATAGAGCTTAATGGGATTACGCGGATTAAATCATGCTCTAATCTGTGTAATCGCTCTATCTAATCTGCGTAATCATTAATGTTTCAACGAGGTTAGAGGTAATGGAGAAAGAGATCTTAATAGAAATAGATAAAAAGAAGATTAGCGCCCCGGAGGGCGCTACCATTCTTGAGGCCGCCGAGGCCGCCGGGATAAAGATCCCGACGCTCTGTTATTACAAAGCGATCGGCGCCATTACATCTTGTTTTGTCTGTGTGGTTGAGGTTGAGGGAAAGAAACACCTCCTGCCCGCCTGCACCGCGAAGATTGAACGGGACATGGTCATTACCACCAACAGCAGGAAGGTGACGGACGCACGAAAGGCCGCGCTGGAACTTCTGCTCTCCGACCATAACGGCGATTGCGAAGGCCCCTGCCGTCTCGGCTGTCCCGCGAACATTGAATCTCCGAAATTCATAAACGAGATTCTTCACGGCAAATACGGCGAGGCGATAAAGACTATAAAAAAGAGCGTTGCGCTTCCGGCAGTGCTTGCGCGTATCTGCCCGGAGATTTGCGAGAAAAACTGCAGGCGGGCGAAAGTTGACGAGCCGGTGGCGATATGTCACCTGCGGCGTTTCGCGGCCGACAGGGACCTGGCAAGCAAGGTTCCCTATCATCCGGAAGTAAAAGAAAGTACCGGAAAGAAAGCGGCGGTTATAGGCTCCGGCCCTGCGGGGCTTTCCTGCGCGTATTATCTGAGACAGGAAGGAATTGAGGTCACGGTTTTTGACGCACAGGAAAAGCCGGGAGGAACCCTCAGGTACGCAATTTCAAAAGAAAGGCTTTTGGACTCGGTTCTTGACGCTGAAATAGGCATAATTAAGGATATCGGCGTTAAATTTGAACACGGGAAGAGGCTTGGTAAAGAACTGCATATTGTTGAACTATTAAAGGAATACCAGGCGGTTTTCCTCGGTACCGGTGCGAAACCGGAAGACCTGGCGGCGCTTAAGGCAGAGGGGCTGGAAACCGGAAAGAACGGAGTTGTTGCGGGAAAAGAAACGATGATGACCTCGGTCTTCGGGGTTTTCGCCGGCGGTGATTGCGTCTCAAAGACCGGACTGGCCGTTCGCTCCGTAGCTTCAGGCAGGAGCGCGGCAAAGATAATGGCAGGTTTTCTGCTTCAGGGAACTCCGGGAAAGGACAAGAAACTCTTTTCCGTCAGAATGGGGGCTATCAGCGAGGCGGAACTTTCTGAGATGATGGCAGGCATAAGTTCCGAAAAGCGCGTATTAAGGGGCTCGGTTGACGGCAAGCACCTCAAGGAAAATCCCGGCGAGGCGAGAAAGAGTTTCACCGATGACGAGGCATTAAAGGAAGCCGCAAGGTGCATGCGCTGCGACTGCAGGAAGCTCCGCGGCTGCCGCCTGAAGCGGATTTCGGAAGAATACGGCGCGGACCGGCTGAAGTACCAGGGGGAAAGAAGAAAGTTCGCGCAGGACGCTTCGCACCCGCTGGTGGTTTACCAGCCCGGAAAGTGCATTGCCTGCGGCATCTGCGTCAAAATCACCGAACAGCATAAGGACGGGCTCGGCCTGACTTTCATCGGCAGGGGTTTTACGATTAAGATGGGCGCCCCGCTGGGCGCGAAGATGAGCGAAGCGATAAAATTGGTTGCGAAAGAGGTTGCCGTAAGATGTCCAACCGCGGCCGTGACAATAAAAGATAAAAGTTTGTAAGGTAAGAGCAAAAGTTTGTAAGGCAAAAGAAGAAGTTTATAAAGTTAATAAGGTTTATTGAGCTCTGGTTTTGTATTTACCTTATAAACTTTATGAACCTTACAAACCTTATGAACTTTTAATCGCCTTTATCTTTTGAGGGTATCCATGAGAATCGCTTTTATTACCGCCGGCGCCGGGAAAAGCTACTGCGGCTCCTGCCTTCACGACATCCTGCTCATCCAATCCCTGATTGATTCGGGGCACGATGTAAAAGTCATTGATATGTACACGCCGCTCTCCGTTGATTTTGACGCTCCCCCGCTGCCGGTTAATAAAATTCACTACAGCGGCATTAACACCTATCTCCGCCAGAAATTCGCTCTCTTCCGCAAAAAACCGTTCGCCTTAAACAGGCTCTTTGAACTTCCCTCGGTTGTCAACTTCGCGCTCGGGTTCGGTATGGATGTGAGCCCGGTTCAACTGGGAGAGATGACTCTGTCCGTGCTAAAGGGAAAGGGAGGCAACCAGGCGCTTGATCTCGCGGGCGTTATGGAAGAATTGAAAAAGTCAGCGCCCTATGACGTCTGCGTGCTTTCAAACTCAATGCTCTCGGCGCTGGCGCCGGAGATAAAAAGGGAATTAAAGGCGCCTGTAGTCTGCCAGCTGATGGGGGAAGAGGCCTTTATCTCGCTGCTCGGCGAGCCTTACAGGACAGGCTCAATAGAAGCCTTAAGGAAGAATGTTCTTGCCGTGGACGCTTTTGTTTCTCATTCGGCCGAGTATTCAAAGATAATGGCCGTATTTCTCGGCAGAAGTCCGGAAAGCATTTCTGCGGTCAATCCTTCGGTCAACGCTTCGCTTTATGAAGGCATAAAGAGGAGGAAAACCCCCTTTACCGTCGGGTTTCTCTCCAAACTGAACAGGGCAAAGGGTTTTGACGAGCTTCTTAGCGCCTTTATCATCCTCGTTAAAGAGCACAAGGCTGACGCGTATCTTTTGGCCGGGGGAGAGATACTTGACGGTGAATCAAAAACATATTTCGAAGAAGTTAAGAAGAAGGTTGCGTCTGCGGGAATAGAGAATAGGTTTAAATATCTCGGACGGCTTAAGTTTGCCGCAAAAAAAGAATTCTTCAAAGCCAGTTCGGTTTTTTCAGTTCCCAGTTTATTTCCGGAGTCAAAAGGCATAGCCGCGCTTGAAGCCCTGGCCGCCGGCATTCCAGTCGGCCTGCCGGACCACGGCGCGTACAGGGATATTATCAAAAACACAGGCGGTGGGTTGCTCTACAAACCCGGTTCCGTCTCCGGCCTTGCCGCTTTGCTTAAAAAATTTTACGATGAACCGGCGCTTGCCGGTAAATTTGGCGAAGCGGGAAGGGAAGGCGTAAAGAGCCAGTACAGCGTGAAGATGATGACGGAAATGAATATTGAGGTTTACAGGAAAGTGCAAATATGATGCTCAGAAGTTCAGATGCGCAGAAGGATGTAGCCCCTATATTTATTAGTGCTTGCCTTTTTGGTCTGCCGCTTTTGCGCCTCCGCACATCCGCTCCTCTGCCATCTGCCCGCCGCTTCGTGGATTACTAATTAAGAACTCATGGATTATGGAGTGCGCCGACCGTGAGCCTGTGTTGTAATCAATTTCCGCAGCTCCGGTATTGACCGCTTTGTGCTTAAAAATACGATTTCGTATGAATCCTTTCAGTTTTTTGTTTCTTCCGACTAAGTTGCCATTCTAAATCCGGTTATCAGCCCGGTAAAC
>CAIWWK010000247.1 GCA_903916325.1 Candidatus Firestoneibacteriota bacterium
AAGACGCACGAAGTGCGGCTTATAAACGTTAAGAACGATTTAAGGAATTATTCTCCTAGATTCATCGAGGTCTTATGTTTGAGGAATTAATTAATAAATCCGGCAAGTGGATAAACAGCAAGGGGCCGGATTCCGACGTTGTTATCTCCAGCAGGGTTAGGCTGGCGAGAAACATCGGGGGATTCGTGTTTCCGCAGCTCCTCCGGGACCAGGATTACGAAAAAATATTCGCTCAGGTAAAAAAAGCGGCCGCAAAAAGCAAGGCGTTAAAAAACGCGCATATTGTCTCCATTAATCAGCTTGACGATATAGACAGATACCTGCTGGTGGAACGGCACCTCATAAGCTACGACCATGCCGCAGCAGACCGGAAGAGGGCGGTAATATTCTCAAAAGACGAGTCGATCAGCGTCATGGTGAACGAGGAAGACCATCTTAGAATGCAGGTGATTCTTCCCGGCATCCAGCTGCAGGAGTGCTGGCGGAAACTTGACACGCTGGACACCGAGCTCGAGCGTGAACTTGCTTTCGCGTTCTCTCCGGAAGCGGGCTACCTGACAGCCTGTCCCACAAACACCGGGACCGGACTTAGGGCCTCCATGATGGTGCACCTGCCGGCGCTGGTAATCAGCAAGGATATAAATAAGATACTCCAGCGCATGAACCAGCTCGGGCTGGTAGTGCGCGGTTTTTACGGGGAAGGCATCGAAATCAGGACCGCGTTCTTCCAGATCAGCAATCAGATTTCACTTTCCCAGACCGAGAGCGAGATTATAGTTAATATCGAGAGAATTACCAGACAGATAATGGAAAACGAGCACAAGGCAAGAGCCTCGCTTTTCAAGACAAATAAAGCAAAGATTGAGGACAATATCTGGAGGGCGTACGGGCTGCTTAAAAGCGCGCGGACCATAAGTTTCGAAGAGGCGATTACCCTGCTTTCATCGCTTCGGCTTGGCGCGGAGACAGGCATAATAAAAGTAAAATTGAAAACGATAAACGAACTGTTGATCTCCGCCCAGCCGGGGCATATCCAGCGGATTAGCGGCAAACCCATGCCGGAGGAAGCGCGCGATATAAAGAGGGCGGAACTTATCCGGAATAAACTCCGGGATTGATTCAAAAATTTCTCCCGGGAAAAGGAGCACAAATGTTTCATAAATTTACCGAAAGGGCTCAGACAGTAATAAGGTACGCCAAGGAAGAGGCGGCCCGTCTTAAACACGATTATGTCGGCCCCGAACACGTGCTGCTCGGTCTTATCAAAGAAGGCACGGGAGTCGCGATAGCCGTGCTAAAACAGCTGGGCGTGAACATTCCGAAACTTAAGAAGGATACTGAAGGCGGGCTTTCCAGCGGCACGGGTATAATGCTGCTTGACGAGCTGCCCTTCACTCCCAAAGCAAAAAAGACACTGGAACTTGCTTTTGAAGAGGCGTCCCACCTTAGTCACAACTATGTCGGGACCGAACATCTGCTGCTGGGCGTGATTAAAGAAGGAGAGAGTTCAGCTGCGAGGTTGCTTTCGGGGCTCGGAGTTACGCTTGAGAAGGCCAGAGAACTGTCGGTAGAACTGCTCGGCGGGGCGGCAACTCAGAAATCCTCGCCTTCGCTTCAGCAGCCGGGGCCGGCAGCCACGCAATCTTCCCAGCCGCTCCCGGGCGCCAAAACGAAAACTCCGGCGCTGGATCTTTTCTCCCGCGACCTGACGCTGCTCGCGCGCGACGGCAAACTTGATCCGGTTATAGGCAGGGAAAACGAAATAGAGCGAGTTACCCAGATACTTTCAAGAAGGACGAAGAATAATCCTGTCTTGCTCGGCGAAGCCGGGGTAGGAAAGACCGCCATAGTTGAAGGGCTGGCGCAAAAGATAGTCTCAGGCAATGTCCCTGAGCTTCTGGCCGGGCGCAGGGTCGTAACTTTGGATCTTGCGGCAATGGTCGCTGGCACCAAGTACCGCGGCGAATTCGAGGAAAGATTAAAAGCGGTAATGACCGAACTTAGAAACAGCGGAAACGTTATAGTTTTCATTGACGAACTGCACACCCTGGTCGGCGCGGGCGCGGCGGAAGGAGCTATTGACGCCTCAAACATGCTGAAACCCGCGCTCTCTCGCGGAGAAATACAGTGTGTCGGCGCGACGACGCTGAACGAATACAGAAAGCATATCGAGAAGGACGGCGGTTTGGAGAGAAGGTTTCAGACCGTGATAGTGAATCCTCCATCGGTAGACGAGACCATCCTTATTCTCAAAGGCCTGCGCGACAGGTATGAACTGCATCACAAAGTCAAATTCTCGGACGAGGCTCTGCGCGAAGCGGCGCTGCTTTCAGAAAGATATATTACCGGGAGGTTTCTGCCTGACAAGGCTATAGACATTATCGATGAATCCGGCGCGAGAGCCAAGCTTGCCGGAAGCACCCGTCCGCAGGAAGTGATCGACGCGGAGAGGGAACTGGGCGAGGCAATGAAGGAAAAAGACGCCGCCGTCAAGGCTCAGGAATTTGAGAAAGCCGCGAACTTGCGCGACCGCATCGCTGAATTAAAAGGCAGGCTTGATAAGGTAAAGTCCGGCTGGGAAAAAACGAAAGTGACAGAAACAAGGATCATCGGCCCGGAAGACATCGCCAAGGTCGTTTCGCAGTGGACCGGGATACCCGTTTTTAAACTTGAGGAGAAAGAATCCGAGAAGCTGCTGAAGATGGGAGACGCTCTGCACAACAGAGTCGTCGGACAGGAGGAAGCGATAGAAGCCGTAACTAAGGCGATACAAAGATCCCGCGCCGGAATAGCGGACCCCAAAAAACCAATAGGGACTTTTATTTTCCTCGGGCCTACCGGGGTCGGAAAGACCGAACTTGCCAGGACTCTCGCGGAATTCCTGTTTGAGGACGAGAACGCTCTGATACGCGTCGATATGTCGGAATATTCCGAAAAGTTCGCGGTATCCCGCCTGGTGGGAGCCCCTCCCGGGTATGTCGGCTACGATGAAGGCGGGCAGCTCACGGAAAAAATCAGGCGCCGGCCCTACTCAGTCGTGCTCTTTGACGAGATAGAGAAAGCTCATCCCGAAGTATTCAATACCCTGCTGCAGGTGCTTGACGAGGGAAGGCTGACGGACTCGTTCGGACGGACCGTGGATTTTAAGAATACAGTATTGATCATGACCAGCAATATCGGCGCCAGGTCAATAGAGAGGGCATCCTCTCTCGGTTTCAAGATGGCGGAAGAGGGCGCTCAGCACACTGACATGAGGGACAAGGTAATGGCAGAGCTTAAGAAGGCCTTCAATCCGGAATTCCTGAACAGGATTGACGACATAATAGTTTTCCACCAGCTGACAAAGAGCAATTTGACAGGCATAGTTGATCTTCTCATCCGGAAAGTTGAAAGGAGGCTGAAAGAGAAAGGCGTTAAGCTGCTGCTGGATGAATCGGCCAAGAACTTCCTGATAGAGAAGGGGTATGACCCTCTCTTTGGCGCGAGGCCTTTAAAGAGGGCAATTCAGCGCTACGTGGAAGACGCGCTCTCGCAGGAAATACTGAACAAAACCATCGCCGAGAATTCCGAAATAGTAGGGTCGGCGGGTAATGAAGCGATAGTTTTTACAAGAAAGTAACTGGTTGGAACAGTTTATCACGGTACTGACGTTCATAGGCCACACTTCGTGTGTCCTGTTTTGAGAGGTGAGATATTG
>CAIWWK010000248.1 GCA_903916325.1 Candidatus Firestoneibacteriota bacterium
AAGCGCTCGAAGGAATTAAAGATACGGATTATTGACAGGCTGGAAGTAATAGAACTTATATGCGCGGGGACGGGCGCCGGGAAGAAGGTCACAGGTTTTCTGGCTCTTGATAAGAGGCGCCTGAAGGACACCGTGAAGGCTTTCAGATGTTTCGAATGCGAAAATATTGTTCTTGCCACCGGAGGGCCCGCGGGAATCTACAAAGACTCTGTTTATCCAGGCAGCCAGACGGGAAGCATCGGGCTTGCGCTTATGCTAGGAGCGAAGGCAAAGAACCTGACAGAGTCGCAATACGGACTCGCTTCAATAAAATTCAGATGGAATCTTTCGGGAACCTACCAGCAGGCAATTCCGAGGTACTTTTCAACGGATGCTTACGGCAAAGAGGAGAAAGAGTTCCTGAACGAATTCTTCCCGTCAATCGGAAAACTGGCAAGCGCAATATTTTTGAAAGGATATCAATGGCCTTTTGACCCGCGGAAAATCGGAAATCACGGCTCATCCCTGATTGATTTGCTGGTTTACCGGGAAACAAAAGTAAAAGGAAGGCGCGTGTTTATGGATTTCAGAAGGAACCCGTCTTTTCGGGCGGCCTCAGGGAAATTCAAACTGAAAGGACTCTCCGCGGAGGCGTATATTTATCTAAAGAAGTCCGGCGCGCTGCTTAAAACTCCGTATGAACGGCTGAAGAAGATGAATCCGGCGGCAATAGAACTTTACCGCGGGAATAATATCGACCTCGCGAAGGAACCTCTCGAGATTGCCGTTTGCGCGCAGCACAATAACGGCGGGCTTTCCGGAAATATCTGGTGGGAAACGGACATCAAACACCTTTTTGCGGTAGGAGAAGTTAACGGCACCCACGGAGTTTACCGCCCCGGCGGCTCGGCGCTTAACTCCGGGCAGGTAGGCGGATTCCGCTGCGCGCAATATATTTCAAGAAGATATAATAAAGAGTCTGCGGTGAAACCAGGGAAAGTGCTCCGCGCAAAGACGGGCCGGCTGCTGGCGAGAGTAAACAAAACGGAGGGCGTAAGCAGAGAGGCCTTGACGGCTTTCAGGAACAGTATCAGGGAAAGGATGTCAAAATACGGGGCTCAGATACGGCCTGCCGGGCATATTGAAACAGTCCTTAAAGAAGCCCGTGCGGAATACAAGCGGTTATCCTTGCTCAAGGCCGGGAAGCACGAAGACCTGCTATACCTGCTAAAAACAGTAGAATTGTCTTTTACTCAACTCGCGTACCTTGAAGCAATAAAATATTACGTCAACACAGGCGGAACAAGCAGGGGGTCATATATTGTGATGAATCGCGGAGGTATTCTCCCGCACAAGGCGCTTGGGAAGGAATGGAAATTCACCAAACCGGGAAAGCGGCACTCTGACAGAGTGCTCGAGACCTGTTTCAGGAACGGCAGGTTTATAAGCGCCTGGCGTAAAGCGCGGCCTCTGCCTGACAAAACTTTCTGGTTTGAGAGCGTCTGGAATGACTATAAAAATGATAAAATAATCAGATAGACGTACGGAGGGAAAATGTCAAAAAAAGTGGTGACTTTTGGTGAAGTGATGCTGCGTTTATGTCCTCCGGGCTATTTAAGGTTTAGCCAGGCATCCTCTTTTGATGTTGTCTACGGAGGGGGAGAGGCCAATGTGGCGGCATCACTCGCCAACTTTAAGGTCCCGGTGGATTTCGTGACCAGGCTGCCTGATAACGACATTGGGGACGCCTGCCTTCACTTTATGCGCGGCTATGGTATCGGCACCGGGCATATCTTACGGGGCGGAGAGCGGCTTGGCATCTATTTCCTTGAGAACGGCGCGATGCAGAGAGGCAGTAAGGTTGTCTATGACCGCGCGAACTCTTCGTTTGCCTCAATTGAAAAGGGAATGATTGACTGGGACAAAGCGCTTGACGGGGCTGATTGGTTCCACTGGACGGGAATAACTCCGGCTGTAAGCAAGGGCGCCGCGGAGGCCTGCCTGGAGGGCGTAAAGAAGGCCAAAGAGAAAGGGCTGACAGTATCCTGCGACCTCAATTTCAGGGCAAAACTCTGGAAATGGGGAAAGAAAGCAGGCGAGGTTATGCCTGAACTCCTGAATTATTGCGATATCGCGCTCGGCAACGAGGAAGACGCCGAAAAGGTGTTTGGCATTAAGGCGCCGGACTCCGATGTCTCCGCGGGGAAAGTGGAAGCGGAACAGTACAGATTTGTCGTTGAAGAATTGAAGAAGAAGTTTCCAAAATTGCAAAAGATTATAGTTACCCTCCGCGGCAGCGTAAGCGCAAGCCATAACAGCTGGTCCGGATTGCTGTACGACGGCAATAAAATCTATGTGGCGCCGGTCTATCAGATAACTCATATGGTTGACAGGGTTGGCGGCGGAGATTCATTTATGGGCGGGCTAATTTACGGCCTCAGGGCCTACGGAAGCGACCCGCAGAAGGCGCTGAATTTCGCCGTTGCCGCCTCCTGCCTTAAACATTCTATTGTCGGCGATTTTAATATTGCGACAGTCGCGGAAGTTGAGAGTATAATGAAGGGTTCGACATCGGGCAG
>CAIWWK010000249.1 GCA_903916325.1 Candidatus Firestoneibacteriota bacterium
CTAAAACCGTAAATTTTTCCGTGCTTTTTCAGCAAAGCGGCGTCGCCTGTGCCGCCCTGTCCGAACTTGTAGTCAAAACCGACGACTGCCTTTTTTATTTTAAGTTTACCTACTAGAACTTCCGTGATAAACCTTTCAGCAGGTATCGACGCGAACTTTTTATTGAAATCTATAACAACAAGCATGTCAATGCCTGCGGCTGATATCAATTCCGCTTTCTTCTCGGTATCGGTGATTACGGCTGGAGCCTGTCTGTGCGTTGTTTTCATGGGATGCGACTCAAAAGTGAGCGCGATGCCGGTTGCTTTCATTTTTTTCGCATCGGCAACTGTTTTTTCAAGGATCTTTCTGTGCCCGGCATGCACGCCGTCAAAAACACCGAGTGTAACTACGGAGCTTTTTATCCTGCTCATTTTCCGGGTCTGCAAACCATTTACAAGTATCATCGTTCTCCTAATAAAAAGCCGGCCCGGTAAATGGGCCGGGCTCTATGCTGGTTGCCTGGTCATCTTGCCTTACGCGCGGGACTCAATATACGACTTTGTTAAGAGGGTACTCGATTATCCCCTGCGCGCCTTGTCTTTTGAGTTTTGGCAGTATCTCCCTGACAACGCTCTCGTCCATAATGACCTCGATTGCGACCCAATCTGAATCTGAGAGAGCGGAAATAGTAGGTGTCTTCAACGCAGGAAGCTCATCGCAGATCTTCTTCAGTTTTACTTTCGGGACATTCATCTTAAGTCCAACTTTTGATTCTGCCTCTAAGGCTCCCTGAAGGAGCAGCGCGATGTTCTCTATCTTTTCCCGGCTAGTCTTGTTTTTCCACGTCTCTTTATTGGCTATGATCACGGTGGAAGATTCCATAACGGTGGCTATAATTTTCAGGTTGTTGGCGCGAAGAGAAGAACCGGTCTCCGTTATTTCCACTACCGCGTCTACCAGCTCGGGCGGTTTCGCTTCGGTAGCTCCCCACGAAAATTCAACTTCTGCCTTTACTCCGTTCTTTGCGAGATAGTTATTGGTTATATTCACTACCTCCGTGGCGATTTTCTTGCCTTTTAGGTCCTTAACAGTCTCTATCTTTGAATCATTCGGGACGCAAAGCACCCAGCGCAGCACGCTCCTCGTCCTTTTCGCGTAAACCAGCGTTACGACTTCAACCACCTTGCCGTCAACGCCGTTCTCAACAACCCAGTCCTTGCCGGTCAGGCCGAAATCCAGCTTGCCGGAATTAACGTATCGCGGAATCTCCTGAGCCCTTATGAATCTTGCGGTTAGATCAGGATCGTCAACCTTTGGCACATAAGAACGCGAGCCGACCGATATTTTATATCCGGCTTTCTTGAACATCTGTATGGTAGACTCCTGAAGCGAGCCCGCCGGTAATCCAAGCTTAAGCATATTAATCTCCTGAAACCAATTTCCAGACAAAATTTCTAAATTCTAAACTCTAAATTCTAAAAAAGAGCGAAAACATTAAACAGCAGTAATTCAGACGGTCCTTTGCAACTTTGCACTTTGCATTTTGTTTAGTGCTTAGTGCTTGCATTTTGTTTTACTTTACGTTGCCAGCCACCAAATCCCCAACTTCCCTTGTTCCCATCCCCATCCTGCCGGCTGACATGCTCTTGAGCTTGCCGGAAAGAAGCGAATCAATAACAGCCTTCTCTATAGCTCTAGCCGCTTTTTCCTCTCCGATATAATCCAACATCATTGCCCCGGCCATTATTGCCGCTATTGGATTGATTACGTTCTTGCCGGTATATTTCGGCGCGCTTCCGCCCATCGGCTCAAACATTGAGACTCCCTCGGGGTTGATATTGCCGCCGGCCGCAACACCAAGACCGCCCTGTATCATGGCGGCAAGGTCTGTGATTATATCGCCGAAAAGGTTCTCGGTGACAATGACATCGTAGTACTCAGGCTGCTTCACGAACCACATGGTGGTTGCATCAACGTGGTTATAGTCCTGTTTGATATCAGGGTAGTACTTGTTTCCCATCTCCGTATACGCCCTCATCCATAGGTCACCGCAATACGTTAGCACATTGGTCTTGTGGACCAGCGTCAGCATCTTTTTCTTGCTGTTCCTTTTCTTCGCGTACTCGAAAGCGAACTTCAGGCAGCGGTCCACGACCGGCCTGGTGTAGGCCATCACGTGAGTCGCCACTTCGTCTTTGGTGCCGACCATCGTAGCCCCGCCCATCCCGGTGTAGATTCCTCCGGAGTTCTCGCGGATAACTACAAAATCTATGTCTTCCGGCTTCTTATCCTTAAGCGGTGTATCCACATTCGGGAAGAGTTTCACAGGACGAAGGTTAATGTACTGGTCGAGTTTGAACCTGATATTTAAAAGTATTCCTTTCTCAAGTATACCCGGCTTTACCTCCGGGTGCCCTATGGCCCCCAGATATATGGAATCGAACTTCCTGAACTCCTCAATAGCGGAATCCGGTATGGTTTCACCGGTCTTCATATATCTTTCCCCGCCGAAATCATACTTTGTAAGGTTCAATTTGAAGCCGTATTTTGCTTCGGCCGCGTTAATAACCTTGAGCCCTTCCGCGACGACTTCCGGGCCTGTTCCGTCTCCGCCCATAACTGCAATATTATATCTTTTAGACATGATAAAACCTCCGTTATTTAAAGTATTTAATTATACCGAAAATGCAACGGTCTTTCAAGGAAAGTTAAGGTAAAGGTGATTAGAAGGATTAGATAGACAGATTACGCAGATATACATAAAGCCATAAAACCCTTCCATTTCGTCTAATCAGCGTAATCGCATTTCTGGAATCTGCGTAATCAAATATTTTTAGTGAACCGGCTTGACATTAAGCTTTTCGCTGTATGTGTCAACGCTATAGATATTCTCTAACGGAAGGCGGGGCGGTCTGTCCTTTTCCCCCGATTTCTGGCCTTCGGTCATAAGGCTCATATCCTCAGATTTCTTTCCAACATTGATGATGGCAAGCAGCATATTGTCTGCCGGGATATTCAGTACCTGCTTCAGCGCCGCCGGGTCAAAACCTGCTATCGGATGCGCAACAAGGCCGAGTTCCGTCGCCCGAAGCTGCATGGCCGAAACTGCCATCCCAAGATCGAACAGATAGTACTCCCTCTCTTTAATTACGCAATCATTGTCCTTCTTAGCGAAAGCGGCAATAATTAGCGAGGCGTTCTTGACCCAATCGTTGTTTCTGCTGAGACATGCGTGAACCTTGCCGAGAGTTTCCTTTGAACGGACAAAGACAAACTTCCACGGCTGGTTATTGAAACAGGAAGCCGTTAGCTGGGCCGCAATGGCCAGCTCGTTCATGGTATCATCGCTTATTGACACCGGACTGAAAGCTCTGTAAGCGCGTCTTTTCAAAATTGCGTCTTTGACATCCATAAAAAGCCTCCAATTAAAGTACAAATGGTTTATAACGTTCTTAACGTTTGTAACGTAATACTAAAGCAAATCTAGACCATGTCTTTTCTAATTGACACAATTTTGCGAATAGTTTCCCCGAAGATTATCAACACAAGTACTATCATTATACCCGAAAGACCTATGTTTAGATACGACTTTGCAGGGAGGTAATTAACCGTAATATTCATTATGCCCGCGGTCAGCGTTGTCGCAAACATGAATATTCCGGGCAGGAAAGTTATCAGACCGTACTTCCATTTTTCTGTCAGGTTCAGTATGAAAATAGTGCCGATGAAGAGAGCCGCCGAGGCAAGCAACTGATTTGCCACTCCGAACATGGGCCAGATGGAGGAGATATCATTATTGTAAACAAGATACCCCCAGGCCAGACTTATCAGAAAACTCGTTACAAGAACACCCGGCATCCAGGAACTCTTCCCGAATTTCGGAAATACGGGTTTCAGCATTTCCTGCAGGATGTATCTTGCCACGCGGGTCCCCGTATCAACCGTGGTAAGAATGAAAAGCGCCTCGAACATTATGGCAAAGTGATACCAGTAGCCCATCAAGGTTTTCATGCCCGGGATGGAGGACAGAATAATGGCCATACCCGCCGCCAGGGACACGGCGCCGCCCGAACGCCCGGACAGCTGTTCTCCCACCATTGCCTGGATACCGTTAAGCTGTGAAATTGAGTAACCAAGCTTCTGGAAGACCTCCGGTTTCAGGTTAATAGCAAAGTAATCCCCCGGGACCAGACAGGTCGCTGCGATAAGCGCCATCACGGAAACCAATCCTTCGGCAAGCATTGCTCCATAACCTATCGGAAGGATGTCGGATTCCCGGTTAATCATCTTGGGCGTAGTTCCCGAACCTATCAGGCTGTGGAAACCGCTAATCGCCCCGCAGGCGATAGTTATACAAACATAGGGCCAAACTTTCCCGGGAATTATTGGCCCGCCTCCGTGTATGAAAGGCATGAGCGCAGGCATCTTTATAACAGGATTGACAATAAGTATTCCGGCGGCAAGCAAAACTATCGTCCCGAGCTTCATATAGGAACTGAGATAATCCCTCGGACAAAGGAGCAGCCAGACAGGCAGCACCGAAGCAAGGAACCCGTAAACAGGCAGTGAAAGTGAAAGGGTGTTCTTTGAAAATCTCAGATACTCGCCCAATCCTGACCGGGATATAGGCTCGCCAAGCACCACTCCGAGAATAACAATGGATATGCCTATGAGAGAAGCTTCCACAATTCTGCCGGGCCTGATCTTATACATCCACAAGGCTGTGATAAGCGCGGCGGGGATAGTGACCAGAATTGTAAAAACCGCCCAGGGACTTTCAGCCAGCGCGTTTACTACCACCACAGCCAGTCCTGCAAGCGCTGTTATGATAATGAACAACACCGCGAAGGCGGTAGCAATACCGGCAGGCGTTCCCATCTGTTCCTTCGCGATATTTGAAAGCGAGAGTCCCCTGTGCCTTACGGAGGCGAAAAGGATTACCATATCGTGAACGGACCCGGCCAGGACCGCGCCCACGAGAATCCAGAGAAAACCGGGAAGATACCCGAACTGCGCCGCCAACACCGGCCCTACAAGAGGTCCGGCTCCGGATATTGCGGCGAAATGATGACCGAAAAGCACCCACTTGTTGGTCGGGTGGTAGTCGCGCCCGTCCTTTAATTGATGCGCAGGGGTTTCTTGCTTATCGTTGAAAGCCAAAACTTTGGCGGCAATGAATACGCCGTAAAATCTGTAGGCAAGGGCAAAGACAAGGAGAGCAGTTATAAGGAGAGTAATAGCGTTCATTCTGTGAATATAGCAAATATGAAGGTCAATAGCAACCGGTCGGGAGAATTAGATTCCGAAATGCCTGCGGCTGAAACTCTGCGAGAGTTCCTGCAGGGCCCCGAAACCTGTCAGAAGAATGATCAGCGGCGCCAGCAGCATTAACGCGACAGCAACAAGACAAAGGACAAGGGATGTTTTTGAGGCTTTTATCGCGGCTTCAGTGTTGCCGTCAAGAGCTAGTCTTTTCGCTTTCGAGGCATAACTGTAGGCTATTACCGAGAAGGGCGCTCCAACAAAGCTGAAAAAACAGCAAAAGAAGAGAGAAGTTACGCCGACGATTACCGCGAATGAAGTATAATCCGGTATTCGGACTCCGCCTTCAGTATTCTTTTTAACTTCCAGCCCGGGGCGCGGAAGCACATCTCCGCAGCCAAGACATTGATAGAAATTGTCGTCATTAAGCCTGCCGCACTTTCTGCAATACATCCGCGTCTCCCGGTTTCCGCATTTTTCAAACTGCATAAGTATTTTACAATCTTCCCGGACATTTTTCCACACTTAAGCCTAAGATGAACGGCTATTTGTGCGGCAAATTCAAAGACTGCACGTTCTGGGACAGCAATCCAACAACCTTCGGGAATTCACCATACAGCATTACATCCTTCTCTTCAAACTCCGGGATACTCGCGCTTTTCCCGTAAGCGTAAGCGTTTAACGTCATTTTCATAACTTTTAGCCTTGCAATTATACCGCCGTATCTCAAGTCCATCGTTTCCAAACCGAACGTCTTTCGTTCAAGGAGCCATATCCTCCTATGTGCTTTCCAGAGAGCGCAAACTTTCGCAATAATCCCGGGAATGGTCGCGGCCAACCTCTTCAACCCTGACTTATTCCCTTTCAGATATCGCTCCCTGGCCAAGTTTCTCAGGTCAGCCTTATATCTCAGAACATCTGCAAGGCACTTAGCAAAACCAAATTCTCCAATTATTAAAAAACGCCTTAAAACCAGAAAATTACAATCAAAAATTACTTGAAAACCTAAAAATAGATCCATATATAAATAATTGTGTAACAATAAAATGTACAGGACCCAATAAAGTATCACCAA